>NZ_JBFBAS010000014.1:0-175639 GCF_040682335.1 Streptomyces sp. NPDC051219
AATTTCTCCGCCAACCCCCTCCTTTTCCTACCTCCTTCTCCCTCCGGTGCCGGCCCCCCCGGCGTTGGCTTCCTTGGCTGCGGCCCCACGATCTTGATCGTGGGGCCGCAGCCATGCCTGCCTCTCCGCGTCCTCAGTTGCCCGGCGGCTGCCCGGCCGACGGCAGCTGCGGCCCTGCCGGCATGCCCGGCGGGGCGGAGTGCAGGCTCGACGGCCCGGCTCCCTGCACGGCTCCTTGGCCGAGCCCCTGCACGGCTCCTTGCCCGAGTCCCTGCACGGGCGGCTGCGCCTGCGGCCCCGACCGCTGGGGAGGCCGGGACTGCTGGTGCTGCGGCTGCTGGGACGGTGACCGGGACGGCTGCCCCGCCCCCGTCTGCGCGCCCCCCAGCCGCGTAGGCGGCGGGCCGCCCGGCGGTGGTTCGCCCAACGCGGTCAGCGCCTCCCGGGCCAGCGGCGCCCTCAGCGGCGAGAACTGCGGGTTCGTCCGCAGCGCCTCCTCCAGGTGCCGCCGGGCCGGACCGGGCCTGCCGAGCGCGCGCTCGATCTGGCCGCGGTGGTACGCGAAGTCCGCACTCCGCAGACCCAGGTCGGTCGCCTTCTTGGCGAAGACGAGCGCCCGTTCGTTCTGCCCCGTACGGTGCAGCGCCCACCCCACCGCGTCGGCCACCTGCACGCTCTTGTGCCGCGTCCACTCCACAGAGAGGCGCCGTACCGCTGACGCCGGATCGCCGTGGTCGGCCTCGAACAGACCGAGCACCAGATTGCCGTTGACCCCGTGGGCGGCGGCCCGGGCGATCTGGGCCTGCAGCAGGTCGTACGGCACCTTGGCCTCCTCCGTACGGCCCAGCGACTCCAGCAGCTCGCCCAGCTCCAGCGCGTACCGGGGCACCGGCGCCCGTCTCAGCGCGGTCCGGTAGTCCTTCACCGCCTCGCCCGAGCGGTCGAGCGCGGCGAGCGTCCTGGCCCGGCCGCCGAGCGCCTGATGGTGCTCGCCGTCGCTGCGCAGCGCACCCTCGAAGTGACGCAGAGCCTCCTCCGGCTCGCCGCGTTCCCAGGACAGCTCGCCCAGCCGGTACAGGCAGTCCGCCTTCTCAGCGGGCGTGCGAGCGGCCGCGGACGCCCGCTCCAGAGCCGCGGCGGCGTCCTCCCGCCAGCCCATGTCGCGGTACACCTTCGACATGCTGGTGTAGGCCACGGTCCCCGGTCGCAGTGCGGCGAGCTTCCCCGCGGCCTTCTCGGCGGCTTTGTACTGACCGAGGCCGGAGTACGCGTCCACGAGCACCGGGTACGCCGTCCAGCGCCCCGGCGCCTGGGCGCGGACCAGCTCGCCCCACTTCCTCGCCGTCGCGAAGTCGTGCCGGGCGTTGGCGAGCGCCCCCATGCCCACCATGGCCTCGAAATTGCCCTTTTCCTTCGGCTTCTCCTTCAGCGAGCGCTTCAGCGCCTGCTCGGCCTGCGGAAAGTACGCCGAATCGGCCGTCCGGCGGCCCCACTCCAGATACGCCGACCCGAGGACCGCCCACGACCTGTCGTCCCGCGGGTACTTGCGCAGCCACTTCTCGCGGTCGCTGATCAGCGCCGTCAGGTCTTCGACGGTCGCCGGAGAGCCTGCGCCCACGGCGGTCATGGCCCGCTCCCCGGGCTGCACTGGCCGCGGGCCGTCCCGTTCCGCCGGTCTGATCAGCAGCGCGCCCGCGATGAGGACGGCCGCCGCCGCCGCGGCGATCAACGTCCGGCGGGTATGGAAAGTGCGGAGCCCGGACCTGGGGGAGGGACCGGGGGAAGTCTGCTGGCCTTGTTCCACGTCCACGACGGAACTCCTCGGGAGGAAACGCACGGATGTGCTCACTGTGCGTCAATACGAAGAGCACACGGGTGCAGGCGAACCGGAACGCAGACGGGTTCACACCGATGGCTCTCCGGTGCCACGCTGGGACCATGGACGATCTTCAGTCGCGCCTGCGCGCGGGCCTGCCGGACGAAGCCCTCATCACCGACCCCGACGTAATGGCCTCGTACGCGAACGACATGGCCGGCTTCTGCGCTTCCGGGACCCCGGCCGTCGTCGTCATGCCGCGCACGGTCGAGCAGGTCCAGCACGTCATGCGGACCGCGACCGAGCTGCGCGTCCCGGTCGTCCCGCAGGGCGCCCGTACCGGCCTGTCCGGCGCGGCCAACGCCTCCGACGGCTGCATCGTGCTCTCCCTGGTCAAGATGGACCGCATCCTGGAGATCAGCCCCGTCGACCGGATCGCGGTCGTCGAGCCGGGTGTCGTCAACGCCGTCCTCTCCCGCGCGGTCGCCGAGCACGGCCTGTACTACCCGCCCGACCCCTCCAGTTGGGAGATGTGCACGATCGGCGGGAACATCGGCACCGCCTCGGGCGGGCTGTGCTGCGTCAAGTACGGCGTCACCGCCGAGTACGTCCTCGGACTCGACGTCGTGCTCGCCGACGGCCGGCTGCTGACCACCGGCCGCCGTACCGCCAAGGGCGTCGCCGGATACGACCTGACCCGGCTCTTCGTCGGCTCCGAGGGCAGCCTCGGCATCGTGGTCCGTGCGGTCCTGGCCCTCAAACCCACTCCTCCGCAGCAACTCGCACTCGCCGCCGAGTTCCCCTCCGCGGCAGCCGCCTGTGCGGCCGTCTGCGAGATCATGAGGCTGGGCCACGTCCCGTCCCTGCTCGAACTGATGGACCGTACGACCATCCAGGCCGTCAACAAGATGGCGCAGATGGGCCTGCCCGAGTCCACCGAGGCACTGCTGCTAGCGGCCTTCGACACTCCGGACCCCGCCGCCGACCTGGCCGCCGTCGGCGAGCTCTGCACGGCCGCGGGGGCCACGCAGGTCGTGCCGGCCGAGGATGCCGCCGAGTCCGAACTCCTCCTCCAGGCACGGCGGATGTCCCTGACCGCCCTGGAGACCATCAAGTCGGCCACGATGATCGACGACGTGTGCGTGCCCCGCTCCCGGCTCGGCGCGATGATCGAGGGCACCGCCGCCATCGCCGAGAAGTACGACCTCACGATCGGCGTGTGCGCCCATGCGGGTGACGGCAACACCCACCCCGTCGTCTGTTTCGACGCCGCGGATGCCGACGAGTCACGACGCGCCCGTGAGTCCTTCGACGAGATCATGGCGCTGGGCCTGCGCCTGGGCGGCACGATCACCGGCGAGCACGGCGTGGGCGTACTGAAGAAGGAGTGGCTGGCGCGGGAGCTGGGTCCGGTGAGCGTCGAGTTGCAGCGCGGCATCAAGCAGACATTCGATCCGCTCGGACTGCTCAACCCCGGCAAACTCTTCTGAGCCCTCGGGCGCCTGTGCTACCGGCCGCACCGGCCCGCGGCCTCACACCTCCCCCTCGGTGGACTCGTCGGACGGCCACGGGTCGCTCAGCCACAGCTCGTCGCGCCCGCCGGGAGCCGGCGCAAGCAGCTCCGCCAGGCCGTCGTCGATGCGGAGCTCCCCGGTCTCGGTACCCGGTGGAACCACCCGCAGCGTCCGCTCGAGCCAGGACGACACCGCGAGCGCCGGCGCCTCGAGCAGCGCGTCGCCCTCCGGTGAGCTCAGCGCCATGCGGAGCACGCTGCGCGCGTCCACCTTCGTCGGCCAGATGCGGACATCGCCGTGCCCGCACGGGCGGAACACCCCCTCGACCAGCAGCTCGCGGGCGAACGTCCAGTGGACGGGGGAGTTGGAGCCGACGTGGAAGGTGATGTGTACGGCGTACGGGTCGTCGGTGCGATAGGCCAGCCGGGCCGGGACGGAGATGCTGCGCTCGGGCGACAGCACCAGCTCGATCTCCAGCTCGCGTTCCACCACGGTGTGCATAGCTGCGTTCCTCTCCCTGGTCAGTGGGCCTGCACAAGGAGGGAGCGGCTTACCCGCCGGCCATGACGCGACTTCCGGCAGAAATCTCCATAGCACCTGGGCGCCGGGATTTTCGGACTGTCGCTCGAACGCGGGCATTCTCCCGGTCTCTTTCCTGCCGAGGCCGGGTTCTTCGTTAGTGTCCTCCCTGAATTGTGTTGGTGATGATCGGAGTGGGGACATTGGTGGCTTCTCCTGGTGACGGCGAGAACGCAGCCCGTGAGGGGTACTACCCCGATCCGTCGATTCCCGGCTATGTCCGGTACTGGAACGGCGCCGCGTGGGTGCCCGGAACGAGCCGCCCCGCACCGGCGGGCGCCGCGAGCGCGACGCCGCCCCGGCCCGCCGCCCCCGCGCACGACGAGACCGGGCCGGTCTTCCTCGACGAGGACCCGGAGCAGGTGCAGGCGTCCACGTCGGCGTCCGAACCCGACGACCTGCACGGAAGTCGTCCGGAACCGGCTTCCGCGTGGCAGGCCGACACCGCGCGGCAGACCGGATTCGGCGGCGACCTGGACAGCCGCGTCTCCTGGGGCACGTCAGCGCAGGATCCCCGTTCGGACGCCACCCCGGCGCCTGCCGGACCGGCCGCGGAGGCGGACCCGAGCGGCGGCGCCTTGCCGGGCATGCGGGAGCCGGGCGGCGGCGCCTCCGCCCGTACGAGCCGTACGGACGGGACGATGTCCATCCGGGCCACCTCGCCGGCCACCGGCACACCGCCGCGTCCCCAGCCCGCCCAGCCGCAGCCCTCGGTGCCGGCCCAGGCCCAGGCGCCGGTGGCTCCGCAGCCCGTCGTGCCGCAGCCCCAGCCCGTCGTGCCACAGCCGCAGCCCGTACAGCCGCAGCCGCAGCCCGTGCAGCCGCAGCAGCCCGCACAGCCGCAGCAGGCCGCCGCGCCCGAGCCGGCCGCGGCGACCCCGCTCTCGTCCGGGCCCGGCGGCGGCGCCACGTCCTGGCCGCAGCAGGTGCACCAGCTCGCCCGCTCCGCCGAGGCCGAGCAGCAGCGGCCGGTGACGCCGTGGAAACCGCCTGTCAGTGATCCGTTCCAGCGGATGGCCCAGGCCCAGGCCTCGGCCCGGCCGGCCGGTCTCGGCAAGCGGCTGGCGGCGCGGCTCATCGACTCGGCGATGCTCGGCGCGGTCGTCGGTGCGGTCGCCGTACCGCTGCTCACCAGGGCGGTCGAGCACATCGACGACAAGGTCGACGCGGCCAGACTGTCCGGGGAGACGGTCACCGTATGGCTGCTCGACGGCACCACCGCCGGCTATCTCGGGATCGTGCTCGGCGCCCTGCTCGTCTTCGGTGTCCTCTACGAGGCGCTGCCGACCGCGAAGTGGGGCCGCACCCTCGGCAAGAAGGTCTGCGGGATCCAGGTGAGGGACATCGAGTCGCACGAACCCCCGTCCTTCGGGGCGGCTTTGCGCCGCTGGCTGGTGTACGGGCTGCTCGGGGCGTTCGCCATCGGTGTCGTCAATGTGCTGTGGTGCCTGGTGGACCGGCCGTGGCGGCAGTGCTGGCACGACAAGGCCGCCCGTACGTTCGTGGCGGGCTGACACCCGGCGGGTGCCGTTCGCCCGAACGGCGCGCATCCGTTGCGGCGCGCCTCGGGGCGCGGTCGACTACGGCCATGAGTACCGACCCGCCGCCCGGCCAGCCGCCCGAGGACGACCCGTTCCTCAAGAAGCCGCCGCCCGACCAGCCGCCCCCGGCAGGCGGTTCCCCGTACGACCGGCCTCCGGGGGGCGGTCCTGGGGATCCCTACGGCGGCGGTGGTGCCGTGCCGCCCCCGCCGTACGACCCCTACGGCGGTGGGGGAGGGTACGGCCCGCCCGATCCGCTCTCCGGGATGCCGCCGCTCGCCGACTTCGGCAAGCGGCTGGTGGCCCGCATCATCGACGCGCTCATCATCGCCGTGCCGCTGGCCCTGATCCAGCTCCCCTTCGGCAACCGCTTCGCGGTCGACAGGGACGAGGACGCCTCGGACGTGTTCGTCGAGTCCTACAGCGGCAGCGGACTGCTCTGGACGCTGATCGCGATCGTGGCCTTCATCGGCTACGACACCCTGATGGTGAAGTCCTCGGGGCAGACCGTCGGCAAGAAGCTGCTCAAGCTTCGCGTGGCGATGCTCAACGACGGCAGCAACCCTGACACCAACGCCTCACTGATGCGCGCCACGGTGCTGTGGCTGCCCGCACTGCTGTGCTGCCCGTGCATCTGGGAGATCGTGCTCGCCATCACCATCCTTGTGGACAAGCCATACAAACAGGGCCTGCACGACAAGGCGGGCAAGACGGTGGTGGTCACCGCGGCCTAGGCTCACCCCTGGAGCCGGCGTCAGCGGTGCAGGGAGTGCTCGCTCACCCGGGAAGGGGCCGAGGCGTGCGCGCGCGGTTCCGGTATCCGCGCGGCAGACGCGCCAGTCGGTGCAAACGCGCGGTTCGAACGAGCCGCGCGTGCCGTCTTTTTCGGGGCGGGCACCAGGATGGCGACGAGGACCCCGAGTGCGAGAGCCGCCGCCGAGATGACCGCGACCCCGGGGCCTGTGCTCGTCTGCGAGAGCAGCAGCATGGCGATGGTGGAGGCGATGACGGTGGCCGAACCGTAAGCGAGCTGTGCGGCAGTCGGACGCGGCATGGCTTGATCCGTCCTCGAGGGCAACGAATGGCGAATGGGCAGTCTGCTCAACTCGGTCGCACGTCAAGCGACTCTACGACGGTGGATGCCCGAGTGGAACCGCCGGTAAGCGTGACCTAACCCACGGTGCCGGAGCACAGGGGGCGCACGGAGTCATTCGCCGTCCCAACAGGCGGGACGGGCGCGCCGGTTGGCCATGCCCGTCGACTGCCGACCACGTCCGGATTCCGGAACTGGTCCGCCACATAGTGCACTTGGTCTGTTCAAGTCAAGGTCTGTCTTTTCTCTCGTAACTCCGGTCGAATGTCGTCACTTGAGACGCGCGCCGCGCCGGAACCCCTCACCCTTAGGTCCGTGCCCTTGCGGCCGCGGGAGGGGAACAGCATCAAGTGACCACTAAGAAGAGAGCGATCAAGGCTGCGGCCGTGGTCGTCACCATGGCTGCGTGCGCCGCCACCGCGTCGACGTTCGCCACGGCACAGGCCGACGAAAAGGCCACGGGAGCCGCAGCGGCCGACCGCCACGACCCGGCCTCCGTGAAGAAGGGGCATGTCGAGCACGATCTCGAGGGCCCGTTCAGCCGGCAGCAGGAGCAGCAGCGCGAAGCCGCGCTGGAGCAGGTCCTCGCGGGCGACCTGAAGGTGCAGAAACGCGGCGCGTCGAAGGTGGTCAAGCTCGACGACCGCAAGTACGTCGAGCTCGGCCGTGAGAAGACCGACAAGATCTTCACCATCCTCGTGGAGTTCGGCGACAAGGTCGACGACACCACGATGTTCGACCCGGACGGTCCCGACGGTCCCAAGCCGCCGGTGAAGAAGTTCGGCGGCGAGCCCGGCCCGCTGCGCAACCAGATAGCCCAGCCGGACCGTGCCAAGGACAACAGCACGGCCTGGCAGAAGGACTACAACCGCGAGCACTTCCAGGAGCTCTACTTCGGTACGGGCAAGGGCAAGCACTCGCTCAAGACGTACTACGAGAAGACCTCCTCGGGCCGTTACTCGGTCGACGGCGAGGTCGCCGACTGGGTCAAGGTCGACTACAACGAGGCCCGTTACGGTTCCAACTACTGCGGCCAGTCCAACTGCGCCAACGTGTGGGACACGGTCCGCGACGGTGTGACGGCCTGGGCCGAGGCGCAGAAGGCGGCCGGCAAGTCCGACGCCCAGATCAAGGCGCAGCTCGCCACGTACGACCAGTGGGACCGCTACGACTTCGACGCCGACGGCAACTTCAACGAGGCCGACGGCTACATCGACCACTTCCAGATCGTGCACGCCGGCGAGGACGAGTCCGCGGGGGGCGGCGCTCAGGCGACCAACGCGCTCTGGGCGCACCGCTGGTACGCGTACGGCACCAACGCGGGCAAGACCGGTCCCGAGAACAACAAGGCCGGCGGCACCCAGATCGGTGACACTGGCATCTGGGTCGGTGACTACACCATGCAGCCCGAGAACGGCGGCCTCGGTGTCTTCGCCCACGAATACGGCCACGACCTCGGTCTGCCCGACCTGTACGACACCACGGGCGGCGCCGAGAACTCGGTCGGTTTCTGGTCCCTGATGTCGGCGGGCTCCTGGCTCGGCACCGGCAAGGACTCCATCGGTGACCTGCCCGGCGACATGACCGCCTGGGACAAGCTCCAGCTGGGCTGGCTCGACTACGGCACGGCCAAGGCCGCGACGAAGTCGACCCACAAGCTGGGCGTCTCCGCGTACAACACCAAGGACAAGCAGGCGCTCGTCGTCGAGCTGCCGAAGAAGGCCGTCACCACGACTGTCGTGAAGCCCTCCGAGGGCTCCAAGCAGTGGTGGAGCAACATGGGTGACGACCTCAAGAACACGCTCACCCGGTCCGTCGACCTCACCGGCAAGTCCAAGGCCTCCCTGGAGCTTCAGGGCTGGTACGACATCGAGGCCGAGTACGACTACCTCTACACCGAGGTCTCCACCGACGGCGGCGCCAACTGGACGGCCGTCGACGGTACGGCCGACGGCAAGGCGCTCCCGCGCGACGCGGCCGACAACCCGGCCCTGACCGATGTCTCGGGCGCCTGGAAGAAGCTCGTCTACCCGCTGGACGCCTACGCGGGCAAGAAGATCGACGTCCGCTTCCGCTACCAGACGGACGGCGGCGCGGGCGGCAAGGGCTTCACCGCCGACGCCATCACCGTCACCGCCGACGGCTCGCCGCTCTTCACGGACGGCGCCGAGGGTGACGACAACGGCTGGACGGCGAAGGGCTTCTCGCGCATCGGTGAGTCCTTCACGCAGGAGTACCCGCAGTACTACCTGGCCGAGAACCGCCAGTACGTCTCGTACGACAAGACGCTGAAGGCCGGCCCGTACAACTTCGGATTCACCGGCACCCGCCCCGACTGGGTCGAGCACTACCCGTACCAGACCGGTCTGCTGGTCTGGCTGTGGGACACCTCCCAGAAGGACAACAACGTCAGTGTCCATCCCGGCAAGGGCCTGATCCTGCCCGTGGACGCCCACGCCAAGCCGCTGAAGTGGGCGGACGGCACGCTGATGCGGAACAAGATCCAGCCCTTCGACGCGCCGTTCAGCTGGTACACCACGGACGGCTTCACGCTGCACAAGGCCGACCAGCCGGTGCGTGTGAAGGCGCAGCGCGGCAACCCGGTCTTCGACGACCGTAAGGGGACGTACTGGTACGCGGAGAACCCGACCGGAAGCGTTCAGGTTCCTGACACCAACACCCGGATCACCATCGTCAAGGAGCCGCTGAGCGGCCAGACGATCACCGTCAAGGTCGGTCCGTCGACCAAGTAATTTGCAACATCGCAGGTCAGCACACGATCGGCCGTCGCCCTCTAGCGGGCGGCGGCCGTTCGCGTTTAGATGCGTCCTACGAACCGCTTATTGACAGCAAGTCCACAGGGACGACTCACGGGGGAGCTCGAAGGGCATGGCCGGTGGAGGTTTCAGCAAGCTGCCGAACGGCAGTGTGGTGGTCGCGCTCACGCTTCCGCGGCCCGCATGCAACGGCGGCGGCTCCGGGGCCGGCCCGGACGGCGACGGCCCGGTGCGCGTCCTGGTCCACGCGGCCAACCGTGCCCGCGCCCTGACCCGGCTGCGCAATCTGGGCCTGCGCGCGGTCTACCTCCGCGGCAACGCGGAACCGCCCACGCCGGACGAGGTCACGGCGGTTCTGCACCACCCGGACGGCCTGCTCTGGCGGGCCGCCCCCCAGGACGCTGAAGAGCTCTGGCATCCGATACGGGCGCTGCTGCGCAGCTGAGGGCCCGCACCACCGGCTGCCGGCCGGGCCCTCGCATCACCGGCTTGCCCGGAGTAGCTACACCACCGGCTTGCCGGAGAGTTCCACGCCCGCCTCACGCAGCTCTTCCAGGGCCCGCTCCGTCGTGCGTTCGGCGACGCCCGCGGTCAGGTCCAGCAGGACGTGGGTGGCGAAGCCCTCGCGGACCGCGTCCAGCGCCGTGGCGCGGACGCAGTGGTCGGTCGCGATGCCGACCACGTCCACCTCGGTGACCTCGCGGGCGCGCAGCCAGTCCGCCAGAGTGGTGCCGTTCTCGTCGAGTCCCTCGAAGCCGCTGTACGCCGCCGCGTACGCGCCCTTGTCGAAGACCGCGGCGATCGCGCCGGAGGCGACGGCCGGGGCGAAGTTCGGGTGGAACCCGACGCCCTCCGTGCCGGCCACGCAGTGCACCGGCCACGAGCGCTCGAAGTCCGGAATCGCCGGGGGCACCGCGAAGTGGTCACCCGGGTCGATGTGGTGGTCGCGGGTGGCGACGACATGCCGGTAGCCGGCGGGAGCCTGCCCGATCAGGTCGGTGATGGCCGCGGCGACGTCTGCACCCCCCGTGACCGCGAGGCTGCCGCCCTCGCAGAAATCGTTCTGAACGTCGACGACGATCAAGGCGCGGTGCATGGCGGGCTTCCTTAGGCTGAAAACTTCGGCGGATGCGGTGGGGGCGGGCACGCTGGGAGCCGGTGCCACCGAGCGTAGAGGCTTCAAGGAGCTTGCGGGAGAGGGCGGTCGGCGGCCGCCGACCGCCTGCGTTGCCTTCCCGGTCACCCGGGCTTCATGCGTACTCCGTCGGGATGACGGGTTCGCCGCGGGAAAGCTGTATCGCCGACATCGGCAGTCCCGCGAGGGCCGCCGCGTGCCGGTCCCGGGCAGTCTCCAGCGGCTCCCGGGCGACCGCCTCGCCGCCCTTGACCAGTTCCACCAGCAGCTGCCGGTCTGCCAGCTCGGCCGGTACCGGGCCGGTGCCGATCACCTCCGCCTCCGCGATGCCGTCCGCGTCGGTCCGCCGGGCGGCCCACTTGCGGCCGCCGACCGAGGTCTTCCCGCCCAGCGACTTCTTCGCCACCGGCACCAGCGGGGCCCTGGGGTCCGCCGACTCCGCGCGGGCGACCAGTTTGTAGACCATCGAGCAGGTGGGGTGACCGCTGCCGGTGACCAGCTGGGTGCCCACGCCGTACGCGTCCACCGGCGCCGCGGCCAGTGAGGCGATCGCGTACTCGTCGAGGTCCGAGGTCACCACGATCTTCGTCCCGGTCGCGCCCAGCTCGTCGAGCTGCTGCCGCACCCGGTGGGCGACCAGCAGCAGGTCCCCGGAGTCGATGCGCACCGCGCCGAGATCCGTACCGGCGACCTCCACGGCCGTACGGACCGCCTCGGCCACGTCGTAGGTGTCCACCAGCAGCGTCGTACCGCTGCCCAGCGAGACGACCTGCGCGGTGAAGGCGTCCCGCTCGGTGTCGTGGAGCAGGGTGAAGGCGTGCGCGCTGGTGCCGACGGTGGGAATTCCGTACCGGAAACCGGCCGCCAGGTCGGAGGTGGAGGTGAAGCCGGCGACGTACGCGGCACGGGCGGCCGCGACGGCCGCCAGCTCGTGCGTGCGCCGGGCGCCCATCTCGATGAGCGGCCGGCTGCCCGCGGCCACGGACATCCGCGAGGCCGCCGCCCCGATCGCCGAGTCGTGGTTGAGGATGGAGAGGATCACCGTCTCCAGCAGGACGCACTCGCCGAAGGTGCCCTCGACCCGCAGGACCGGCGAACCGGGGAAGTACACCTCGCCCTCCGGGTAACCCCAGATGTCCCCGCTGAACCGGTAGCCCGACAGCCACTCCAGGGTGGGCGCGTCCACGATCGCCTTCTCCCGCAGGAAGTCCAGGACCTGGCCGTCGAAGCGGAAGTTCTCCACGGCGTCCAGCACCCGGCCGGTGCCCGCGACGACCCCGTAGCGGCGCCCCTCGGGCAGCCTGCGGGTGAAGACCTCGAAGACGGAGCGACGGTCGGCGGTACCCGACTTCAGGGCTGCCTGCAGCATCGTGAGCTCGTACTGGTCCGTGAAGAGCGCTGTCGAGGGAACATCCACCGGCAGGCACAGGTCCGCAGTGTTCATGACGAGGATGCTACTCCACATCTCGTCAGATTGACGAGATGTGCGAGCCGTTTGTGCGATGGGCCCCTCCCAGTGGCAGCATGGGACAAGTGAGTGTTGCTCCCGTAGAGATCGAACGCACCGAGTCGGCCGAAGAGACCTTTGCGGTACCCGAGCCGGACGTCCCCTGGGTCACACTCGTCCACAACGACCCGGTCAACCTCATGAGCTACGTGACCTACGTTTTCCAGGCCTACTTCGGCTACTCCAAGGACAAGGCGCACAAACTCATGCTGGACGTCCACCACAAGGGCCGGGCGATCGTCTCGAGCGGTTCCCGCGAAGAGATGGAGCGCGACGTGCAGGCTATGCACGGGTACGGCCTCTGGGCGACCCTCTCGCAGGACCGCGGCTGATGGCGGCACACCCCGGCACCTTCGTGCCGCTGAAGGGCGGCGGCGCGGCCGTGGCCCTGGACGAGGTGGAGATCTCGATCCTGCGCTCCCTCGCCGTACAACTGCTCGAACTGATCGGCCCCGGGGACGCACTCGCCGAGGGCGCGGACCCGCTCGCCGCACTCTTCGCCGAAGGCCCGAGCGAACCTCCTTCCGACCCGGCGCTGGCCCGTCTCTTCCCCGACGCGTACGGCGGGCCCGACGTGGCCGGCCCCGCCGCCTCGGCCGACTCCCCGGGTGAAGGTCTGGACGAGGAGCTGCGCGCACGCTCCGCCGAGTTCCGCCGCTTCACGGAGAACGATCTGCGCGCCCGCAAGCGCGACGACGCCCTCGCGATGGTCCACAAGCTGGACTCGCTCACCGCGGGCGGCGACGGCGGAGCCGTACTGGAACTGACCGAGGACGACTCGCGGCAGTGGCTCGGCGCGCTGAACGATCTGCGGCTGGCGATCGGCGCCCGCCTGGAGGTCACCGACGAGGACGAGAGCGGGGAGCTGTACCGGCTGCCGGACGACGATCCGCGCAAGCCGATGGTGATGGCGTACCTCTGGCTCGGCGGTCTTCAGGAAACCCTGGTCGAAACTCTGCTCCCCTGAATCGCGAATGGCCTGACTTGTCAGGACATTTCGATCAACGTGTTCGCTCAACGGACGCTCAAATCCGGATAACGATCATGTCACCGTGATCGCTTCTTTTGTTGCATCTTGGGACTTTTGTCCGCTTCTTCCTGTGGTGTGCACCACATCTGTCCTCGTGGATCAGTGTTGCGAGCGTGATAAATCTTCACGACCGCTGACGGGACGCCACCCATGTCCCGCAGGGGCGCTTGGGCCGGCTGACCGCCGGCATGCAACTCCATCCACATCCGGGGGGATCGAGGACCCGATCCGTCGCCAGTCGGGCGCGGATCGGCATGGAGAAAGGGCGCACCACCATGACCTCACTGCAGGTCGACAAGCATCACGACGGCAATGAGGCCGCGGGCGGCACTCCCGAAGAGGGATACGAGCGCGGACTCGGCAGCCGCCAGGTCCAGATGATCGCGATCGGCGGCGCCATCGGCGTCGGTCTCTTCATGGGGGCCGGGGCCAATATCGCCAAGGCCGGACCGAGCATCATCCTCATGTACGCCCTCGCGGGCGTCGTGATCTTCTTCATCATGAGGGCGCTCGGCGAGCTGCTCCTCTACCGGCCGGTCTCGGGCTCCTTCGCGGAGTACGCCCGGGAGTTCCTCAGTCCGTTCTTCGGCTTCGTGACCGGCTGGACGTACTGGCTCATGTGGGTCGTCACCGGCATGGCCGAGCTGACCGCCGCCGCCATCTACGTGCACTTCTGGTTCCCCGAAATCCCGCAGTGGGTCAGCGCCCTGGTCTTCCTGGTGGTGCTCTTCGGCGTCAACCTGATCTCGGTCAAGATCTTCGGTGAGGTCGAGTTCTGGTTCTCGATGGTCAAGGTCACCGCGATCATCGGCATGATCGTGATCGGTCTCGGCGTCCTCACGCTCGGCTTCTCCGACGCCGGTGACACGGCCGCCGCCTCCAACCTCTGGGCGCACGACGGCATCTTCCCGAACGGCATCGGCTCCAGCCTGATGACCCTGCAGGGCGTCATGTTCGCCTACCTCGCCGTCGAGCTCGTCGGCGTCACGGCGGGCGAGTCCGAGAACCCGGAGAAGACGCTCCCCAAGGCCATCAACACGCTGCCCTGGCGCATCATCGTCTTCTACGTCGGCGCGCTGCTCGTCATCCTCTCCGTGGTCAAGTGGACCGAGTTCTCGGCGGGCCAGAGCCCCTTCGTCCACGCCTTCGAGAAGATCGGCATTCCGCTCGCCGCCGGCATCGTCAACTTCGTGGTGCTGACCGCTGCGCTGTCGTCCTGCAACTCGGGCATGTACTCCACCGGCCGCATGCTGCGCGACCTCGCCGCCAACAGCGAGGCGCCCAAGGTCTTCGGCCGGCTCAACGCCCGCAGGACCCCGGCGATCGGCATCGCCGTCTCCGTCGCCCTCATGGGCATCGGCGTGATCCTCAACTACATCGTTCCGGAGAAGGCCTTCGGGTACGTCGTCTCGGTGGCCACCGCGGCCGGCATCTGGACCTGGATGATGATCCTGGTCAGCCACATCCGTTACCGCCGGGCGGTCGACGCCGGCCGGCTCCCGGCCTCGTCCTTCCCCGCGCCGGGCGGCGCGAAGTTCAGCTGGGTCGCGCTGCTCTTCCTCGTCTTCGTGACCGGCATGATCGCGTACGACAAGGACGCCCGCGTCTGCCTGTACGTGGCGGCGGTCTGGGCCGTCGGCCTGGGCGTCGGCTGGGCGATCCTGAAGAGGCGCAACCCGCAGATCGCGGACCGCACGCCGCAGTACGAGTCCGTCTCGAAGTAGGCGGCCACGTAGCGCGGCTACGTAGCGCGGCCAGGTGGCGCGGCGAAGCACCGTCGCGACAACGCTTCGAAGCGGCTCTGCAAGGGCCCGTCTCAGCAGATGGCCTCCGGATCTCAGACCCGGGGGCCATCTGCTTATCCTCGTGCCCATGCTCACCATCACCCAGGCCCTGCACGACGCCATCGTCGCCCACGCCCGTGAGGACCACCCCGACGAAGCGTGCGGTGTGGTCGCCGGCCCCGCGGGCACCGGGCGGCCCGAGCGGTTCATCCCGATGCTGAACGCCGCCCGCTCGCCGACGTTCTACGAGTTCGACTCCGCCGATCTCCTCAAGCTCTACCGGGAGATGGACGACCGGGACGAGGAGCCCGTGGTCATCTACCACTCCCACACCGCGACCGAGGCGTACCCGTCCCGTACCGACATCTCGTACGCCAACGAGCCGGGCGCCCACTACGTGCTGGTGTCCACCGCCGACGCGGACGACGCCGGGCCCTTCCAGTTCCGCTCGTTCCGCATCGTGGACGGCGTGATCACGGAGGAGGACGTCAAGATCGTCGAGACGTACTGACGGCCGCCGCGGCGAGTTCGGCGAGGCGCGGCGTGAGGCCGGAGCCGATCGAGAACCTGGGCGATCTGTTCGTCGACCCGGAGGTCCGGGTCCCGGCACACGATCTGCCATCGATGGCAGAGCGGCACCACCGGCTCAGCGCGGCGGCTTCCGCGAACAGTCGTCTCATCGGGCTCGGTGATCAACAGGCACGCCACGTACCCAGAAGCCGCAGGGCCCGGCGGTTCCCTTACGGCGGGGCCCAGGTCAAAGGCGGACGACGACCAGGGCGATGTCGTCGGTGTTGCCGCCCGGAGGGATCAGCTCGGCCAGCACGGTGTCGGCGAGGGTGTCGGCGTCCGCAGGCCCGTGGTGCGCGAGGCAGTCGGCGAGCCGGCGAAGACCGGTGTCGATGTCTTCGCGGCGGCGTTCGATCAGTCCGTCGGTGTAGAGGACCAGGGTGGCGCCCTCTGTGAAGGCGGTTCCGGCTTGGGGTCTGGCGGTGTGCTCGGGGCGGGCGCCGAGCGGGGGGTCGGTGGCCTGGTCCAGAAACGCGACGGTGCCGTCGGTGTGGAGCAGGGCGGGCGGGGGATGGCCGGCGCTGCTGTAGGAGAGGGAATGGCCGTCACAGTCGACGACCACCTGTACCGCGGTCGTGGACTCGGCACCGTCGACGGAGCGGGCGTACAGGCCAAGTGCGTCGAGGGCGGCCGCGGGGCCGTCGGCCACGCGTACGGCGGCGCTGAGTGCGCTGCGGAGCTGGCCCATCACGCCGGCCGCGGCCAGGCCGTGGCCGACGACGTCGCCCACCGCCACCGCGATCCGGTTCCCGGGCAGTTCGGCCAGGTCGTACCAGTCGCCGCACACGTTCAGAGCGCCGCCGGCGGGCCGGTAGCGCACAGCCGCCCGGCCGCGGCCGACGGGAACGGGGGCAGGCAGCATCGCTGCCTGCAGGGACAGCGCGACCTCACGTTCGCGGGCATGGGCATGCCGCAGCCGCTCGTTGACCTCCTGCAGTTCCCGGGCACGGGTGTACAGATCGGCCTCCAGCACCCTGGCCCGGTCCCCGCCATTCCGGCCGGAGCGGGCGCGGATCAGCTCGGTGACCTCCTCCACCCGGTGCAGCAGAAGCGCCACGCGCCCGTCCGGGCCGAAGACGGGCGCGTTGACCGGGCTCCAGTACCGTTCCTCCCACTCGCCGGGCCGGTCGGGCCGCTCGACGTCGTAGCGCTGCAGCGCCATGGTGTCGCGCTTTCCGGTGGCCGCCACCCTCCGCAGCGACGCCTCCAGGTTCCGCATGCCGGTCGCGGTGGGGTCGTTGGGGTTGTTGGGGAAGACGTCGAACAGGTACCGGCCGACCACCTGGTCCCGCGTGCGCCCCGACATCTGCAGAAACGCCTCATTCGTATCCACGTACACCAGGTCAGTGGTGAGCAGTGCCACCGGCCCCGGCAGCGCCTGGAAGACCGCCCCGTAGTCGGTCCCGGAATCCCTCACGACGCGTCCCGCCTTCTTGTGTGTCTCCCGCGCAGGGTGACCCGGCCGGACAGGCCGCAGGTTCCATTGCTCCCTCAGGGGCGTGTCGCACATGGTCAGGTCGGTGGCTCCTGGTCCTGTCGACGGAACCGCGGCAGGGGCCGTGCGCTGCGTGGTGACGAGATGCTTATGAAGGCATTCGAGTGGTATGTGCCGAGGAGTGCAACTGGACACGGCCCGGCGAACCTCCTGACGGCCAGTTACTCAGCACAGGAGGCCTCATGGACGCTTGGCAGGTTTCTTCACTTCCACTCATGGCGCCCCAGCTCGACCCGTACCGCTTCCCGGGCGCAGAAGAGTTGGACTGGCACAGCGACGCGACCGGGCCGGACGATGCCGACGACCACGTCCTGCCCGCACCCGACCCCGCGCAGCGGCTGCCCTGTCCCATGGCCGCCAGTGACAGGCGCCGCCTGGACCTGCACGCCGCCCTGACGGCGAAGGGCGTGGCACCCCTCGCCGGCGACGTGGCCGCCATCGGGGTCCTCAGCGAGCTCGACGGCACGACGTTCGCGGCGGTGCTTCGATGGATCACCTGGGCTTCTGGTCACTGATCCCTTTCGCGGCCGGCCGCCCGGTTCCTGCATGGCGGAGAGCCACGTGAATAGTGGCCATGTGGGCTGAGCGGCACCGGCCTCACCGGCACCCGCTGAATCGTGTCCGCGCGGAATGTGATGACGTAGGAACCGGTCGTCGCGGTGCGACTGGCGGGGCCGGAACCCACCCCGCCACTGGCGCTCCGACCGCCTCCACACGCCCCCGTCCACCTGGCGAACAGATCTCGTCCACGATGCGAGATCACATTCCGGGACCCGGACAAGGAATCGATACGATGACCCCATGGTTTCCCACGACGTGAGCGACAAGACGCCGAGCACCCCGCTGCTCGCTTCGCTGCGCTCCGCCTCCACTCTCTTCCTGGGAGCCTTCGGATGTGGAGCCGCGCGGCTGCACGTCGACCTGTGCCGACTGGCCAGCGCCATCTGTCCGCGTACGGCCTGAGCCGCGGCCCCCGCGCATTCAGCACCCAGCACGCAGCCCGAACCTGCGCGGAACGCCGCGCCCCCGCACGCCACCTCCGCTTCCGACAGGAGCCCACGCCATGGCCATCGAGGTCCGCATCCCGACCATCCTCCGCACCTACACCGACGGCGCCAAGGCCGTCGAGGGCAACGGCGAGACCCTCGCCGACCTCCTCGCGGACCTGGAGACGCGTCACGCCGGTATCAGGGAGCGCATCGTCGACGGCGACCAGCTGCGCCGCTTCGTGAACGTCTACCTCAACGACGAGGACGTCCGCTTCCTCGACGGCATCTCCACGAAGCTCGCCGACGGCGACAGCGTGACGATTCTCCCGGCCGTGGCCGGCGGCATGGTCTGATGCGCTACGACTCCCCCCTGGCGGCGGTCGGCAACACCCCGCTGGTGCGCCTCCCACGTCTGTCACCGTCGGACGACGTCCGTATCTGGGCCAAGCTGGAGGACCGCAACCCGACCGGCTCGATCAAGGACCGCCCCGCGCTCCACATGGTCGAGCAGGCGGAGAAGGACGGCCGGCTGACACCGGGCTGCACCATCCTCGAGCCGACCTCCGGCAACACCGGCATCTCGCTGGCCATGGCGGCCAAGCTCAAGGGCTACCGCATCGTGTGCGTGATGCCGGAGAACACCTCCCGGGAGCGCCGGGACCTGCTCGCCATGTGGGGCGCGGAGATCATCTCGTCCCCGGCCGCGGGCGGCTCCAACACCGCGGTCCGGGTGGCGAAGGAGCTGGCGGCGGAGAACCCCAGCTGGGTGATGCTCTACCAGTACGGAAACCCGGACAATGCGGGCGCGCACTACGCGACCACCGGCCCGGAGATCCTTGCCGACCTGCCCTCCGTCACTCACTTCGTGGCGGGTCTGGGCACTACGGGCACCCTCATGGGAGTCGGCCGCTTCCTGCGCGAGCAGAAGCCCGACATCAAGATCGTCGCCGCGGAGCCGCGGTACGACGACCTCGTCTACGGCCTGCGCAACCTGGACGAGGGCTTCGTCCCCGAGCTGTACGACGCCTCCGTGCTGACCACCCGCTTCTCGGTCGGTTCCGCGGACGCGGTGACCCGCACCCGGGAGCTCCTTCAGCAGGAGGGCATCTTCGCGGGCGTGTCCACCGGAGCCGCCCTGCACGCGGCGATCGGCGTCGGCAGGAAGGCCGTGAAGGCGGGCGAGTCCGCGGACATCGTGTTCGTCGTGGCGGACGGCGGCTGGAAGTACCTGTCGACGGGCGTCTACACCGCTGCCACGACCGAAGAGGCCATCGAGACGCTCCAGGGCCAGCTCTGGGCGTAACGCGCCGGGCACCGGCACCGGCAGGGGCCATGGCACCGGCAACGGCAACGGCACCGGCGGCGTGGGGCGGCGACGCGCCCCTCACCCCGCCAGGTGCCGTACCTGGTCCCACAAGGTGGGGTCCACCGGACCGACCCTGCGTCTGAACTCCCACAGCGGAACGTCCCGCAGCTCCCCCGTCTCGAGGAAGCTCGGACGCCCCTGAGGATCGCCCACCACCCCCGGCGGCAACGCGATGACGCCCGGCCGTTCGTCGTGATACCTGCTGGTGATCTTCGCGACACGGGTGGACCCGCCGTGCACCGACAGCACGAGGCACGGCCGGTCCTTCGCCCCCGGCCCGTCCTCGTACGGCACACTCGCCCACCAGATCTCGCCCGGCCGGGGATCGTGCCGCGGCTTTCGCTGCGGAGCCCGTTCCGGACCGCCCGGACCGCTCGGACGCCCGGGCGGCCGGGTCCGTCCACCGGGCCGGCGCAGACCCGCGAGCGCCGCGACCAGGGCCAGCACGACCGCCGCGGCCAGCGCGGGCCACCAGGACGTATCCATGCCCCGAAGGTACCGGCGCCCGCGCCGCACGGCGCGACGGCCGCCCGAACCGGTGACAGAGCAGGTGAGTTCGCCCACAACGGTCGGCTGTGGAGGAGCGACCGGACCTTTCGCGCCTTACGCTCGACGCACCGCACGACCCTTGCCGCGCGCCTCGTTTACGGAGGTTCCTGCTCCATGAAGCTCACCGTCGTCGGTTGCTCGGGTTCGTTCCCGTCCGCGGATTCGGCCTGCTCGAGCTACCTCGTCGAGGCCGACGGCTTCCGGCTGCTCCTCGACATGGGCAACGGCGCCCTCGGCGAGCTGCAGCGCCACATCGGTCTCTACGACCTCGACGCCGTCTTCCTCAGCCACCTGCACGCGGACCACTGCATCGACATGTGCGCGTACTTCGTGGCCCGCTACTACCGCCACGAGGGCGGGCGCTGCGACGCACTGCCCGTATACGGCCCGGAAGGCACCGAGCAGCGGTTGACCACGGCATACGAGGACGTGCCCGACGAGAAGTCCATGAGCGAGGTCTTCGACTTCCGCACCCTGAAGCCCGGCTCCTTCGTCCTCGGGCCCTTCCAGGTCCGTACGGAGAGGGTCCTGCACCCGGTCGAGGCGTACGGCATCCGGATCGAGCACGACGGCAAGTCCCTCACGTACTCCGGCGACACCGGGGTCAGCGAGGCGCTGAACGAACTCGCGGCCGGTGCGGACCTCTTCCTGTGCGAGGCGTCCTTCACGCACGGCAAGGAAGACATCCCCGGCCTGCACCTCAACGGCCGCGAGGCCGGTGAGCAGGCCCGGCGGGCGAACGTCGGCCGACTCGTACTCACGCACATCCCGCCGTGGACAAACGCCCGGCGGAACCTCGCCGACGCGCGGGCGGCGTACGACGGCCCGGCCGAGCTGGCCAGCGCCGGGGCGACGTATCTGATCTGAAGCCGGTTTGTGATGTGCGCCCGGTTCGTCATGTACGCCCGGTACGCCGAAGCCTCCACCCCTCGTACGGAAGGGTGGAGGCTTCGGTGGTGCGTCCGGGCTCGGCCCGGGTGGGCGATCACGCCTTGGTGAGGTCCTCGACCTCCTCCTCGGGCTCGCGGCCCGGGGTGGGGAGGTCGTACTTGACGATCGCGAAGCGGAAGACGATGTAGTAGATCGCCGCGAACGCGAGGCCGATCGGGATGATCATCCAGGGCTTGGTCGCGAGGTTCCAGTTCAGGAAGTAGTCGATCGCACCGGCCGAGAAGCTGAAGCCGTGGTGCACCCCCAGCGCCCACGTCACCGCCATAGAGATGGCGGTGAGCACCGCGTGGATGGCGTACAGGACCGGCGCGATGAACATGAACGCGAACTCGATCGGCTCGGTGATGCCGGTGACGAAGGACGTCAGCGCGAGCGACATCATCATGCCGAGCACGGCCTTGCGGCGCTCGGGGCGGGCGCAGTGGGCGATCGCGAGGGCGGCGGCCGGCAGCGCGAACATCATGATCGGGAAGAAGCCGGACATGAACTGGCCGGCGGTGGGGTCACCGTGGAAGAAGCGCGGCAGGTCGCCGTGCCACATCGCGCCGGCGGAGTCCTTGAAGGAGCCGATCTCCTGCCAGGCGACGGTGTTGACGAACTGGTGCATGCCGACGGGCAGCAGCGCGCGGTTGATAACGCCGAAGATGCCGGCGCCCACGGCGCCCAGGCCGGTCATCCATTCGCCGAAGCCGGTGATGACGTTGCCGACGGGCGCCCAGACCAGGCCGAAGAGGACACCCATCGCGGTGCCGACGAAGGCCATGAGGATCGGGACCAGGCGACGGCCGTTGAAGAAGCCGAGCCAGTCCACCAGCTTGGTGCGGTGGTAGCGCTGCCAGATCACGGCGGCCAGCAGGCCCATGATGATGCCGCCGAACACCTTGGGGTCGTTGTAGGTCGCCGCTACGTCGGCGCCCTTCTGGACCTTGGCCTCGGTGACCGGGAACGCGGTCAGGACGTTCTGGTAGACCAGGAAGCCGACGAGTGCGGCGAGTGCCGTGGAGCCGTCCGCCTTCTTGGCGAAGCCGATGGCGATGCCTATGCAGAACAGGAGCGGCAGGTTCGTGAACACGGCGTCACCGGCCGTCATGAACACGGCGGCGACCTTGTTCCAGCCGAGCCCCTCCTTGCCGAAGACATCGTCCTGGCCGAGGCGGAGCAGAATGCCGGCGGCCGGCAGGACTGCGATGGGCAGCTGCAGGCTGCGGCCGATCTTCTGCAGATTTTGGAACAGCCCGGAGCCCCGCTTCTTCGCGGGTGCCGCCGTAGCGGTGGCCGTACTCATGTCTTCCTCCATGGGCCGGGGTGCTGCCAGGGGGCATGAAGGCGGGGCGGCAGCATCCAGGTGGTCTACACCACTCGGTGGTGTAGACCTGTTCTAGCATGGTGAAGGACGGATAAGGAACCCTCAGTTCCAGTGGTCCAGACCACATTCGGGCATACGCGACAAAGGCCCCCGGGCTATGCGGTCCGGGGGCCTGCGCGGGCGGCGTGAAGGGTGGGCACGGGCAGCGTGAGGGGCGAGCCCGGGCGTGGTGCGGATGGTGCCTCGAACGGCTACGGCTTCGTGATGTCCCGTTCGGCCTCCGCCTCCTCGTCGTCCGGCTCGCGCCCGGGGGTGGGCAGATTGAACCTGGTGATCGCGAAGCGGAAGATCACGTAGTAGATCACCGCGAAACCGAGACCGATCACGATCAGCATCCAGGGTTTCGTCGCCAGGCTCCAGTTGATGACAAAGTCGATCAGGCCCGCCGAGAAGCTGAAGCCGTCCTTCGCGCCGAGCTCCCAGCTGACGGCCATCGACACACCGGTCAGCACCGCGTGGATCGCGTACAACAGCGGAGCGATGAAGAGGAACGAGTACTCGATCGGCTCGGTGATGCCGGTGACGAAAGAGGTCAGGGCGACCGACAGCATCATGCCGCCGACCGCCTTCCGGCGGTGTGGCTTCGCGCAGTGGTACATCGCCAGCGCGGCGGCAGGCAGGGCGAACATCATGATGGGGAAGAAGCCGGTGGTGAACTGACCGGCCGTGGGGTCGCCCGCCAGGAACCGGTTGATGTCGCCGTGCACGACGGTGCCGTCCGGCTCGGTGTACTCCCCGAACTGGAACCAGATGGGCACGTTCAGGAACTGGTGGAGGCCGATGACGAGCAGGGCCCGGTTCGCCAGACCGAAGATGCCCGAACCCCAGGCGCCCAGGCTTACCAGCCAGTCGCTGAAGCTCTCGAGCGCGCCGCCGACCGGCGACCAGACCCATAGGCAGAGGACCGCGAAGGCGATGGCCACGAAGGACATGATGATCGGGACCAGGCGGCGGCCGTTGAAGAACCCCAGCCAGTCGACCAGCTTGGTCCGGTGGTAGCGCTGCCAGAGCCATGCGGTGAGCAGACCCATGACGATGCCGCCGAAGACGCCGGGGTTCTGGTAGGTGAATGCCGTCACCGACTTGTCCAGTCCCTGGCACCCCGTCTCCACCACGGTCGACCCGACTTCGCAGTCCTTCGGGAACTGGCGCAGCACGTTGAGATAGACCAGGAATCCCACCACGGCCGCGAGCGCCGTGGACCCGTCCGCCTTCTTGGCCATGCCGATGGCGACGCCGATGCAGAACAGCATGGGCAGGCCGAGTTCCCCGTCGAGCAGCGCGCCGCCGGCTCCGTCCATGACCTTGGCGACGTTGTCCCAGCCGAGACCCTTCGCGCCGAACACGTCCGGCTGTCCGAGCCGGTTGAGGATGCCCGCCGCCGGGAGGACGGCGATCGGCAGCTGCAGGCTGCGGCCCATCTTCTGGAGCCCCTGGAACAGCCCGTGCCACGGCTTCCTCGGTGGCGCTGCCGCCTTGCTGTACGCGCTCATCCGCGGCCTCCCGGAACAGGCAGGTTTGGCAGTTGCCCCACACTGGTGTAGACCAGTTGCGATGCGGTCCCGGAATCCGGCCGGAGGGCGGGCAACCGGTGATCGTCATCATTCGACAGAAGCCCGATGCCCGCTCGTGAAGATGGGCCAACCGTGCGTTACCGTGACGAAGCGGACCAACGCTGGGCCGAGACAGCGCTCTTTGAAAAGCAGGGAGAAGAACATGGCCACCAAGGCTGAGAAGATCGTCGCCGGGCTCGGCGGGCTCGACAACATCGAAGAGGTCGAGGGCTGCATCACCCGCCTCCGCACCGAAGTCGTCGACCCCTCCCTCGTCGACGAGGCCGCGCTGAAGGCCGCCGGCGCCCACGGCGTCGTCAAAATGGGCACCGCGATCCAGGTCGTCATCGGCACCGACGCCGACCCCATCGCCGCCGACATCGAAGACATGATGTGAGCTGACACCCGCTCACGCACCCCCCGCACACGACGAAGACCCCGGTCCGGCCGCCCCCACGGCACCGGAACGGGGCCCTCGCGCGCCAGCCGATAGGCTCGGGACCATGTCTCGCATCGACGGCCGCACCCCCGACCAGCTCCGCCCCGTCACCATCGAACGCGGATGGAGCAAGCACGCCGAGGGCTCCGTACTCATCTCCTTCGGCGACACCAAAGTCTTCTGCACCGCCTCCTTCACTGAAGGCGTTCCCCGCTGGCGCAAGGGCAGCGGCGAAGGGTGGGTCACCTCCGAGTACTCGATGCTGCCCCGCTCCACCAACACCCGCGGCGACCGCGAATCCGTACGCGGCAAGATCGGCGGCCGCACCCACGAGATCTCCCGCCTCATCGGCCGCTCGCTCCGCGCCGTCATCGACTACAAGGCCCTCGGCGAGAACACCATCGTCCTCGACTGCGACGTCCTCCAGGCAGACGGCGGCACCCGCACCGCCGCCATCACCGGTGCCTACGTCGCCCTCGCCGACGCCATCACCTGGGGCCAGGGCAAGAAACTCATCAAGGCCGGCCGCAAGCCCCTCACCGGAACCGTCGCCGCGGTCAGCGTCGGCATCGTCGACGGCGAACCCCTCCTCGACCTCTGCTACGAGGAAGACGTCCGCGCCGAAACCGACATGAACGTCGTCTGCACCGGCGACGGCCGCTTCGTCGAAGTCCAGGGCACCGCCGAAGGCGAACCCTTCGACCGCAAGGAGCTCAATGCCCTCCTCGACCTCGCCGCCGGCGGCTGCGCCGACCTCCGAGCCGTGCAGGCCACCGCGCTCGGCCAGTAAAGAAGCAACCGAAGACGCCGCCACCTGCGTCATCACACACACGGGCGCACGGGCCGAACCGTGCGCCCGTCCGCACAGCCCGCACCTGGGGAGGGACCGTTCCATGGCCTCGCGCCGCCGACGTAACGCCGCACTCGCAGCCGCCGCCGTACTCATCGCCATTCCCACCGCCATCGGCTGCAGCGCCATCGACAAGGCATTCGACTGCGCCCAGACCGCCGTCGCCATCAGTGACAGCGTCAACGACCTCCAGCAGGCCGTCTCCAACGCCGGCAACAGTCCGCAGGAGGCCCAGGAAGCTCTCGACCAGATCGAGAAGAACCTCAACGACATCGGCGACAAGACCGACAACGCCGACGTCGGCAAGGCCGTCGACGACCTGACCAGCGGCGTGAAGAACGTCCGCGAATCCATCGAGAGCGGCGACGCCACCCCGGACATCACCCCGGTCACGAACGCGGCCTCCGAACTCACCAAGGTCTGCTCGCCCTGACGCGCCCCCGATAATCGGTGGCATGACCCGCCTGATTCTCGCCACCCGCAACGCGGGCAAAGTCACCGAGCTCCACGCCATCCTGTCCGCCGCCGGCCTGCCCCTCGAGCTGGTCGGCGCGGACGCTTACCCCGAAATCCCCGACGTCAAGGAAACCGGCGTCACCTTCGCGGAGAACGCCCTCCTCAAGGCGCACGCCCTCGCCCAGGCCACCGGCCTGCCCGCCGTCGCGGACGACTCCGGCCTCTGCGTCGACGTACTGAACGGTGCTCCCGGCATCTTCTCCGCCCGCTGGGCGGGGCGGCACGGCGACGACAGCGCGAACCTCCGGCTCCTGCTGGCCCAGCTGTCCGACATCGACGACGCCCAGCGGGGCGCCCACTTCGCCTGCGCGGCGGCCCTCGCCCTGCCGGACGGTACGGAAAGGGTGGTGGAGGGCCGCCTCCAGGGCACGCTCCGCCACACTCCGGCGGGCACGGGAGGCTTCGGCTACGACCCGATCCTGCAACCGGAGGGCCACACGCGCACGTGCGCGGAGCTCTCGCCGAAGGAGAAGAACGCGATCAGCCACCGGGGCACGGCGTTCCGGGCGCTGGTGCCGGTGCTGCGGGAGCTGCTGGGCTGAGAAAAGCGGCCTGCGTATCATCCTTCGATTCGCAGGCCGCTGACGTGCGGCGGAAGGGATTCGAACCCTCAAGCCGTTTCACGGGCCACAGATCCTAAGTCTGCTGCGTCGCCGTTGCGCCACCGCCGCTAGCCGCCTGCCATCGTACCGGGCAGGCGGCTGGGGTGGTTCGACTGTCCTGTCAGCGTGCGCTCCGGCGGCTGCCTCCTCGGCACCAGGTGCTGGTTATGGCGTGGCAGTTGGGACACAGCAGCCGGAGGTTCTCCCGACGGTCGTCGCTCCAGTCACCGTTGATGTGGTCGACCTCAAGAGTCATGGGTCTGCCCTGCCACAGGGGCTCGGTGCCGCATTCCGCGCATCGCTCAGGAACGCCGGTCTCCCGGAGCGCCCGGCGGAGTTGCACCGTCCTGGTGCGCTGCCCGCCGGTGTGCTTGACGAGCACATCCTCCGGTTTCTTCGTCGGCGTCGTGCCTGGCTTCCCGAGCTTGTGAGCCTGCCCCAGGAAGTGCGATGTCGAAATTCCGTAGTCCGCTGTCCACTGGCGCAACAGAGCGCGTTGGCGGCCATTGTCCGGCTGGCCGAGCCGTCGAAGAGCGTCGGCTATGGAGAGGGATTTGCCGACGGATTCGCGCAGCACGCCCGCTTCGGGGCGACTTCTCACTGTGTGGCCATCGCGGCGGCGGAAGTGCGAGGTGTCGATGTCGAAGTGCTCGAAGCGTCGTAACAGGTACCTGCGTAGGTGGCTGTAGGGACGCGCCCCCAGGTACACGATGACTTCGTCGATGTCTCCACATTTCTCCGCGGCCTCCACCAGCCGCTCGCGTGTGTACCGCTGCGTCTCGCTCACGAGCCGTCAACTCCGAGGCGTGAGAGACGGCTTGCGGTGGCTCGTCGCCCTTTGCCACGACCGCGGTAAGTGTCGGTGGTGGAATGGCAGTTGGGGCAGAGGAGACGGAGGTTCCCGGCGCGGTTGTTGCGCCAGTTGCCGTCGATGTGATCCACCTCCAGCGGGAGGGGCTGCCCACGCCATGTCGCCTCGATGCCGCACTGAGCGCAGCGATCCACGACCCCGAGACCGAGGAGCGCTCGCTTGAGTTGCACGCTCGGTACGCGGCGCGCATGCGCCGAGCCGTCCTCCACCAGGATCTCTTCGGCTGACCGGCGGCGTCGCTTGCCGCGCATGCTCTCCGTGTGTCCGTATCGGGCGAAGTGCGACGTGTCGATGCCGAAGGCCTTTACCCTGCGGCTGATGTGCGTGTGTTGCCCGCCCACGAGCTCAACACCGAGCCGCCGCAAGACCTCATTCATGCTCGTCGACGCAGAAACGACGGATTCGAGTATCTCCCTGGTCCACCGCGCTCCTTCACGCTCGAAGTGCGAGGTGTCGATGTCCAGCTTCTTCATCCGCTCGGACACGTACTTGCGTCGCGGCAGATTCCTTGGGTCGATCCCGAGTTTGATCAGGGCCTCGGACATGGTCCGCGACGACGTGGCCGCCTCGCCGAGACGCTCTCGGGTGTATGGGCTCGCTGGCATGGTTCGTCCCCCTCCAGTCCGGCCGCATGTTCGCGGCATCGCACTGAGTAACGAACCGGTTATCGGATGGTCACGTCCGAAATACGGAACGGCCCGCACCACTTCCGTACGAGCCGTTCCGGAGGAGCAAAGGGTCCCGGTCAGATGGCAAGGTCCTTGATGATCTTTGCTACGTGGCCGGTCGCCTTCACGTTGTACATCGCGCGCTCGACCCTGCCCTCCTCGTCCACGAACACTGTCGAGCGGATCACGCCCGTCACCGTCTTGCCGTACAGCTTCTTCTCGCCGAACGCGCCGTACGCCTCGAGCGTGGCCTTCGAGGGGTCGCCCACCAGCGTGACCTTCAGGTCTTCCTTCTCGCGGAACTTCGCGAGCTTCTCCGGCTTGTCCGGGGAGACGCCGATGACGTCGTAGCCCGCGCCCGCCAGCACCTCGAGGTTGTCCGTGAAGTCGCAGGCCTGCTTGGTGCAGCCGGGGGTAAGCGCGGCGGGGTAGAAGTAGACGATGACCTTGCGGCCCTTGTGGTCCGCGAGCGAGACGTCGTTGCCGTCGGCGTCGGGCAGGGTGAAGGCGGGGGCAGTGTCGCCGGGCTGGAGTCGCTCGCTCATCAAGGTCTCCTCGGTAGGGGGTAGGGCGTACGACATCGAGCGTAATAGGGGCGCCGTGGGGTGCGACGCGTCCGAAGCTGACAGACTGTCGAGCAAAAGACCACGAAACATACGACGACGGAGGCAGCGCGGTGTCGGATGCCAGGACCCCTGCGGAGATCGAGGCGGACATCATCCGCAGGCGCGACCAGCTTGCCGAGACGCTCGACGAGATCGGGGTGCGGGTGCACCCCCGGACGATCATCGGGGACGCGAAGGCGAAGGTCGCTTCGACCGTGGACCAGACCGCCGGGCGTGCTTTCGTCGCCGTGAACCGGACCGTGACGGACGTACGCGGAAAGCTCGTGTCGGACGATGGCGCGCCGCGGCTGGAGCGGATCGTGCCGGTGGCGCTCGTGCTCGTGGGCGTCGTGGGGCTGCTGGCCTTCTCGGCGCGGCGCAGGCGGGGATGACCGGCGATGACCCTCAGGGGCACGCCGTGCGGCCGGGCAGGTAGGTTCGTGGCGTGAGCGAGAACACCACCCACGACAAGCTGCCCATCCGGATGCTGCACGACCGTGTGCTGGTCCGGTCCGACACTCCCGAGGGCGAGCGGCGCTCGGGCGGCGGCATCCTGATTCCGGCGACCGCGGCTGTGGGCCGGCGGCTGGCGTGGGCCGAGGTGGTCGCGGTCGGCCAGAACGTACGGACCGTGGAGCCGGGGGACCGGGTGCTGTACGACCCCGAGGACCGGGCGGAGGTCGAGGTGCGGGGCGTCGCCTACGTACTGATGCGGGAGCGCGATCTGCATGCGGTGGCGGCGGAGCGGCTGGAGGGGTCGGAGGACTCGACCGGGCTGTACCTGTAGCCGCAGCCGCTCGCAACGGGCGACAGCGGGCCGCAGCGGGCGACAGCGGGCCGCAGCGGGCCGCAGCCGGCCACAGTCGGCCGTAGTGGAACCAGAGGGCCGGTGACCACCGTCACCGGCCCCTTTGCTGCCCGTTTGCTACGGTTGGCGGAACCCGACGAGACGCGCCGTACCGGGCTTCGCAAAGACGACGCACCCCGTGTTTCCACGTCTCGGAGGTGCCGTCATGGCCTGGGTCTTTCTTCTTGTCGCCGGTCTGCTCGAGGTCGGCTGGTCGATCGGTATGAAGTACACCGACGGATTCACCCGCCTCTGGCCGAGTGTGTTCACCGGCCTCGGCATCGTCGCGAGCATGATGCTGCTGTCGCACGCCGCCAAGACGCTGCCGATCGGTACGGCCTACGGCGTCTGGGTCGGTATCGGTGCGGCCGGTGCGGCGGTGCTCGGCATGACTGTGCTCGGTGAGCCCGCCACCGCCGCCCGGATCTTCTTCGTCTGTCTGCTGCTGGTCGCCGTCGTGGGCCTGAAGGCGACCTCCGGGCACTAGGCCGCCCGCTCGACCGCCCCGCCGGCGGGTCCTACCGGTTCCGGGGGCGGGGGCCCTGCGTGCCCGTGGTGCCCGTGGCTCCGCCGCCGTCCGTCGTCCCCCCGCCGGTGGTGCCTCCGGTGTCGGCGGTGCCGCCGTCGGTCGTACCGCCCCCGTCCGTCGTTCCGCCGTCCGTGGTCCCGCCGTCCGTGGTCCCGCCGGTCGTGCCGCCGTCCGTCTGGCCGCCCTGCGTCTGGCCGCCCTGCGTCTGGCCGCCTTGCGTCTGGCCGCCTTGCGTCTGGCCGCCCTGGGTCTGGCCGCCCTGCGTCTGGCCGCCGCCCGTGGTGCCTCCGGGGCCGGTCGTGCCGCCCTGCGTCTGGCCGCCCTCCGTCCGGCCACCTTGGTCCTGGCCCGGGGTCTCCTGGTCACCGGGCTCCCGCGTGTCCGGGTCCTCCGGGATCAGAACCTCCTCGGCGCCCGGCTGCAGCTCCAGCTCGAATTCGACGGGGTCGCTGCCCTCCAGTGCCTTCTTCGTGTACTCGGCCCAGATCCGGGCGGGGAAGCCGCCGCCGTTGATGCGGGCTTCGCCCAGCGTGCCGTACAGCGGGAGGAGTTTGCCGGTGTCCGGGTCCTGGCCCATCACCGCGACGACCGTGGCGAGGTCGGGGGTGTAGCCGGCGAACCAGGCGGCGCGGTCCTCCTCGGCGGTGCCGGTCTTGCCCGCGGCCGGGCGGTCGACGGCGCGGGCGGCGGTGCCGGTGCCGTTCTCCACGACGCTCTGCAGGACGGAGGTGGTGGTGTCGGCGGCCTCACGGGTCACCGCCCGCGTGCTGTGCCGCGGGGGGAGCTCGATCGCGGTGCCGTCCTTGGTGATCTTCTCGACCATCGTGTACGAGACGCGTTCGCCGTGGTTGGCGAGTGTGGCGTACGCCTGGGTCATGTCCAGGACGCTTGCCTGTGCCGTACCGAGCGCGATGGAGGGAACGGCGTCCATGGCCGGGGTGTCCTCGGGGATTCCGAGGTCGACGGCGGTCCGCTCGACCGTGCTGGGGCCGACGTCGACCGCCATCTGCGCGTAGACGGAGTTGACGGACTTGTCGGTGGCGGTGCGGACGGTGATCCGCCCGTACGAGACGTCGTCCTCGTTGGCCGGGGCGTAGCCGACGCGGCCGTCCGGGCCTTGCACGGGTCGCTTGTTGGTGCCGTCGTAGACGGTGTTGGGGGTGATCCGACGGCCGTACTGGGTCGAGGAGTGGTTCTCGACGGCCGAGGTGAGGACGAACGGCTTGAAGGTGGAGCCGACCTGGTAGTCGCGGCGGGTGGCGTTGTTGACGTACTGCCGGGTGTAGTCGAAGCCGCCGTACATGGCGACGACCTTGCCGGTCTCCGGGTCGATGGAGGCGCCGCCGGCCCGGACGATGCGGTCCTTCTTGCGGTCCTTGTCGATGGAGTTGACGAGTTCCTTGTCGACCGCGTCGACGAAGGCGTTCTGCCGCTCCTTGTCGATGGTGGTGGTGATGCGGTGGCCGCCGGCGGCGAGTGTCTGCTCGTCGATGATGTCGTGGGTGGTGAGGTAGTCCTCGATGGCCTCGACGAGGTAGCCGCGCTGTCCCGACATGGCGGCGGAGGCTTTGGCCGCGCTTGGGACGGGGAACGTCATGGCGGCCCGGTCGGCGGGCGTGAGCCAGTTCTCCTTGACCATGCCGTCGAGCACGTAGTTCCAGCGGGCCAGTGCTCTGGCCTTGTTCTGGGGGTGGGTGACGACGTCGTAGGCGCTTGGGGCGTTGAGGAGCGCGGCGAGGTAGGCGCCTTCGGCGGTGGTGAGTTTGATGGCGTCCTTGCCGTAGTACGCCTGGGAGGCGGCCTGGATGCCGTACGCGTTGCGGCCGAAGTAACTGGTGTTCAGGTAACCCTCGAGGATGGAGTCCTTGGTCTCCTCGCGGCCGAGTTTGACCGCGATGAAGAACTCCTTGGCCTTGCGGGTGACGGTCTGCTCCTGGCCGAGGTAGTAGTTCTTGACGTACTGCTGGGTGATGGTGGAGCCGGACTGCTTGCCCTTGCCGGTGACGGTGTTCCAGGCGGCGCGGAGCATCGCCTGCGGGTCGACGGCCCGCTCGGAGTAGAAGTCGCGGTCCTCCGCGGAGAGCACGGCCCGCTGGACGGTGCTGGGCACTTCGGCGAGTCTGACGTTCTGCCGGTTGACCTCGCCGTCGCGGGCGAGCGGGGAGCCGTCGGCGTAGAGGTAGACGTTGCTCTGGGCGGTGGCCGCGGCGTTGGCGGGCGGGATGGAGACGAGCAGGTAGCCGGCCACGAGGCCGCCGACGACGAGCAGGGCGAGCAGCAGGAAGGTGCCGAGGACCATCCGCCAGGTGGGGAGGAGGCGCCGGAGGCCGGTGCGCTTGGGGCGGGGCTTCTTTCCGGCCTTTCCGGCGTTGCCGGCCATTCCGGCGTTCCCGGTCGCCGGGGGAGTGCCGGGCTGCCCGGACCCGCGGGCCGCGCCGGGGGTCGCGGGGTCCCGGGGTGTCCAGCCCTGCTGGTGTTGCTCGTCGCTCATGTCTCTAGTGACTCCTCGGTCGCGTCCGGCGGTTCACTCTCCGGAGGCAACGGTGTCGTAACGGGCGATTCGCGTGCTACGCCCGTAAAACCGATGAAACCCAAAACACTGTCGCATGCGGTCGGCCGATATTCGGTCGCGGCGTTCCGGCCCGCTGGGCTAAGGTCGTGCGCTTTGGTGCTGGGCGGTTCCGGTGGCGGTTCGGGTGGCGGTCTCGGCGGCGGGGGAGTGGTCTGGCGTGCGGATGTACGCGGTCGTCGCGGCGGGCGGGTTCCGGCGTTACGCGACGTACGGGACGGCGACGGCTGCCGGGGTGTTCACCAACACCGTGTTCGGTTTCATCCTCGCTTACACGTTCATCGCGCTGTGGGACGAGCGTCCGGGGCTGGGCGGCTACGACCAGGCGCAGGCGCTGACGTTCGTCTGGGTGAGCCAGGCGCTGCTGTCGCCGACGGCGCTGTTGGGGGGCGGCTTCCACGAGGAGCTGCAGGAGAGGATCCGTACCGGCGACATCGCGGTGGATCTGTACCGGCCGGCGGACCTCCAGTTGTGGTGGATGGCGAGCGATCTGGGGCGGGCGGGGTTCCAGCTGCTGGGCCGGGGTGTCGTGCCGCTCGCCGCGGGTGCGGTGTGCTTTCGGCTCGCGCTGCCTTCGGATCCGCTGGTGTGGCTGCTGTTCCTGGTCTCCGTGTGGCTGGGGATCGTGGTCAGTTTCGCGGTCCGCTTCCTGGTCGGGCTGTGCGCGTTCTGGCTGCTGGACGGGGCCGGGGTCAACATGATCGCTCTTCTCCTTGCCGTCTTCTTCTCCGGCATGCTTCTGCCGCTCACGGTCTTTCCGGGCGCGCTCGGCGAGCTGGCGCGGGCTCTGCCGTGGGCGGCGATGCTCCAGGTGCCGGTGGACGTGCTGCTGGGCAGGCACTCGGGCCGGGCGGCGGCGGGGGCGCTGGGGTTCCAACTGGCGTGGGGTCTTGCGCTGCTGGGCGCCGGGCGGCTGCTCCAGTCCGTGGCGACCAGGAAGGTGGTGGCCCAGGGTGGGTGACCGGTACGGGGAGGCGGGGGAGTCGCCGGCGGCCCGTGTGGCCGACGCCGTGCGGGGCTACTGGCTGATCGTCGCGATGTGGGTGCGCTCGACCATGGCGTACCGGGCGTCCTTCGCGCTCAACACCTTCGGCAACTTCGCCGCGAGCGGCCTGGACTTCGTCGCGATCGTCATCATGTTCCGGCACACCGAGGTACTGGGCGGGTTCTCGCTGGCCGAGGTCGCCGTCCTGTACGGGGCCTGCTCGACCTCGCTGGGCCTGGCCGATCTGATGCTGGGCAACACGGACCGGGTGGGCGCGCGCATCAGGGACGGCTCGCTCGACACCTTGCTGGTGCGGCCCGTCCCGGTGTTCGCGCAGGTCGCCGCCGACCGGTTCGCGCTGCGCAGGGTGGGGAGGGTCAGCCAGGGCCTGTTCGTGCTGGTGTGGGGGCTGGCCTCGGCCGATGTGGCGTGGTCGCCGCTGAAGGCGGTGCTGGTCCCGGTGATGGTGCTGGCCGGGGCCGTGATCTTCTCCGCGGTCTTCGTCGCCGGTGCCGCGTTTCAGTTCGCGGCGAGCGACGCGGCGGAGGTGGCCAACTCGTTCACGTACGGCGGCAACACGATGCTGCAGTACCCGCCGACGATCTTCGCGAGGGAGCTGGTGCGCGGGGTGGTCTTCGTCGTGCCGCTCGCATTCGTCAACTGGATGCCGGCGCTCTACATCCTGGGCCGGCCGGACCAGCTGGGCCTGCCGTCCTGGTCGGCGTTCCTGAGTCCGCTGGTGGCGCTGGCCGCTGTCCTGTTGGCCTCGCTCGGGTGGCGGGCGGGCCTGCGTTCGTATCGGAGTACGGGGAGCTGAGGGGCGGCGTGACGGGTTTCATCGAACTGGAGGGTGTCGAGAAGGTCTTCGACGTACGGCGCAGGACGGGGTTCCTGCGCCGGGAGAAGCACCAGGTGCGGGCGGTCGACGGGATCACCTTCGAGGTGCCGAGCGGCGAGATGGTGGGCTACATCGGGCCGAACGGCGCGGGCAAGTCGACCACGATCAAGATGCTGACGGGCATTCTGACGCCGAGTGGCGGCCGGCTGCGGGTCGCCGGCATCGACCCGTCCCGGGAGCGTACGCGGCTGGCGCACCGCATCGGGGTGGTCTTCGGGCAGCGCACCACCCTGTGGTGGGACCTGCCGCTGATCGACTCGTACAAGCTGATGCACCGGATGTACCGGATCCCGCGTGCCCGCTACCAGGAGAACCTCGACCGCTGCGTCGAACTCCTCGATCTGGCCGAGCTGCTAGAGGTTCCGGTACGGCAGCTCTCGCTCGGCCAGCGCATGCGCGGTGACATCGCGGCCGCTCTGCTGCACGACCCGGAGGTGTTGTATCTGGACGAGCCGACCATCGGTCTGGACGTGATCAGCAAGGCGAAGGTGCGGGGTTTCCTACGGCAGCTGAACGCGGAGCGCGCCACGACCGTCCTGCTGACGACGCACGACCTGACCGATATCGAGCAGCTGTGCAAGCGTGTGATGGTCATCGACCACGGGCGGCTGATGTACGACGGGGCTCTGGCGGGGCTGCACGAGGTGGGGGAGAGCGAGCGGACGCTCGTCGTCGACCTGGAGCGGGAGCTGCCGGCGATCGAGGTGGACGGGGCGCGCACGGTCAGGGTGGAGGGGCCGCGCCAGTGGCTGGCCTTCCCGGCCTCGGCTTCGGCGGCGCCGCTGGTGGCCGCGGTGGCTGCGGAGTATCCGCTGCTGGATCTGTCGGTGCGGGAGCCGGCCATCGAGGACGTGATCGCGAAGATGTACGCGGAACGGTCGGGCGCGTAGATCCTTTTTTGCGGCAGATCAGGTGCTGCGGGCAACGGGTCTCACTGAATAGGCTGTTGGTCATGACTGACGAGCAGCTTCCTGAACTGCGTGCCTCCGATGCGGACCGGGAGCGGGTCGCGGAGCGGCTCAGGGACGCCCTTGCCGAGGGGCGGCTCGACATGGAGGAGTTCGGGGAGCGGCTGGAGGCGACGTTCAAGTCCCGTACGTACGCCGAGCTGGAGCCGATCACCCGCGATCTGCCGGTTGCCGGAAGCGCCGGCACGGTGGCGCCCGCAGGGTCCGCCGCGTCCGTCTCACCGGGCGGCTGGGCGGGGCGTATCGGCGGCGAGGGCACCTCGAAGTGGGCCGTCGCGATCATGGCCGGCTTCCAGCGCAAGGGGTACTGGACCGTGCCCCGCCGTTTCACCTCGTTCGCGTTCTGGGGCGGCGGCGTGATCGATCTGCGTGAGGCGCGGTTCGCCGAGCGCGAGGTGGTGATCAACTGCATCGCGATCATGGGCGGTGTGCAGGTGATCGTCCCGCCGGGGGTCGAGGTGGACGTGCGCGGCTTTGGTCTGATGGGCGGCTTCGACCAGCGCGAGGTGGGTGAGCCGGGCGAGCCGGGTGCGCCGCGCGTGGTGGTCACGGGCTTCGCCTTCTGGGGCGGTGTGGGCGTGGAGCGCAGGCTCGCCCGTGCGGAGAAGCAGCGGCTGAAGGCGGAGCGCAGGCAGCAGAAGCTGGAGAAGGGCAATGGCGAGGACCGCAAGGAGCTCGACTGAGCGCGGGGCCCCGGCGCGGCACGTGTCCTCGGCCCGGCAGCGTCAGCTCGTCCGCGTTCCGTCGGGCCGGCAGCGTGCGGGCCCGTGTCCTCAGCCCAGCAGCGTGAGGTCGAGCGCCCGTCCCATCGCCCGGTAACCGGTGTCGCTCGGGTGCAGATGGTCCCCCGAGTCGTACGCGGGACGCAGCCGGTCCGGCGCGTACGGATCGCGGAGCGCGCGGTCGAAGTCCACCACCGCGTCGAAGACGCCGCCTGCGCGGATCGTGCCGTTGACCGCGCGGCGTACGGCGTCCCGTTCGGCCGTATGGCCGCGGTGTCCGCCGAACGGCATCACCGTCGCGCCGACCACCTTCAGGCCCCGTGCGTGCGCCCGGCGGGTCAGCTCGCGCAGGCCGTCCGTGATCCGGGCCGGGTCGGTCTGCTGTGGCGTTCCCAGGATGTCGTTGACGCCGATCACGACGACGACGGCCCGTACTCCCGAGCGGGACAGCACGTCGCGGTCGAAGCGGGAGAGGGCGCTCGGGCTGGACGCGTCGGTGAGCAGCCGGTTCCGGCTGATGCCCTGGTTGAGGACGCCGAGCCGCGGGGCGCCCCGCGACGTACGCAGCCGGTCGGCGAGTACGTCGGGCCAGCGGCGGTTCGCGTCGACCGTGGAGGAGGAGCCGTCGGTGATGGAGTCGCCGAGGACGACGACCGCGCCCCGGGCCCGGTCGCTCAGTACGTCCACGGCGGTGAGGTGCCGCCAGCTGAGGGTCCGTTCGGTGTAGGCCTGCGCGCCGGTGTCGTGCGTGTGGTCACCGGCCGCCGCGTAGGAAGTCTGGCGGGCCCGCGGGTGGTACGTGACGGGACCGGCCGGAGCCGCCGACCGTGGCGCGTAGGTGCTGACCAGGACGTCGGCGTCGGCCGGTACCGGCAGCCGTGCGGCGTCGCTGGTGATCTCTCCGCCGGCCGGGATGGAGATGGCGGGGGAGCCGCCGAAGGTGAGCGGGCGGAGGGTGCCCGGCGCGGCGGCGGGTCTTTCGCGCGGGTGGGCCAGGGCGATCGAGGCGTGGCCGATACGCAGCGGTCGTACGCCGAAAAGGTTCGAGAGGGTGACCCGGACACGGCTGCCGCCGATGCTGGTGTGGATGACGTTGCGGAACGTACGCCCGGAGTGGCCGGTGCCGTGCGTGCCGGGCTCCGCGGCGGCGGGGGACGCGGACCAGGTGCCGACCCAGAGGGCGCGCGGGTGGCCGGCGGGGCGGTCCTCGCTGCCCGAGGCGCCGGAGACGCCCATGAACACCCCGGCGGAGACGAGAGCGGCCACGGTCAGCAGCGTGGCTAGCACGGCCAGACCTCGGTGCGTGCTCATACGGTGCTGGGTCATCCGCGGTGTCTCCTCGTCCGGCCGGAGGGTCAGGCCTGGTTCGCCGGGGAAGACGTCGGGAACTCGTGGCGCGTTCCAGGAGTAGGTCAGGTAGGGACAATGCGTACGAGGACGGTCGGACGGGTGGAGTGAATGGAACGCACAAAAGTGGCAGAAGCAGACATTGCGCGGTCTGCCCCGCTCGGCGCTTTCTCATACAGTCCCGCCGACGAGGAGAAGTTCCGCGGCGTCCGCCGTATGAAGACGACGGCGACCGGACTGCTGCTCCTGGTCGCGCTGGTGTACGTACTGGCCAAGTGGGCGCAGCACGAGGGCGCCGGAGGCTGGACCGGCTACGTCGCCGCCGCGGCGGAGGCGGGCATGGTCGGCGCGATGGCCGACTGGTTCGCGGTCACCGCGCTGTTCCGGCACCCGCTGGGCGTACCCATCCCGCACACCGCGATCATCCCGACCAAGAAGGACCAGCTGGGTGTCACTCTGGGTGGTTTCGTCGGCGAGAACTTCCTCTCCTCCGACGTCGTACGGGCCCGGCTGCGCGCGATCGGCATCGGCAACCGCCTCGGCGCCTGGCTGGCGGAACCGGCCCACGCCGACCGGGTGACGGCCGAGCTGTCGACCGCGCTGCGCGGGGCGCTGACGGTCCTGCGTGACTCGGACGTCCAGGCGGTGGTCAGCGAGGCCATCACCCGGCGGGCGAACGAGGCGGAGATCGGTCCGGGCATCGGAAAGACCCTGGAGAACATCGTCGCGGACGGCGGTCACCGCAAGATGGTGGACCTGGTGTGCCTACGGGCGCAAAACTGGCTGGTCCTGCACGGCGACTCGGTCATGGACGCGGTGCAGGGCGGGGCTCCGGGCTGGACGCCGCGTTTCGTCGACAAGAAGGTCGGCGAGCGTGTCTACAAGGAGCTGCTGCGCTTCATCACCGAGATGCGGGACATGCCGGAGCATCCGGCGCGCGGGGCCCTGGACCGTTTCCTCCGGGACTTCGCCGCCGACCTCCAGTCGGACACGGACACCCGGGAGCGGGTGGAGCGGCTGAAGTCGGAGATCCTGAGTCGCGAGGAGGTGCAGGACGTGATCGCCTCCGCCTGGTCGTCCGTACGCGCGATGATCATCTCGGCGGCCGAGGACGAGCAGAGCGAGCTGCGGCTGCGGGTGCGGGCGTCCCTGCTGTCCCTGGGCAACCGGCTGGCGACGGACGCCCGGCTGCAGTCCAAGGTGAACGGCTGGGTGGAGGGCGCCGCGGCGTACGTGGTGACGACGTACCGTGACGAGATCACGTCCCTGATCACCGACACGGTGGCGGGCTGGGACGCCGAGCACACCTCGCGCAAGATCGAGGCGCACATCGGGCGGGACCTGCAGTTCATCCGGATCAACGGCACCGTGGTGGGTGCGCTGGTGGGACTGCTGATCTACACGGTGTCGCGGGCGTTGGGCGCGTAACGCGCGCCCAACGCCCTGCAACGCCCGGCGGTGGCCACGGCCACGGCCACGGCCACGGTCAGCGGAACAGCTGGCCTCGGACCGCGCCGTCGGGGAACTCCGTGGTGTGGATGTTGGAGTAGTAGTTGCGCGGGTTGGCGCGCACCCGGTCGACGACGGCCGCGTCCTGGCCGGTCAGGCGGCCGGAGACGGCGAAGATGCCGTCGGGCACCGGGTTGTTGAAGAAGTCGAGGACGACCGGGCCGTTGACGCCGAACTTGCCCTTGTGGATGTGGCCGAGGGACGGGCTCTTGATGCTGACCCAAGCCAGGGAGTAGTCGACGTTGGTGCCCTTGGGGCGCAGGAACGTCACGGCGTGGCCGTCGGGGTCGCCGACCTTCGAGGCGTCGTTCTTGGGGACCTCCTGGTCGCCGTTGGAGAGGCCGCGGAGCTTGCCGCCCTTGATGATGGACAGCGGATTGACGTTGTGCTTCAGCGGCTTGAGCTGGCCGCGGACGGCGCCGCCGGGGAACTCGGCGCTGTGCAGGTTGACGTAGAAGCCGGCCGGGTCGGACCGGATGTCGTCGGCCAGCTCGGCGTCGGTGAGCGACACCTGCCCGGCCGCAGAGTGCACGGTGTCGGGCATGGCGGAACCGAAGAGCGGGACCCTCACCGCCCCGTTCTGGCCCTTGGCGCCCTGGTGGATGTGGCCGAGGCTCGGTACGAGGCCCTTCCACCGCAGGGCGAACGTCACCCGGTTCCCCTTCACCTTGACGAGCGCGACGGCCTTGCCGTCCGGGTCGTTGACGGCGGGCCCGCCCGCGACCGGTACCTCCTCGGCGCCGCTGAGGGTGGCGGTGAAGCTCGCGGCGCGGCCCTTGGCGGGGCCGTGGGCGGCGCTCTGGTGGGGACCGTCGTGAGCGATCGCAGGAGTAATCCCAGCAGTACCGAGAACAACTGCGGTCGCTGCCATCGCAACAATGCTCTTACGCATTTCCTGTGCCTCCCGTTAAGGCCGGCCGCCGATGCGGTCGGTCGCCGGGAAGTACGCGCGGTCCGGTCGTGCTGTTCAAAGGGAAATTCCTGCAATTCGGTTGAACCGTGGGTCAGTTGCGGCCGTACATACCTGTGCACCCCACCCATCCACAAGAGGACAAGGAATCATCATGCGCAGCACCACCCGGACCACCACTCTGCTCGCGGCACCGCTGGTATCCCTGGCGCTGCTGACCCTCGCCGCCTGCGGCTCACCGGACTCGGGCGGCTCGTCCGAGGAGTCGGCGGGGAAGCCTTCGCCGAAGCCCGCCGCGGCCGCCTCGGTCAAGGTCGCGGACTCGCCGCTCGGCAGGATCCTGGTCGACGATTCCGGCCGTACGCTGTACGGATTCACCAAGGACAAGCCCGGGAAGGGCGGCGCGTGCGACGCGGACTGCATCGCGGTCTGGCCGGCGTTGACGACCGCCAAGGACGTGGCGGCGGGCGCGGGCGCGGATGCCGCGCTACTGAAGGAGACGAAGCTGGGGGAGGGCGCGGAACAAGCCACCTACGGGGACTGGCCCCTGTACTACTACGTCGGGGACGCGTCGTCCGGCGACGTGAACGGACAGGGTCTGGACGGCGAATGGTTCGTGATCGCGGCGGACGGAAAGCTCGTCAAGAAGGCGGCCTGACCGCTCCGCGATTGTTGCGGACTCGTGAAAATTCCGGATCTCGGAAACCCGATATTCCGCAAGCGCTGAATAGTGGCCACCGGAGATCGGATTCACGGAGATCCGGACGTGTGGTCCCTGATACCCGGATACCCGGATACCCGGATGCGCGGATTCCCGGCAGCGGTGCGGAGGCTGATCTCCGTACGGCGGCCGGGAATTCGTCTGTCCGGGGTTCCGAAGCCCTCGGGGCGCGTGGGGACGCACGGGGACGCACGGGACTCGCGGGACCCCGCAGGACGGGCGCATGGGACCCGCGAGACGACACGACACCCACCGGCCACCCCAATCCCAGGGCGACGTGCGGCTGTGGGACGTGTGGGCGGCATGCCGTACGAAAGTCGGAATTGCCTCACAACCTCCGTATCTGTAGACCATCCACCCAGAAGGCCAACTCCGCGTACATTCGGGCGCAGAAGGAGACAGGAACCGAGGAGCCAACCCAAGTGATCTGCTACGGACCGACCGTCCTGGATCTGGCCGACGAGCTGGTCGAGGCCTACACCGAAGTCTTCTCCGCGCCCCCGTGGAACGAGGACGAAGAAACCATTCGTCAGTTCGCATCCCGCCTGCCGACGGACGCCCGGCGGCCCGGCTTCCGCGCCGCCCTCGCCCAGTCCGTCTCCGGCATCGACGGCTTCGCGACGGCCTGGCTGACCAAAGGGCCCTTCCCGGCCGACCGGGCGTACGGCAAGGTCATGGCCCAACTGGGCCCCGACCGCACGAAGGATCTTCTGCTGGGCGCCCTGGAGGTCGACGAACTGGCCGTCCGCAGGCACGCCCGCGCCCAGGGCACGGGCCGCGGCCTCCTCGCGGAACTGGCGGCCGACGCACCGGATGCCCGTGCCTGGCTGCTGACGGCGCGCAAGGCGAGAGCCACGGTCGCGACGTACCGTCGTCTGGGCTGGCACGAGGTGACCCCGCTCCCCGGCACGGAGAACGAGGTCATCGTCTTTCTGGGGCCCAACCACCCGTCCGCCAAGGGGGATCGACCTCCCCGCGGCAATCACCGAGGCATGATGGAAACACTCGACGGTCTCGCCGCAGGCAGCGCAACCCGGCGACGTACCACCAGCTGAAGAACGCCGGAATCCCCCGGGCACCATCACCGGCCGCGCCAGAGCCGGCGGCCCGTGGCAACGCCTGCTGCCACGCGTCTGCTTGCTGCAGACTGGGCCGCCCGACCGCCATCAACGGGCCCTGTCGGCAGTCCTCTACGCGGCCGGCCCGTCCACCGACCCGCTCTCCGGCTCGACGTCGGTACTGACCGGTGGGGCGGCCCTCGCCCTCATCGGGGCACGGGGAGCACCGGCCACGCCGGTGGACGTGCTGGTCGACGCCCCGCGCGCGGTCATGGACAAGGCGTACGTACGCACCCTCAGCACCCGCCGCTGGCCGCCCACCATCCGTGTCAGGCATCCCGAGCACCCGCCCGATCCGCGCGGCGGCCGACTTCGCGGCCCGCGCCGACAACGCCCGGAGCCGCTCTGGAACCCCGACTGCTCACCATGAACGGCGAGTTCCTCGCCACGCCGGACGGCTACTGGCCGGAAGAGGGCGTGGCACTGGAGATTGACTCGGCGGAGTACCACTTCAGCCGCGCGAGCCGGCAGTCACTGTGCGCCGCCGTCTGCGCCTGGAGGCCCACGGCCGGCTGGTGGTGAGCGCAACCCCGGCGATGGACCGGGACACGCGGCGGGAGGTGATCGCGGCGGTCAGGGCCATGCTGATCCTGGGCGCCGCGCGGCGGGAGCCCCCGCACCTGGTGATCCGGGCCCAGTCACAGGGTCGGTTGTAGTAGCGGGGGCCGAGGTCCTTGCTCACTCACACGCGACACCATCGCCGTCCCGGTCGAGGTGGCGGCCGTAACCGGGGTCGCCGGTACGGATGGGGGCGGCGCCGGCGGCACGGACGGCAGTGCAGTTCGCGTAGTACGTGCTGCCGCCTCCACCGCCGGTGGACCCGCCGGAGCTGGACCCGCCGGAACCGGAGCCCCCAGTGCTGGACCCGCCGGAGCCGCCGTACGGCTCGCAGCCCACTCCGTCTCCGTCCCGGTCGAGATGCCGCGCGTACCCGGCATCACCGGTACGCACGGGGGCAGCCCCGGCGGCGCGGGCGGCGTCGCAGTTGGTGAAGTAGACCTTGGGCTTGGCCTTGGCCTTGGCCTTGGTCGGTGTGGGCGTGGGCGTCGGCTTGGCGACGGTGATCCGTACGACGGCTGTCGCGGTCAAGGCTGCCTCGCCCTTCACCTCCACCTTGTACGTGAACTCGTCCTCACCGCCGTACCCAGCGGCGGACGTGTAGCCGATGGACGTCCCGTCCACCGCCGCGGTGCCGTTCGTGGGCGGAGTGTCGACGGCGAGGACGAGCTCAGCCTCGTCGTACTCGGTGAGCAACTCCGCCGCCGTACCGTCCACGAGTGTCACGGAGTCATTGCCGAGTACGTCCACCACGATCGCCTGCGCGGCCTCCGCGCTCTCCTCGTCGTCGACGAGCGCGAGCGCCCGTTCGGCCGTGGGCGAGGAGGACGTCGCCGGGGCGGCGGCCGGTGTATCGGCGACGGTTTTCGCGTCCCTGGTCGCGCTGCTGCCACCACATCCCGCCAGAGCCATCGCCAGTGCGGCAACCCCTGCCGATATCGCGGCCGGTCCGCGCACCACTCTCGAAGACATGTGCCCCCCAAGGCATTTCCGTACGACTGAGGGGGCGATGCTCGCAGCCTGCCGGCCGGCGCGGAGGGGGTACGTCCGAATGTCTCGAGATTGTGATGGAAGTGTGCGCGCGATGCGCACAAGCGATCCCGTACCGACAGGCTCGACCTACAACCGACCGTCGCGCAGGGCCCCCACAAAACCGGCCCAGGCAACCCCGCCGAAGCTGAGCCGCGGCCCGTCGGGCCGCTTGGAGTCGCGCACGGCGGCGACGCCGGGCAGGAAGGCGGCCTCGACGCACTCGCCGCCGGTGCCGTTGCTGTAACTGCTCTTCCGCCACTGCGGGCGGCTGGGAGGCAGGTTCATCGGGAGTGCTCCTTCAGAGCTCTGTGGACCAACGATGCCGATCGCTGCGGACTCAGAGCGAGAGCCCTGAGGTGGTCGAACGCCTTGGTGTAGAGCTGTACGTCTGCCGGTTGCTCAAGGTAGACCGAGTCCGTCAGGCCTTCTCGATACACCACGTCCGGATCCTCCTGTTCTGGAAAACCGAGGATGGTGAACGGGCCCGTCGCCGGGTAAGCCCCCGCGTCGAACGGTAGGACCTGAACCGTCACGTTCCTCAACTTCACCAACTCCAGCATACGTTCGAGCTGTGCTGCCATCACCTGGCGAGTGCCGACCACATGCGAGAGCGCGCTTTGGTGGACAACGGCCCAAAGGTCGGGAGCGCTCGTCGCAGTGAGTAGCTCCTGGCGACGGAGCCTTACGTCCACGAGTCGTTGAATCTCCTCATCGGTCTGATCGGCGGCAGCCCGGCTCAGCTCGGTCGCGTACTCCGAGGTCTGCAGAAGGCCGGGTACGAACTCGCCCTGATACGTGTGCAGGTTCGAAGCGGCCTGCTCAAGTCCGACGTACACCGAGAACCATGCCGGTACGGCATCGCCATGGGCGCGCCACCACCCCTTGGTCTTCGACTCCTTGGCGAGCGACTTGAGCAGCTCCCTCAGCTCGTCGGATGTCCCGTAGAAGCGGCAGAGGGCGTCGATATCCGACGGCTGGACGCGCCCCTGACCAGTCTCCATACGGTTGACCTTGGACCCGCTCCAGTCCAGCTCCTTACCCACCTGGGTGCAAGTGAGGCCGCTGTCCTCGCGGAGCTTCCTGAGCTCAATCGCCAGGCGGCGACGCCGCGCTGTGGGTGAACCGGCCACTTCAACTCCTCGTCCAGTAACGGAATCTCATCCCATCGGAAGGAGCTCGATTCTCCAATCACTCGATGGGGCGAATCTCTTCGTGCACATTGCATGAAGGGATTTGCTGCTGCCATCCTCGCACCCATGGCAACCGAGAGTTGCCACAGCGTCACGCGACGTGCAATGAGGTGCTAACGGTGAAAGGCGGGCGCTCATGGCCATCGACTACGAGAGCTGCATGGAGCGGAGGTCTTGGGAGCTGCCCTTCCTGGCAGAACCTCAAGAAGTAGTGAGCCTGCGTCGCGTACTTCGGCTGCACATGACTCTCTGGGGTCTGTCAGAGGTGGTTGAAACGGCCCAGATCTGTGTCACTGAGCTTGTGAGTAACGTGATCCAACACGTGGGCAGCGGGACGCCGACCACGCTTGCGGTATCGATGAACGGACCTCTCGTACGAGTGGAGATCCGCGATCCCGACACCCGCGCGCTTCCTACCCTGCTTGCGGCCCATCGCGACGCTGAATCGGGCCGTGGACTCGCCCTCGTGAACGCCGCCGCCGACCGTTGGGGAGTCATCCTTCGAGACGACCACAAGGTTGTGTGGTGTGAGCTCGCCACTTGCCTCACGTCCCCGAATGAGCTCACTCAGCGACGGAAGCTCGGGCTGACGGAGGGCTGCTCGACGCTCTACGGCGGTGGCCAACGTGCGAGGCGACATCGACACAGTCCACTGGAAGGGGCACGCACGCAGGAAGCCGCAATCGACCTCATCGCTGACGTCCTCCATTGGCTCCGAGCGCGCGGCTTCCACGCGGATGAGGTGCTCGACCACGCTCAGATGCGTTTTGAGGCAAGCATGCAGACCGTGGAGTGATCGCAACACTGCTTATCCCAGGGGCGGCGCCGCAAGGGCGAACCCGTCGAGCCTTAGCCGGAGCTCATCTCGCGCACGCGTTGTCGTGCTGGCTGAGCAGCGCCCGTCGCCGACAGCCAGCACGCTCCCCTTAACCAGCAGCGATAGCCGAGTACGTCCACACATCGGCGGGCAAATCGTGCCGGAGCTTCCACACGATGCCCATCGGCTTGCTGCCCTCGTGCTTCACGTACTCGGCTGGACCGAGCAGCATCCACGGTTGGGGGCCACCGATGTCCGTCTTCTTGTAGCGGCGGACGAAGAGGAGGACGTGGCTGCCCCGCTCCACGTGCGTCTGGTATCGGACCCCGGTGAGGGAAGTCTTAGACGTCTGGTTCTGGGACTCCCAGTGGAACAAGGACTCGTTCATGGCGTAGTCCTTGTAGCGCGTCTGCGGAGAGAAGTCCTTCTCGTCCTTCTCGAGCGTGATCAGCAGCGCGTCGGTCTGGATGCCCTCGCACCACTTCACGCCCTCGCGGAAGTGCCCCGGCATAAAGCCCCCGATGGCCGATTGCCCCAGCGAGGGCAGGATCTCTTCGCGGCTGTATGAGGCGTGGACGGTGAGGGGAAGGCCGGCCAGCTCTCCGAGGAGAGGTACAGGGACATGGTCGGCCTGGTCCAAGGCGTGACCTAGTACCTGTCGGAGTTCGCTCCTGAAGGCGTGCTGTGACCGAAGCGAGTCGAAGGCTTCCTCATAGGTGGCGAAGCCGCCGCCCAAGGGCCAGAGGGAGAAGAAGAACATGCGCGCATAGGCCTGCTCGCGCTCGGCGAGGTCATCGTAGGCGGGCGCGTCGTCCGTGAGGAGCTTCGTGTACGCGGCCACTCGGTGCGGATCGTCCACGTGGAGGAACGCAGACGCTCGCTTGAGGAGCGCTCCCTCTCCTTCGGGCGCGGGATCCGTCAGCAGCTTGGACCGGCGGAGCAGCCCCGTCCACGAGTTTCCGTTACCGCGGTAGATCTCCTTGATCTCGCGCCCGCTCTCCTTGAGGTACTCGGCGAGGCGAGGCTCTGCGTACCGACCTACTTCAAGGGCGAGCTGGCTGACGTTGACGTTGATCTGACTGCGGATGTTCTCGATGACCAGGTCCTTGGCCTTCGACTCAAGGATGATCTGGCAGCCCGAGGGCAACTGCGGGAAGTCGTGCTCAATGTTCGAGAGGAGACGGTTGCGGGTGAGGTTGGTCAGCGCGCGGAACTGTTCCTCGAACCGGAACTCCTTGCGATGCTGGCCGATGAAGTCCAGAACGGTCAGGACCGCCTTGTCCTCGGTCCGACGGAGTCCACGACCCAACTGCTGGAGAAACACGGTGGCGCTCGAGGTGGGTCGTAGGAGCAGCAGCGTGTCCACGTCAGGGATGTCGAGGCCTTCGTTGAACAGATCCACTGAAAAGATCACTTGGAGCTGACCGGACTTCAGGGCATCGAGTGCTGACTTGCGCTCCGCGCGTGGTGACTCTCCCGACAGCCACGCGGCGTCGAGGCCGGCTCGTTGGAAGAACTCGGCCATGAAGCGGGCGTGAGCCACGGATACGCAGAAGCCGAGTGCACGCATGGTGCCAGGGTCGGTCACCTTGTCCCGGACTGCTTTAACGACGAGGCGCGCACGTGCGTCGTTGCCGGTGAAGAGGTTGCTGAGTGCCCCTGCGTCGTATGAACCGCGCTTCCAAGTGATGGCGCTCATATCGGTGTTGTCCGTCACGCCGAAGTAGTGGAACGGACTCAACAGGTCGTTCTCCAGCGCCTCCCACAGACGCATCTCGGCAGCAATCCGGCCATCGAAGAACTCGTCTTGGACATTACGGCCGTCCATGCGTTCCGGAGTGGCCGTGAGTCCCAGAAGCTCCAACGGGGCGAAGTGATCAAGGATTCTGCGGTAGGTGGGCGAGACGCCGTGGTGGAACTCGTCGATGACGATCACGTCGAAGTGGTCCGGTGGGAATCGGTCCAGGCCACGGGCATTGAGAGACTGGACGCTCGCGAAGACATGGTTCCACTCGTCGGGCACGTCACCGCTGTGTAGTTCTTCGCCGAAGTTCGCGTCGATGAGCACGTCCTGATACGTACGGTGCGACTGCCGCAAGATCTCCTGGCGGTGAGCGACGAACAGCAGCCGCAGATCGCGGCCGTGCTTCTGTCGCAGGTGCTTGTAGTCCAGGGCCGCCATGACCGTCTTGCCCGTTCCCGTAGCCGCAACCAAGAGATTGCGGTGGCGATCGTGCACCTCGCGCTCGACTTCCAGGCGCTCGAGCATGTCGCGCTGATGGGGATACGGCCGCACCTGAAGCCCGGACAGGCTGATCCGTCGGTCGCCAGCGCTGCTCGTACTTCTCCCGGCTTGGCTGAGAGCCTCATCGAGCCGCTGGGCATCGCGGTCTGGGTCGTAGGACTCGAAGGCCGATTCGCTCCAATATGAGTCGAATGTGGCCTCGAACTTCTTGATGACGGCAGGCGTCGCCACTGCGGACAGGCGGACGTTCCATTCCAGGCCGTCAAGGAGCGCGGACTTGGAAAGGTTGGAGCTGCCGACATAGGCGGTGTCGTAGCCGCTGTTACGACGAAAGAGCCAGGCCTTCGCGTGCAGGCGGGTCGACCTGAGTTCGTAGTTGACCTTCACTTCGGCGTTGAACTCACGAACCAGGCGATCGAGGGCTCGGCGCTCGGTGGCTCCGATATAGGTCGTCGTGATCACGCGCAGGCGAACCCCGCGAGCCTGCGCTGCTCTGAGGGGCTCTTCCAAAACCCGCAGCCCATGCCACTTCACGAAGGCGCAGAGAAGATCTATTCGGTCGGCCGTCGCGAGCTCTCTCCGGAGCTCGAATCCGAGGCTCGGGTCCTCGGGGGAATTGGTGATGAGGGCGGTCTCGGACAGTGGTGTCGCCGGGCGTATGGCGTACACGCCTGGCGCTTCCTGCTCGGCCACTGCGAGGAGCTGTCGTGGACCGTCTGCGACGAGCTCGATCCACTCCTTGGCCCCTTCGATCGAGCTGAGGGACTCCAAGATCTCGTTGACTGCGATGACTTGTTCGCTTGGACGTAGACCCTGCAAAACGCGCTTCACCGTGTCGCCGATGTGCCGCGAGAGGACGTGTGGGGACGAATCCGCGCCAACCAGGGCGTCGATCGCTATCCAGCCGCCGGCGTCCAGTTCCTCGATCCGCTGCTGGAGCCGATTCGTGATCAGTTTCTCGTAGAGCCCAGCGACTGGCGCTGCCTGGACCTCATAGTTGTTGCTGCTCACCGCTGCATCCCCCACCTTGCGACTCATGCACGTGTTCTACCAGGGGCCACCGACATGAAGGCGGTAGATCAACAACAGCTGTGGACGGCGACGCGTTGCCCTTAGGAGGACGGCGCCGCCCCGTGGCAGTCCTTGTACGTCCTACCCGAGCCGCACCAGCAGTCCGCGCTTCGCTCCGGCGGCCACGGGGTCGCCTTGCCGCGGGCCGCCAGCGTGGTGGCGTACTCCGCCAGTACCGTCGTCGATTTCGGTGACGCCTTCTCCGAGGCCGCGAAGGCCTCGTAGGACGGGACCGATCCCGTCACAATGCCCAGGTTCGGGGTTCCCGACGCGGCCAGTTCGCGCAGAGCCGCCTCGATCCGGGTCAGGTGGGCCTCGTGGGAGGGGTATTCGGCGATCAGGGCCGGGTACGCCGCTACCAGCTCGCTGAGCTCCTCGGCCGGCCAGTGCAGGACCGCGACCGGGAACGGGCGGGACAGGGCCGCCCGGCGCTCGCCCAACTCCGCGCGCAGGCGGGCGATTTCCGCGCTGAGTTCGGCCGGGTTGTCGGAGCCAAGGGACCAGACCCGCTTCGGGTCGTGGAGTTCGTCCAGCGGGATCTCACCGGTGTGGTGGGTGTCGGCGACCATGTCCCACTCGTCGTGCGGGGTTCCGGCAAGGCGGCGGACGCGGTGGCGGCCGGTCAGCAGCGCGTGGGCCGCGTACGAGATCGGCTCGTCGGGGTAGATCAGGAGCTGCGCGCCCTCGGTGAAGCAGTCGTCCGCCGCCTGCAGCTCGTCGTGGGACTCGAGGGTCTCCGCGATGATCTCCCAGGGCGCGGCGTCGCGCGGGGCCGCGGCGCGGATCCCGTCGATCAGCGCGCGGGCCTCGGCCTCGTGGCCGTACTCCCAGAGGTTCGCGGCCTGGAGTGCCTTGATCAGGTGCGGGTTCGACGGGCCGGCGGCGAGCAGACGGTCGTAGATCGTCGTCGCCCGCTCACGCTCGTCCGCCAGCTCGAGGTGGGCTGCGGCCTGGAGGAGCAGCTGCTGGTTGTCCTCGGGATAGCGCTCGGCGGTACGCAGCAGGCGCTCGGCTTCGGCGATGTGATCGGCAGGAATGTCGGGGCGCATGATGCACACCGTACTGCTGTACGGGGGTGTGGGGACTGGTTCCTTCATGCCGCACGCTGTCCGTGGCCTGGAGAGTTGTCGGAGGACCCCTTATCGTGCGGGGCGGTGGAAGGGGGGCCCGTGCGGGAGCGGTTGCCGGTGGTCGTACAGGGGACCGTCCGCAGGCGGGCGGCTCTGGCGCGCGGTCTGTGGGCGGCGGCCGAAGTGGCGGTGACCCTCGGTGTGGTCCTGCTTCTGCTCGTCGTGCACCAGCTGTGGTGGACGAACCGGGAGGCGCGGGAGGGTGCCGAGCGGCAGGTCCAGGCGTTGGAGCGGGCCTGGGAGCGGACCGAGGTCCCTGCGGATGCGCCTCTGGAGGACGCAGCCGGGGAGGATGCGCCCGAGGAGTTGGTTCCGGTGCCCGACGGCCCGCAGGCCGAGGAGACCGTACGGGCCGGCGCGCGGGAGAAGCCGCGGGCGCCGCGGTGGGACCGGGCTTACGCCGTGCTCAGGATTCCGCGGCTCGGCGTGGCCGCGCCCGTCGCACAGGGAGTGGGGAAGCGCGGCGTCCTGGACAAGGGGTACGTCGGGCACTATCCGCAGACCGCCCAGCCCGGCCAGGCCGGGAACTTCGCGGTGGCCGGGCACCGAAACACTCATGGTGAGCCGTTCCGCTACATCAACCGGCTGCGGGCGGGTGACGAGCTGCGCGTGGAAACGCGAGTGGGGCGCTTCACGTATGTGGTGGACCGGACGCTGGCGCAGACATCCGCGCGGGACGGCGGTGTGATCGCGCCGATTCCGCGGAGTGCGGTCAAGCCGGCGTACGGCTACGGGAAGCTCGGGTACTACATCACGCTCACCACCTGCACTCCGGAGTTCTCCTCCAAGTACCGGCTGGTGGTGTGGGGGAAGCTGAAGTCGGTCGAGCGGCGTTAGGGCCGCCCACCCCGCTTGTCAGTGGGGGTGGTTAGTATCGAAAACGCTCGCACGCGCGGGCACGCAGGGGAGAGGGGGGACGGCATGCGGGTAGCCGGCGCGACCGCGGTGCGTATGCAGTTGAGCCTGCTCCTCTTCCTGCTCGCCGGGCTCCTGCTCAGCCAGAGCGGCCTGGCGGGTGCCGTCGCGCTCGCCGCCACCGCCGCGGCCGGAGCCGCGCTGCTCGCCTCTACGGTGATCGCCGCCCGCTGTGCGGCGCCCGTCCCGCCGACGCGAATACGGACCGCCATACGCGACCGGGAGCGGCGCACCGCCTTCCTGCCCCAGCGCGATCCCGACGCTTCGGGGCGTCCGCGCCCCAGGGCCCCCGGCCGTCTCGTCCCGACGGCCGCGTAGGGTCCCGCACTTCACGTACGACACGTACGGCTGGGGTGTGTCTTTCGCCCTCTTCGTGGCTTGTCACGCCGATATCTGCCCTTTTCGGTACTTCGGTTCGACGAGACCCCTCGGAGGGTTTTCCATGTCCGTTTTCGCCACTCTTGTTGTGCAGCTGGCCGGGCTGCTCGACCCGGTTTTCGCGGCTTCCGCCACCGCCGCGGCGATCGTGCTGTTCACGATGCTCGTACGGGTCGCCATGCACCCGCTCACCAGGGCTGCCGTCCGCGGTGAGAAGGCACGGGCGGCGCTCGCGCCGCAGCTGGCCGCGCTTCGGAGCACGTACGGCCGGCCCAAGGACGCCGACCGGCTGCAGAAGGCCGTGCTCGAGCTGCACGCGGAGGCGAAGGTGCCGCCGCTGGCCGGCTGTCTGCCGATGCTGGTGCAGCTGCCCGTCTTCTTCGTGATGTACCAGATCTTCTCGTCGTCGCGGATCGGCGGCGAGGTCAACGAGCTGCTCGGGCAGAAGCTGGGCGCCGCGCCGCTCGGTGCCCGGTGGTTCGACGCGCTCGGGGAGGGTGGGGCGTTCGGGGCGCAGGGACTGGTGTTCCTCGGGCTGTTCGCCGCGATCGCGGCGGTGGCGACGTGGACCTTCCTGCGGGCCCGCCGCCGGACCGCCGACGCCGTGGTGGCGATACCGGCAACCCCTGGCATGCAGGGGCTGACCCGAGTCCTTCCGCTGCTCACGTTCGGGACGCTGGTCACCGCGGCCGTCGTGCCGCTCGCGGCCGGGCTCTACCTGCTGACGACCACGGCCTGGACAGCGGTCGAGCGAGCCTGGCTGTACCGCGACCGGCCCACCACTACCGCCGGGTAACGGTCCAGTCCGTGAACAGGGTGTTGCGGAGTGGACATATTCCTTGGAGGATCAGCCAATCCTCCGATGGCCGCACCCCATCGGCCGGCCCGGGGGCACCCCCGGGCCGACCCTCGACCACGGGAGAATGCCCATGAAGCTGCTGCGTGTCGGCACGGTGGGGGCCGAGCGCCCCGCGCTGCTCGATCAGCACGGAACCCTCCGTGACCTGGCCGGACTTGCCCCGGACATCGACGGCGCACTGCTCGCCGACCCGTCCGCTCTCGCCCGGATACGGGACGCGGCGGCGGCCGGCGAGCTGCCGGTGCTCGATGCCGAGGACTCGCGGATCGGGCCCCCGCTGGGCCGGATCGGCAAGATCGTGTGCATCGGGCTGAACTACCACGACCACGCGGCGGAGACGGGCGCGCAGATACCTGTCGAGCCCATCGTCTTCTTCAAGGCGCCGGACACCGTCGTCGGCCCCGACGACAACGTGCTGGTTCCGCGCGGCAGCGTGAAGACGGACTGGGAGGTGGAGCTCGCGGTCGTCATCGGCCGTACCGCCCGCTACCTCGACTCGGCCGAGGACGGTCTCGCCCACGTGGGCGGCTACGCGGTCGCGCACGACGTCTCGGAGCGCGAATTCCAGATCGAGCGCGGCGGCACCTGGGACAAGGGCAAGAACTGCGAGACCTTCAACCCGCTCGGCCCCTGGCTGGTGACGGCCGACGAGGTGCCGGACCCGCAGGCCCTGAGCCTGAAGCTCTGGGTCAACGGCGAGCTGAAGCAGAGCGGCACGACCGCCGACCAGATCTTCCCCGTTGGTGAAGTGGTCCGCTACGTGAGCCAGTTCATGACGCTGTACCCGGGCGACGTCATCAACACCGGCACCCCGGCGGGTGTGGCGATGGGACAGCCCGACCCCAAGCCGTACCTGCGCTCGGGTGATGTGGTGGAGCTGGAGGTCGAGGGACTGGGCCGCCAGCGGCAGGAGCTGAAGGACGCTTAGCCGGTCCTGTTCCGCCCCGTATTGACCTGTGTTGCCATGACCGGCCGGCCGCAGGACGGCCGGCCGGTCACGCCGGAACATCAGCCTGCCGTGAGGTGCTCCAGTGCCTCCACGACCATGGCGTGGTCCTCGGCCTGCGGAAGGCCGGAGACCGTGACCGTGCCGATCACGCCCGCGCCTTCGACCGCGAGCGGGAACGAGCCGCCGTGCGCGGCGAAGCGGTCGGGGTCGAGCCTCGAGGACTCCTCGAACGTGGTGCCCTTGGCGCGGAAGCGCGTACCGACGAGGTAGGAGCTCTCCGCGTACCGCTCGACGACCCGGCGCTTGCGGTCGATCCAGGCGTCGTTGTCGGCGGTGCTGCCCGGCAATGCGGCGTGGAACAACTGCTGCGGCCCGCGCCGGATGTCGATGGCGACCGGCGCCGACCGGGCGGACGCCAGCTCGACGAGCAGGCCGCCCAGACGCCAGGCGTCCTCGTATGTGAACGAGGGCAGGACCAGACGGCGTTCCTGCTCCTCGAGCGCCGCGATGTCGGGGGTGTCCGCGCTCATGCCTTGGGCTCCCGTTCCGCCTGCTGCCGTTCGGCGTGCTCCGATTCGGCGTGCTCCAGCTCGACCGTGATGCCCTCGCGAGCCGAGCGACGCGCGGCCTCCAGTACGTCCAGCGCCGCCGCCGCCTCCTGCGCGGTGACGGGGGGCTTCCCGCCGTCGCGGACGGCTGCCGCCACCGCGGTGTAGTACGCCGGATAGTCGCCCGGCAGCGTCGGTACGGGAATCCCGCCGCCGGTCAGCGGAGACTCTCCGGAACCCACGCGTCCGCGCGCCGATTCCGGCTCCTCGCCCCACGCGCCGTCGGCCGACGGACGCTTGCCCTCGCGCAGTGCCGCCTCCTGGGGATCGAGGCCGTACTTCACGAATCCGGCCTTCGAGCCCAGCACCCGGAAGCGTGGACCGAGCTGGGCGGTGGTGGCGCTGACGTAGAGGTGGGAGCGGACCCCGCCGGCGTGGGTGAGCGCGATGAACGTGTCGTCGTCGGTCTCGGCGCCGGGGCGGCGTACATCGGCTTCGGCGTAGACGCGTACCACCGGGCCGAAGAGCACCAGTGCCTGGTCCACGAGATGACTGCCGAGGTCGAAGAGCAGACCGCCGATCTCCGCCGGGTCGCCCGACTCGCGCCAGCCGCCCTTGGTCTGGGGCCGCCAGCGCTCGAAGCGGGACTCGAAGCGCTGGACCTCGCCCAGCTCGCCGTCGGCGATCAGCTGCTGGAGAGTGAGGAAGTCGTTGTCCCAGCGGCGGTTCTGGAAGACGGACAGCAGCAGCCCCCGCTCCTCCGCGAGGCCGGCGAGCTCGCGCGCCTCGGCGGCGGTGCCGGCGAGCGGCTTGTCCACGACGACCGGCAGACCGGCGTTCAGCGCGGCGCGGGCGATCGGGACATGCGTCTTGTTGGGGGACGCGATGACGATCAGGTCGAGCTCGTCCGCGCGCTCCCACAGCTCGTCCGGCGACTCCGCGATGCGGACACCGGGAACGGCGGCGCGGGCCTCGTCCTGCCGTTCCGGATTCGAGGTGACGATCGTGTCGAGGACGAGGTCCTCGGTTGATGTGATCAGCGGAGCGTGGAATACGGAGCCCGCCAGGCCGTAGCCCACGAGCCCTACGCGCAGAGGGGTGCCGGTGCCAGTCATGTTCCCCACTTAAGCAACGCTGTTGCCAAAGTGCAAGCGCAGTGGAGAATGGCGGATGTGAACAGGGGTAACTCAGGGGCCGGGACGGCCGGGGCCAATCTGCCGTTGCTGCGCAGCCACAACGCCGCGCTTGTGCTCGACCTGCTCCGTACGGCGGGTCCGGACGGCATCAGCCGCCTCGAACTCGCCGAGCGGACCGGGCTCACCCCGCAGGCCGTCAGCAAGATCACCGCGCGACTGCGGGCGGACGGGCTGGCGGCGGAGGCGGGCCGTCGCGCGTCCACCGGCGGCAAGCCGCGCACGGTACTGCGCCTCGTCCCGGCGGCGGGCTACGCCGTCGGCCTGCACCTGGACCGTGACGAGCTGACGGCCGTCCTCGCCGACCTGTCAGGCACGCCCGTCGCGGCACGCACCGCGCCGCTGGCCTTCGGCGCGGGCGCGGAGCAGGTGGTGGAGGCGGCGGCCCGCGAGGTCGAGGCGCTGCTCTGCCAGGTTGCGGGGGACTCGCCCCCGGGAGTGGTGCCCGAGGCCGAGCCGGCTGCGGACGAGCCGGCCGCTCCGGACGGAGCCCGGGGAGTCCTGGGTGTCGGAGTTGCTGTGCCCGGGCCTCTTGATCACGCGGCCGGTGTGCTGCACCGTGTCACCGGCTTCCCGCACTGGGACGGGTACCCCCTGCGCGACGCCCTCGCCCGCAGGCTCGGCCTGCCGGTCGTGCTCGACAAGGACACCAACGCCGCGGCTCTGGGCCTGGCTCTGGGCGGGGTGGCCGACGACCCCGCCGGGGAATCCTTCGCGTACCTCCATCTCGGTACGGGCCTCGGTGCAGGCCTCGTCCTCGCCGGGGCGCTCCACCGCGGTGCCCGCACCGGCGCGGGCGAATTCGGCCACCAGGTGATTCAGTTGGACGGCCCCCTGTGCAGTTGCGGCAGCCGCGGCTGTATCGAGGCGCTGTGCCTCGACGCGGTCGGACGCGGCGACATCGCCGAGGCCGCGCGCGTCCTCGGCGCCGGAGCGGCGAACCTCGTCGGGCTGCTGGACATCGACCGCGTCCTGCTCGGCGGCCGGACGGTCGACGCCGACGCCGAGCGCTTCGTGCGGGGAGTGGCGGACGTACTCGCCGAACGTGCCCGGCGCGAGGGCGGACCCGGCGCGGTGCCGGTGGCGGTGGCCGTGGCGCCGGGCGGCGCGCGCGGAGTCGCGGACGGGGCGGCGCAATTGGTCCTCGCGTCGGTGTTCGGCCGGGCGGCGGAAGTAGCCTTCCCTGCCCGACGCTGATCCGACGCCTATCCGGCGCCTATCCGGCGCCTATCCGGCGCCGATCGGGTGCGGCCGGCTCGGTCGGCTCGCCCCGCCTGCCCGGCCCCGCTCGGCCCGCCGAGCTCGCCCGGCCCGCCGGCCCCGCTGGGTGCACGACCGCTCGACCGCGCGACCGAACGCGACCCCGCGAGCGATCGCACCGCGCTGACCGCGCCCGGAGCGCGGTCGCCACTGGACCGTTCGCGTGGATTCGGGGATCGGTCCGGGTGCAGGGGCTCGTGGCGTCCCGGTGAAGGCCGGCGCGCCTGGCAAGGTCTCGGCCGAGCCATGTCATTTAGTCATCTGGTCCGACAAATGTCCGATACGCGTCCGACGCACGCCCGGCGAGCAGCGAAGGCCCTTCATGCGACTGCCCACTGCCCTTGCCCTCGGAGTTGCCACAGCAGCGATCGCCACACTGGCGATGGCGGCAGCGGCGATCGTCCCGGCCGCCCCCGCGGTCGCCGCCCCCGCGGTTCCTGGCCCCGCGGTTCCTGGCCCCGCTCTCGCCGACCAGACGGTCGCAGCCGGCCCGGGCCTGCCGGCCGGCTGCGGGGACCCCGCCGGCCGCGAGTTTCCGCTCCGTGCCGCGATCGACGGCGGGCCCGCGATCTACCGGCCCGGCGGCGAGTGGAAGACCTGGCAGTTGGAGCTGACCAACACCACCCGGGATGTATGCCGCGAGATCCATCCTGTGGTCGTACTCACCGACCGCGACCGGGTACTGAAGGCCTCTCACGTCCGGATGGAGTTCTTCGACGCGGAGGCAGGCCGCCACCGGCCCGCGACCCTGGAAGAGACGGACGAGGACGAGACCATCGGCGTCCTGCAGGACGGCACGGACTTTCCCGGCTTCACCGTCGAGCCCGGTGGAACGCGCACCGTCGAGATCCGGCTCGCGTTCACCGCCGACGCGCCGCCCAACGAGGTCGTCGCGGAAGCGGCCGTCGTCCAGCGCAAGGGCGACGACGGGGACTGGGTCGGGGAATCCGGCGACGCCGCCGGCTCCGGCGACTACCGCTTCTCCATCGCCGCGGCCGACGAGGGCCCGTCCGAGCCACCGGCCGAGGGGCTCGCGAGTACGGGTGCGGGCACAGGCGTGGACGAGGACCGGCTCCGCCGCCTCGCTGTCGTCGCCGGCGGGCTCGTGCTCGGCGGCGGGGCCCTCGTGATGGGAGCCCGGCGCCTGCGCAGAGGCTGACCGGCCGTACAGTCCAACCGTGGACTACCCGAACGGCCAGGTCCCCGGCGCAGCCATCCGGTCCGGCGTCCCCGAGCACGGGCGCGTTCCCAAGTACTACGCGGTGAAGGCCCGGATCGCCGTACTGCTCGACGAGTTGGGCGAAGGCGGGCTGCTGCCCACCGAACGCGATCTCGCCGAGCGGTACGGGGTCGCGCGCGAGACCGTCCGGCAGGCTCTGCGTGAACTGCTGCTGGAGGGGCGGCTGCGCCGGCACGGGCGCGGCACGGTCGTCGCGGGCCCGAAGCTGGAGCAGCCGCTCGCGCTCGTCAGCTACACCGAGGGCGTACGCCGTCAGGGCCGCCGTCCCGGCCGCAACCTGATCAGCCTCGAACGCTTCCCTTGTCCCGAGGGGCTCGCGCCGCGGACTGGGAGCCCATCACCTCCTCGGACAAGGGCGGCCCCATCTTCTCCGCGGCGGTCGACAAGCGGCTGAGCCTGAAGGGCGACGCCCACGGCTACGACGTCGAGGACCCCAGGATCGCCGCCGCTGCCGCCGACGAGCTGCGGAACCAGAACCCCGACGCCGCCTACGTCTACTTCGGTGAGATCGACATCGCCGGCCACAACCACGGCGCGGCCAGCTCGCAGTACCTCGACGCGATCGCCCGCAGCGACAAGCACATCGGTACCGTGCTGAACGCCGTCACCTCGCGCCCGACGTACGCACAGGAAAACTGGACGATCCTGGTCACCACCGATCTCGGCCACACCGACGCGGGCGGTCACGGCGGCTCCTCCATCAAGGAGCGCGGCACTTTCGTCATCGCCAAGGGCGCCGGTGTCCCGGCCGGTTCCGTGCGCGGCGACGTCAGACTCGTCGACGTCGCCGCCACCGCGCTCGACCAGGTCGGCGTCTCCACCGCCGGACTCGACGGGGTCCCGCTGCGCAGCCCGGACAACGACGCCTTCGACACCCTCCGGCCGAACCTCCAGGCGCGCGTGGACGAGACCGGCATCGGATCGGGAGTGAAGGGCTTCACCCACACCGCGCCCGCCGGGTGGTCCGTCGACAACTCCAGGATGGGTACGGGCGGCGTCACCGAATGGCGTGGCTGGGCCTTCGCGACCGACGAGTTCTGGAGTCAGTCGCAGCGCGACCAGTGGCGCGAACTGAACGTCCGCTCCCGGGACGTCTTCGCCGTCGCCGACTCCGACGAGTGGGCCGACAAGAGCTTCAGCGGTACGTACGACTCCACACTGGTCAGCCCGAAGTGGGCGGTCACCGGCGGCACCTCGAGGACACTGCGCTTCCAGACGCACTACCGGCAGGAAGCCGGTCAGAAGGCCGAGGTGCTCGTCTCGTACAACGGCGGAACCCCGGCCGTGGTGAAGAGCTACACGGCCGACGCGGTCGCACGGTGGGAGTCGGTCCCCCTCCAGGTGCCGGCCGGTGCCACCGACGTCCAGGTCCGCTTCCGCTACAGCGGCAGCAACAACTGGTACTGGACTCTCGACAACGTCTGGCTCGCCTGATGCGCAGGTGAGCGCCGGGTGAAGTCCCGGCCGGCCGTCCGGGCCGTGGACGGCAAGGTCGTCCACGGCCCGTCCCGGTTACGCTGGGCGAGTCGGACAGTCGAGCAGTCGAGTATTGGCCACCGCAGAGCGGAGAACAGTCCAGTGGCAGAGCGCAAGCCGATCGAATCCTGGCTCACCGACATGGACGGCGTCCTCATCCACGAGGGCATCCCGATCCCGGGGGCGGACGCCTTCATCAAGGCGCTGCGCGAGTCCGGCAAGCCGTTCCTGGTGCTGACCAACAACTCCATCTACACTCCGCGCGACCTGCACGCCCGGCTGGCCCGGATGGGCCTCGACGTGCCCGTCGAGAACATCTGGACCTCCGCGCTGGCCACCGCGAAGTTCCTGGACGACCAGCGGCCCGGCGGCACGGCGTACGTCATCGGCGAGGCCGGTCTGACCACCGCCCTGCACGACATCGGGTATGTCCTGAGCGACTTCGAGCCGGACTACGTGGTGCTGGGCGAGACCCGTACGTACAGCTTCGAGGCCCTCACCAAGGCCATCCGGCTGATCAACGCCGGCGCCCGGTTCATCTGCACCAACCCCGACGAGACGGGTCCGAGCCCGGAGGGCCCGCTGCCCGCCACCGGGTCCGTCGCCGCGCTGATCACCAAGGCGACCGGCAGGGAGCCCTACTTCGCCGGCAAGCCCAACCCGCTGATGATGCGGACCGGGCTGAACGCCATCGGCGCGCACTCCGAGGCCAGCGCGATGATCGGGGACCGGATGGACACCGACGTGCTGGCCGGGCTGGAGGCGGGGATGCAGACGTTCCTGGTGCTCACCGGCGTCACGCAGCCCGCCGACGTCGACAAGTACCCCTTCCGCCCGTCGAAGACGGTCGACTCGATCGCGGACCTGATCGACCGCGTCTGAGGCCGCCCCGCGGGCCGGTTCGTACCCCCGTACGGATCAGTCACCGGCCCGGCCGGATGCGAAAGAGTGCGCCGCACGTGAGTCTTCTGTGTATCAGGAGGTTGACGATGCGCTCAGCTCTGCTCACTTTCCGTGCCGTAGGAGCGGCCGCCGTACTGGTGGCCGCCCCCGTCGGCACCGCGTACGCCGGTGAGGAGAACCGCGCCGCGCTCACCGTCACTCCGTCCACCGTCGCACCGGGCGGTGAGATCGAACTCCGGGCGACCGGGTGCGACGGCAGGACCGGAGCCGCCGAGTCCGCCGTGTTCGTGGCCGACGGCCATCTCTCGGTCCGGGACGGCCGCGGGAGCCCGCTGTACGGCGAGGCGATGATCACGTCGAGTGCGCAGGCCGGCCGGCACACGGTTGCAGTCCTCTGCCACGGCAAGGACGGCGAAGACGGCAAGGACGGAAAGGACGGCAAGGACGGCGAGATGAGGTCGGCGACGGCCGGCGTGCAGGTCGCCGGGCCCACGCACGGGCCGGCGGCGCACGCCCCGGCGGATGAGCCGACGCACCACCGGTCGCCGGTCTCCCCGGCAGGGGCCGGTGGCGGGGGTACCGCCACGCAGGCCGCGGCGGACGACGGGCCCAGCACTCCGCACACCGTCGTCGGCATCCTCCTCGCGGCAGCCGCCATCGTCGCGGTGGCCGGCCGGGCACTGCGACGCCGGCGCCGAAGCGACTGACATGTCCGGACGTGGCGGTCTCGGCCTGCCTCACGGGCGCCCTCTCCTGACGTAACAGCTTTCCGACGACACGGGCACCGCCCGCTGGCCGTCGGAACGCTGTGCCAGGATGGATTCGACCGGTCTTGTCCGGGCAGGGGAGCCCGGGAAGTCCTGTGCTCGGTGCACCCAAGGGGGAGTGGATGTACGGCAGTGTGAAGACGGGCATGGCCGCGGTCGGGGCGGTGCTCCTGCTTGCGGGATGTTCCTCCGGCGACGGCGACGGCGACGGCGACGGTGGGACGAAGAACCCGGTCGTTTCCCAACAGCCCAAGGAAACAGACCCGTTCTGGGTCAACCCCCAGGGCAAGGCGGCCAGGCAGGTCGCCGTCTACCTCGACGACGAGGACGACAAGAACGCCGAGCTGATCAGGAAGATCGCCGAGCAGCCGGTGGGGGAGTGGATCGGCGCGGAGGATCCGGAGGGTGAGGCCAAAGGCTTCACCGAGGCGGCAGTCAAGGCCGACCGCGACGCGCTCCTGGTGCTCTACAACATCCCGCACCGTGACTGCGGCCAGTTCTCCAAGGGCGGCGCCTCGGACGGGAACGCCTACCGCGCGTGGATCGACAGCGTGGCCAAGGGCATCGGCGACCGTCCCGCCACGGTGATCCTGGAGCCCGACGCGATCCTGCACCTGGTCGACGGCTGTACGCCGGGCGAGTTCCACGAGGAGCGCTACGACCTGCTCAAGGGTGCAGTGGAGAAACTGAAGACGCTGCCGAACACGCAGGTCTACCTGGACGCCGGCAACGCCGGCTGGCAGTCGCCGGACGCGCTCTTCGACCCGCTGAAGAGGGCGGGCATCGACAAGGCGGACGGCTTCGCGGTGAATGTCTCCAACTTCCAGACCACGCAGGCCAGCACCGAGTTCGGCAAGAAACTCTCCGCGAAGGTCGGCAACAAGCCTTTCGTCATCGACACCAGCCGCAACGGCAACGGCCCGTACACCGGCGGAGATCCCAAGGAGAACTGGTGCAACCCGCCAGGCCGGGCGCTCGGTGAGACCCCCACGACGAAGACCGGCGACCCCCTGGTGAAGGCGTACCTGTGGGTCAAGCGCCCGGGCGAGTCGGACGGCGACTGCAAGGGCGGTCCGAAGGCGGGCGACTGGTGGCCGCAGTACGCGCTGGAGCTGGCCCGCAATACGAAGTAGCCACACGGTACGTGAGGAGGGGGGCGCCCCGGCCCGGGACGCCCCCCTCCTCACGTACGACTCTTCACGTACGACCGGACGAACATCCGGACGTACATCCGGACGTACATCCGGCGATGGCTACGGCACCTCGACCCAGACCGCCTCCGACGGCGTGCCCTCGGCGTTCGCGACGAAGAGCATGTACCAGCCGGACGGGACCAGGGCGCGGTTCTCCGGGACGGTGACCGAGACGCCGTCCTCTGTCTTCGTCAGCTCCAGCGCGATGGACCGCTGGTCGACGTCCGTGACGTGGGTGACCGCGCTCGGCCGCATGAGCCGTGCGGATGTGATGGCCGCGGCGTCCTTGGACTTGAAGACGGCCGTGTCGCCCCGCTTGACGGTCTTGGGGCCCTCGCCGAGCTCCGGCCGCGAGTCGCGGAAGAGGTACGGCGGGGTGTAGATCTCGATGCGCTGCTCGAAGACGCCCGGCTTGGTGTTCTCTTTGTCGGCGTACAGCGAGTCGGAGCCGAAGATCATGACGCGCCCGTCCGGCAGCAGCACCGAGCCGGAGTGGTAGTTCCGGCCGACCGCCGGATCGGCGACCCTGCGGTACTCGCCCGCCTTCGCGTCGTACATCCGGGCCTCGAGGACGTTGGACCCGCCGCGGCCGCGGTAGTCGCTGGAGCCACCGGTGACGAGGACGGTGTCGTCGGGCAGCAGTGAGCCGCTCGGATAGCGGGTGCCCTCGGTGAGCGAAGCGCCGTCCCTGAAGCGGGGGTTGTCCTCCTTGAGGTCCACCAGCCGGGTCTTCTCACTGGCCTTCTCCGACTCGCCGACCCCGCCGCCGCCGACGACCATGAATTTCTGGTCCTGGGCGGGCGGCAGCATGACGGTGAGCGAGGTCTCCATCCGGTCCGGGTCGCTGAGGCCGGGGATCTTGGTGAACTTGTTGCTGTCCACGTCCCAGATGCCGGGCTCGCGACCCACGTCGGCGGGCCCGTAGCCCGCGTTGGAGCCGGAGTAGAAGAGCTTGCCGTTGTCCATCAGGAAGAGCGCCGGGTAGGTCGGCAGCTTCATTTCCTTCGGCAGGTACTCCCACTTCTTGGTCTCGGGGTCGTAGACCTCGTTCTTGCCCGGGACGATCTGGCCTATCTCGTCGAGCCCCGAGGTGGACAGGACCTTGCCGTCCTCCAGGGTGGTCAGCGTCGGATACCAGCGCGCCTCGTTCATGGGGTCGACGGTGATGTACTTCTCCGCCACCGGGTCGAACTCGAAGGCCTCCTTGATGCCCTGGAAGTCCTTCTTGTCGAGAGCCAGCTTCTGCGCAATGCCGTAGACGTTGCGGGCGTCGTCCCCCTTGAGACCCGTCACCCGGTAGTTGTCCTCGGTGCCGGTCTCGTACTCCTTGCCGCTCTCCTGCGCCTCGACGTAGATACGGCCCAGGCCCGCCTCCGTCCGCAGGAACCTGCCGGTCGCCGGGTCGAAGACCTTCTTCGCGCGCTCGACGACCACCGGGTCCTTCGAGACGAACGTCTTGCCGTTCTTCTTGCCGGTGAAGACCGTTCCCGCGGGCAGCGTCTTGGGCGCGTCCGGGTCCTCGTTGTGGACGATCATCAGGCCGCCGGCCTTGGTGACGTCGCCCTTGAGCTTCTCGTACCGCTTGGTGCCGCCGGCGATCAGCAGCTTTCCGTCGGGCAGCTGGGTGTGCCCGGCGCAGAACATGTCCTTGGGCGTCGGGATGTTCTTGTACGTGTCGGTCTCGGGGTCCCAGAGCACCGAGCGGAAGCTCTTGGCGTCGAAGTTCTTCTGGTTGTTGCCCGAACCGGCGACCAGCAGCACCTTTCCGGTGTGCAGCAGGGCTGCGTGAATCGTGTTGATCTTGTACTCGGCCGGTACGTCGAGCATGTCCCAGTGGCCGTTGTCGGCCTTGTACTCGGGGCGGTTGATCTTGTACTCGTGGTACTGCTCCGAGCCGAAGCGGTAGAGCGCAGGCCCGTTGAACCCCGCCAGCGCAACGACCACTGCCGCACCTATCGCTACGCGGCGGGTGCGGCGGCTTGGACGGTATTTCATTTCTTACGTCCCCCAAGGGCGATCTGCATGGTCTGGTCTGCGGCGGCGAGGTTCGGCTTCTCGGGCGAAACGTGTCGCTCGGGCTGAACGGGTGGGCGGGCCTTCCGCTTCTTCTCCTGCCGGACGCCGTGCCGCCAGGCGAAGATCGGGGCGGCCGTGATCAGCAGCGCCAGCGAGGCCCAGGTGATCATCGCGGGGTGGTCGTGCCCGAACCAGAACGAGGAGGCGAGCGATCCGCCGAAGACCAGGATGAAGAAGAGGTGGATGCGGAAGGTGCCGAAGAGGGTGTCCGGGCTGGAGGAGTCGCCCTTGGGCGTCACCACGAACGAGCTCTTGCGACGCAGCACCGCGTCCATCAGGGAACGCGCGTAAATCGGTGCGGAGAGAGCGGACATCACCATGCCGGCGAGTCCGCCGGAGCCCTCCGGCTCGTGCGGCGAGACGTTGTGGCGACGGTTCCAGATGTAGAGGCCGATCTGGAGCGCGGACGCGTTGCCGTACAGCATCATCCACATGGCCGGGTCGATCTGCACACCCGAGGCGCCCATGCCCAGGAACAGCGCACAACTCAGGGCCGCGAGGATCCAGTTGAGAGCCGACATCGGGTAGAAGATGATCATCATCGTGTAGTTGAAGAGCTTGCCGGCCGGCATCGTGCCGTAGCCCCTCCAGTACTGCTTGAGGATCGTCTCGTACGTACCGCGCGACCAGCGCAGCTGCTGCGTGAAGAAGTCGGTCCAGGCGGTCGGGCCCTCACCGACGGCCAGTACGTCCGGGGTGTAGACCGAGCGCCACTTCTTGCCCGTCGCCGGGTTCTTGGCGCGGTGCATCTCGAAACCCGTCGCCATGTCCTCGGTGATCGAGTCGTAGAGACCGCCGATCTGCTTGATCGCCCTGATGCGTACGGCGTTGGAGGTGCCGACGAACATCGGGGCCCCGTAGGCGTTTCCGGCGCGCTGGATCAGGGCGTGGAAGAGGAACTGCTGCGACTCGGCGGCCTTGGTGACGAAGGTGTCGTAGTTGCCGTAGACCTGCGGGCCGATGACGAAGCCGACGTCCGGGTCGCGGAAGTAACCGAGCATCCGCTCCAGGTAGTTGGGCAGCGGGATGTGGTCGGTGTCGACGGACGCGAAGAAGTCGTAGTCACCGCCGTGCGCGTCGAGCCAGGCGTTGTAGTTGCCGTGCTTGGTCTTCGCGCGGTGCGCGCCCTTGGGCTGGTTCCACTTCGCAACCCCCTTGCGGGAGAAGTGGTGGACGCCGAGCCGGGCACAGACTTCCTTGACGGCGGGGTCGTCGCCCTCGTCCAGCAGCCAGACGTGCATCAGCCCGCGGTGCCGGATCTTCACGGCGGCCTCGAGGGTCTTCGTCACCATCTCCAGCGGTTCCTTGCCGGGAACGAAGGAGGTGAGGAAGGCGACGCGGGTGCCGGTCTCGGGCACGACCGGGATGGGGTCGCGCGCCACCAGCGTCGCGTGCGCGTTCGAGGTGACGTTCATGGTGCGGAAGAGCTCGATCAGGCCGATCGACACGAGCATGATCACGTCGAGGATCAGCAGGGTGTCGTTCTGCAGATTGGGATCCCGCTCGGTCCAGTGCGCGGGCTGCAGCAGCCAGACGAGCAGGCCGAGGGAGACCAGCGGCGCCGCGCCCAGCAGAAGCGCGGCACGGATCCGGTGCGGTTCCTGCGAGAGCAGCGAACGGTACTGGACCTTGTACGGCTTGGCGGGGTCCGGCTGGGTCAGGGGACCGGCCAGCCGGCTGTAGTGCTCGTAGTCGTAACGCGGCAGCGCCTTCTTCTGGCGTCGGCGGGATCCTCCCGCCCGGTGCGGGGGTACCCGCAGTTGTGTCGTCTGGGACGGGTCGAAATTGTGCCGGGCGCCGGTCGGCGTCGACGTCATGAGTCATTCCCCCCGCACGCATGCTGGGCTGCGTGGTCGTCGGTCCTCTGCCCAGAGGTGCCGGTCCCCCTCGACCGCCTCGGGCACACTGGTGGCGAGCCACCGTCCCTACAGACACGGGACGGAAGCTGTCCGGTTGCATGATGCCCGCACCGACATCTGTTCGTTTACGGGGCCCCCACCCCGTTCTGCGCCGCAACCGGCCGAGACTCCAAGTGCTCGGAACGCCTGCCCCATTGGAGCCATTGGCTCCAGGATAGGGTCCACGACCGCTCGCCTTGATCGCAAGGGTGGCATACGGCCCCGAAGCGGGGTCGGAACGTCGAAACCCCCTCACCGGAGGTGAGGGGGTTTCTTCTGTCTGTGCGCCGCCAGGGACTCGAACCCCGGACCCGCTGATTAAGAGTCAGCTGCTCTAACCAACTGAGCTAGCGGCGCCTGCTGACCTGGAGAACTCTACCTGAAGCAGAAGGGTGATACCGACCGGCCACGCCGTTGATTGTCCCATTAATCATCTTTTGGTACGTCAACATGCACTATGTCCAGAGGATAAGCGTCAAGGGGAGCGGACGGGATGGCATGACGATGGCCAGGGCGTTGCCGGCATCAGAGCCGGTGGCGATGCCGGTGCAGGCACCGGTGTTTGAAGAGTTCGAGCCCGCGAGCGACTGCGCTTGCGTGGGATGTGTACGGCAGCGCAGGGCCAGGACCCACGCGTTGCCGCTGAAGGACGGCGGGCACCCGGCCGCACACGGAGCGCGCCGGGCGCTCGTGCTCGCCACCGCGGCGGGGGTCGCGCTCAGTGGCGGTGGCGGAGTGGCGGCTGCGGGCACCGCACCCGAGCACGCGCCGGTCCGGGCGGGCGACCCGGACCCCGGCGAGGGCAACCCGCAGGGCGGCAAGGAGCCGCTGCACGGGCCGCAGGGCAATCCGCCCACCGGGAACCCCGGCGCGCCGGCGATGAAGCCCATCGACCGGGCGACGATCATCAACCGGGCCAGGAAGTGGGTGAGCCAGCGGGTTCCGTACAGCATGTCGCTGTACTGGAGGGACGGGTACCGGCAGGACTGCTCGGGCTACGTGTCGATGGCCTGGAACCTCGGCAGCAACGAGTGGACGGGCAGCCTCGACACGTTCGCCGACCGGATCACGAAGGACCAGCTGCTGCCGGGGGACATGCTCCTCTTCCACAATCCGGCGAATCCGACGAACGGTTCGCACGTCACGATCTTCGGCGGCTGGGCCGACCCCACGCACACGTACTACACCGCGTACGAGCAGACCCGCCCGTACGCCCGCAGGCTGGCCACGCCGTACGGGTACTGGAACAACGCCGACCGCTATGTCCCGTACCGCTACAAGGCCCTGGCGCCGGAGACGCCGGCCAAGCCCGCGACCCCGGCCAAGCCCACGACGCCGACCACACCGGTCGATCCGACCACACCGGTCGATCCGGCGAGCCCGGTCGATCCCGCGACTTCGGCGCCGACCGCGCCGGACTCGTCAGCGGCGCCGACTGTGCCCGCGACGCCGCGCGAGTCCGCCGCGCCCGCCGAGTCCGCCGCGCCCGCCGAGTCCGCCGCGCCCGCCGCGCCGGGTGCGCCCGCGGCACCGACTCCGCCGGCCGACGTGGCGGGCAGCGGCGCCGAGTACCCGGGCGCCGCGTCTTTCGGACCCGGCGCGAACAACGAACACGTCACCCGCCTCGGCGACATGCTCATCGGCCGCGGCGCCGCCCGCTTCTACGGGCGCGGGCCCGGACCGCGCTGGAGTGATGCGGACCGGCTTGCCACCCAGGCGTTCCAGCAGGCACAGGGCTGGAAGGGCGCGGACGCCGACGGGCTCCCGGGCGCCGCGACCTGGCGGCTGCTGGTCCAGAAGGAGGGGAAGGACATCCCCCGCTCGGGGCATGCCGGCGCGAGCGGTGTGCCGGCGTATCCGGGCAAGGGACTTTTCCGGCCGGGGCAGACCGGACCGGAGATCGAAAGGCTCGGCAGGCAGTTGGTGAAGAAGGGCTTCGGCAAGCACTACGTGTCGGAGCCGGGACCGCGCTGGGACGAGGCGGACAGACGCAATGTCGAGGCGTTCCAGCGAGCCCAGGGCTGGCGCGGCGCTGCCGCGGACGGCTACCCGGGTCCCGAGACCTGGCGGCGGCTCTTCGCATGACGGAGGCAAAGATGAGTACAGCGTATTCGCACCCGGAGGGCACGCCCATGGAGCCGGCCGGGCCCTGGCCCGAGCCCGGCGCCGAGGGCCTGCGCGCCCCCGCCCCCATGGCAACCGAGGGGGCGAGCCCGGTGGCTCTGGCAGAGCCGGCGGCCCATGTGGTCCTGGTGGACCCGGCGGACCACGTGTTGCCGCCGGAACCACAGGGCCTGCCGCCCCTGCCGCCCCGGCCGGGCCGGCCGGGCCGGGTCGACGCGGCGGCCCGAGGCAGGCAGGCATGGGCCCGACAAGCGCCGACGCGCCCCGAAGAGGCACCGGCGGACCGCGGCTGGGCGGCGCCCCCGGCGCCCCCGGCGGCGCGGCCCGCCAACCACACGGGCCACGGTGAGGTTCGAGTCGCCCCGGCCGACCCGCAGCGCTATGCGGGCGGGGGCCCGGTGGCCGGGACACACCACGGGGAGGTGCGAGCCCCGCGGACTCCCGTCGGTCCGTTCAACGCGCCTGCTCCGGCTCCGGTGCAGTCCGTGAACGGGTGGCCGGCGAACCCGGCGAACCCGGCGGGTCCGGTGACCCCGGGAGACCCGGGGAACCCGGCGAATCCGGCGGGTCCGGTGCATTCCGTGAACGGGTGGCTTGCGAACCCGGCGGCTCCCGCTCCGGCGGCTCCGGCGGCTCCGGTGTCCGGTGAGTACGGCCCGGAGGCGCGTGCCCCGCGGACTCCCGTCGGTCCGTTCAACGTGGCTGCTCCGGCGGGCCCGGCGCAGCCCGTGAACGGATGGCCGGCGCCCCCCGCGAACCCGCCGACCGTGGCGCGTCCGGTCGACCCGTTGGACGTGGCAACGGCGTACCGCGAGGAGACACGGGCGCCCGAGGCTCCCGTCGGCCCCTTGAACGGAGCGCGGTCAGTGGGCCGGATGGAGCCCGGCCGGCGCATGGCCCAGGTGGACCGCATGGCCCATGCGGCCCCGGCGCAGCCGGTCGAGCGACCGGTCCAGGCCGTGGCCAATGGTCACGTGCCCGCGGGCTCTGCGGAGCCGGTGGAGGTGCCGGACCGGGAGGCCTCTGCCGACCCGCGGGGCCCGGTGGGCCACGGCGGCGCGGTGACCCACGCGGACGCCGGGGTCACCATGCCCTCCGTGGAAGGGGCGAATCCGGTGGAGTCCGGGGAACGCGCGTGGGCTGCCGCCCCGTCGGCCCGGATGACCCATGTGGGCCCCGGCCACTCCGCGGACCACGGGCGCCCGGCGGAGCCGGTCGAGCGGCCGGTCCAGGCCGTGGCCAACGGCCACGTGGTCCCTGCGGGTCCGTCCGAGCCGGTGGAGACGCAGGACCGGTCCGCCCTTGCCTACCCTGCCGGCCCGGTGGGCGGTCCGGGCTTCGGCGATCTCGTCGGGCATGCGGCTCAGCCGGAGCCGGCGGACCTCGCGGGCTGGACGGTTCCGGCCGGCTCCGTCGGTCCGGTGGACCGGCCGGATCCCGTTGCGCCCGCGCATCCCGTTAACGGCGCCGCACGGTCCATGGACGTGGTGGAGCCCGCACACGACGCCGGTCCCGCATCTGCCGCAAGTCCGGCACCCATGGGTGATACGGCGTATGCGGAGGGACACGCCCAGTTCCTACGGCCGGCCCAGCCGGGCGATCCGGCCCAGGCCCAGGCCGTAACTCCGGTCCAGGCCCAGGGCCTTGGCCATGTCGTGGACGCGGCACACGGCACGGGACCGGTGGACGAGTGGGGTCCGCGGGATGCCGCGGGGCCGGTGGACGGTGACCGCGATGCGCACCCCGTCGACGGCGTGAACCGCGACCACCCCGTCGCGCCCCTGAACCACGGGAAAGTTGCCGACGAGGCGGCCGGTGTGGTGGTCGGATCCGCCGCGGACCAGTTCCGCGACGCCGACGACGCCCGGGCGGCCGGGCAACTGCCCGGCACGGTAATCAAGAACGACGCCGGCACCGAGATCCCGGTGCACATGCCGTTCCGCGACGTCTCGCAGAACGGCACGGCCCCGCGGCGCGCCGGGCGGCCCGCGCCGCCCGTCAATCCCGACCTCGTCGAGCACCCCGGACCCGCCCTGCCCGGCTGGGCCGCACTCCTTGCGGGGACGGTCTCGCTGGTCGGGTGTGCCGGGGCGCTGTTGCGGGCCGGGTTCCTGCCCGACTCGGTGGCCCGTGCCACCGGGCTCCCTTCCTACCCGTACAGCGGTCTCGGGCTGGGGCACTGGGCGGTGCTCGCGGTCTGTGGCCTCCTCGCCCTCCTCGCCCTCGGCGGCCTAGGCCGTGGCCGGGTCGGCCACGCGTGGGTGCTGACCCTGTTCGGGCAGTACCGCGGCAGTGTCCGGCGCACCGGGCTGGTCTGGATGAGCCCGCTGCTGATGCACCGACGTGTCGACGTACGGCTTCGGCACTGGCGCAGCGAACCGATGCCCGTCGTCGACGCGAACGGGGTCGCTCTGCGGGTGGTCGTGCTCGTGGTGTGGCAGATCAAGAACACCGTGCGCGCGGCGCTCGCCGTCGCGGACCACGAGGCGTATCTGCGTGATCAGGTCGAAGCGGCGATGGCACGGGTGCTGTCCCAACTGCCGGCCGACGCCTTCCACGACGAGGCGCCGACGCTTCGCGACGCGGAGGCGGTCGGGGACGAGCTCACCCGGATGCTGTCGGCCGAGGCGGAGCCCGTCGGGATCGAGGTGTTCTCGGCCCAGCCGACGCGGATCGAGTACGCGCCGGAAGTGGCGGCCGCGATGCAGCGGAGCCGCGTGGAGGCGCTCGACGCCAAGCACCGCGACAGCGTGCTCACCGCGGTGGTGGACGCGGTGGACGACACGGTGAACCGGCTGACCGCACGCGGACTGGTCGACCTCGACGACTACGAGCGCAAGGCGCTGGTGAAGGACCTGACGGTGGCCTTCTACACGGGGAGGGTCGGATAGGGGGTGTCCGGCATGACCGGCCGGACACCCCCTGCGGGGCTACCCTCTCGCGCATGAATCTGGTGCAACTGGGCGCGCGGGCCTGGGCGGTGGCCGAGCGCGTCGGCGCGCGTCGCGAGGTGCTGGGGATCGCCGGCCCGCCCGGGGCCGGCAAGTCCACCCTCGCGCGCGAGCTCGTCGCAGAGGTGGAGCGGGCGCACGGGGCGGGCTCGGCCGCGTATATGCCGCTGGACGGCTTTCACCTCTCGAACGTCCAGCTGGAGCGTCTCGGGCTGACCGCCCGCAAGGGGTCGGAGCCGAGCTTCGACGTGTGGGGGTACGAGGCGTTGCTGCGGCGGGTGCGGGAGCGGCCGGCGCGGGAGATCTACGTACCGGACTATGACCGCATCCTGCACGAACCGGTCGCCGCGCGGCACCTGGTCGGGCCGGCGGCGCGCCTGGTGGTGACCGAGGGGAACTACCTGGCGTGCGATCTGCCCGGGTGGCGGGAGGCGCGGTCGCTGATGGCGGAGGTCTGGTACGTGGAGGCTCCCGCCGCGGTGCGCCGTTCACGGCTGGTGGAGCGGCAGTTGGCGGGTGGCCGCAGCGCCGCGGGGGCCGAGGCGTGGGTGGAGGGCAACGACACGCCCAACGGCCGGCTGGTCGAGGCCTCGCGGGAGCGGTGCGACCGGATCGTGTGCGGGACCGGTCCGTACGCGCCTTGATATGGACACGGCCAGTCGCTGTCAATAGTCTGGGACTTGGTCTAGACCTGAAGTGCGCACAGCTCGCAGAACTCCCCCACGTTCTCAAGGAGCGTCATGCGTAAAAAGATTGGCGTGGCCGCGATAAGCCTCGCCGTCGCCGGAATCTCCGTAGTCGCCACCGGCAGCGCAACCAGTCACGGATACACCGACCAGCCCATCAGCCGGCAGAAGCTCTGCGCCAACGGCACAGTCACCAACTGCGGCTCCATCCAGTGGGAGCCGCAGAGCGTCGAGGGTCCCAAGGGCTTCCCCGGCGCCGGACCCGCCGACGGCAGGATCTGTGCCGGCGGCAACAGTCAGTTCGCCCAGCTCGACGAGGTGCGCGGAGGGAACTGGCCCGCCACCAGGGTGACGGGCGGCCAGGGGTACAGCTTCCGCTGGCAGTTCACCGCATCCCACGCGACGACCGACTTCAAGTACTACATCACCAGGAACGGCTGGGACCGGACCAAGCCGCTCACCAGGGCCGCGCTCGACCCCCAGCCCTTCATGACGGTCAGTTACAACGGCGCCCGTCCGTCGTCCACTGCCGTCCACCAGGGCACGATCCCCACCCAGAAGACCGGCAAGCACATCATCCTGTCCGTGTGGACCGTGCATGACACGGCGAACGCGTTCTACGCGTGCTCGGACGTGCAGTTCTGACCGTCCCGCCCCTCAGGGGTTGATGGGGAGACCACTGAGCCGGACTCGGCGTCTCCCCATCTGACGACACGTTAATTACCGTACGGCGCATGGCGAACACAGGCACCGTCGCGGAGCTCGTGCAGGCCCAGTGGGGCGACCGCCGGCCCGGGCTGAGAGACGCGGACACCGTCCTCAGCCACCACCAGGCGCGTCCGGCGCCGCCTCGCGGGCGGCACTGCTGGCCGATCTGCTGCCGCGCGGCGCCGAGCCGCATCTGGGTCTGCTGCTCGACAACACTCCGGAATACCCGCTGTGGCTCAGTGCGGCGGCTCTCGCGGGAGCCGCGGTGGCCGGGATCAAGCCTACCCTGCGCGCACCGAACTGGCCCGCGACATCCTGCACACCGACTGCCGGGTGCTCGTCACCGAGCGGGCGCACTTGCCGCTGCTCGCCGGCCTGGAGCTCCCGGGCGCGGGTCCCTTGCGAGCCGACCCGAACGACACGCGCTCGCCCACGTCGCCGCCGGCGGCACGGTCGTCGACCCGGAGGTCGTACGGCCGCTCCTGCGCCGGCAGCGGGATCCGTTGGAGAAGCTGACTCCGCGCGAGCGCGCGGTGCTCGCGCTGGTCGCCGAGGGCGGGTCCAACGCGGCGATCGCCCGCGAGCTGGTGGTCACGGAAGCGGCGGTGGGCAAGCACATCGGCAACATCCTAGGAGGCTCGGAGCACGAAGAAGCCCCCCGCTTCCGCGAGGGGCTTCTTCCGTCTGTGCGCCGCCAGGGACTCGAACCCCGGACCCGCTGATTAAGAGTCAGCTGCTCTAACCAACTGAGCTAGCGGCGCCTGCTGACCCGTAAATAGTACCTGGTCCGCAGGGGTGCTCCCAACCACCCCCGCGGCGCTCGATCAGGCGCCGGGGTGGTCCTGGGTGTGTCTCTCGGATCTGGCCGGGCCGGCCCGTCCTAGATCGCCAGCGACAGCAGCACGGGGGCTGCCCTGCGGTTCAGCGTCTGGGCCGCCGAGCGCAGCCGGTGCGCGTGCTCGATCGGCATGGAGAGCGCCAGGCAGCCCACCGCGGCGCCGGCGGTGATCGGGACGGCCGCGCAGACCGTACCCACCGCGTACTCCTGCAGGTCGAGCACTGGCACGGTGGCCGGCTGGCTGTCCAGCTTGGAGAAGAGGATCTTCTCGTTGGTGATCGTCCGCGAGGTGAGGCGGGCGGTCCTGTGCCGCGAGAGGTGGTCGCGGCGGCCGTTCTGGTCGAGCTGGGTGAGCAGGCACTTCCCGACCGCGCTGGCGTGCGCCGCCGACCGGAAGTCCACCCACTCGTTGACCTTGGGCGTCCGAGGACCGTCGGCGAACTGGGTGATCCGTACCTCGCCGTCGACGTACCGGCTGATGTAGACGGCGGCGCCGACCGAGTCACGCAGTTGGTCCAGGGTTTCCTGCAGCTTGGCCTGCAGAGCCTGCTGGCGGTTCACTCCGGAGCCGAGGAGCACCAGGGAGTCGCCGATCGTGTAGGCCCCGTCCGAGACCTGCACCACATAGCCTTCGCGGCGCAGCATCAGCAGCATGGGGGAGAGGTGAGCGGCGGGCAGACCGGTCTCGCGCGCGATCTGGACATCGGTGACCCCGCCACCGTGCCTGGAAATCGTCTCGAGAACGCGCAGGGCGTACTGCACCGAATGGAACGGCGCGGTCGGCTCGGGCTTCAGCGCCACGGTTTCCCCCTAGCAGGTGTGACCGCTTGCGTTGGCGGCGTCGCAGCTGGTTACGTCCCCCTTGCGATGCGGACCGGCCCCAGAGCTTGGCTTGATACCACGATAGCGGCCAAGCGCCCGATCTGGAGCGGCTGTTGATGAGAATGATGGCGGGCACGGCGCCTCTCAACAGGGGCGCACCACCCTGGCATATGCCAGAGTCACGGTTCCGGACTGATTGGAGAGGTCAGAGCACCGCGCCGAGAAACTCACGGGTACGTTCGTGCCCCGGATCGCTGAAGATTTTTTCCGGGGATCCGGACTCGATGACACGCCCCGAATCGAACATCAGCACCTCGTCGGAGATGTCACGGGCGAAATTCATCTCGTGTGTCACGCAGAGCATGGTGATGTCGGTGGTGCGGGCGATGTCCCGCAGCACGTCGAGCACCCCGGCCACCAGCTCCGGATCGAGCGCCGACGTCACCTCGTCGAGCAGCAGCACCTGCGGGCGCATGGCGAGCGCCCGGGCTATCGCCACCCGTTGCTGCTGGCCGCCGGAGAGCTGGCTCGGCTTCGCGCCGCACCGGTCGCCGAGGCCCACGAGGTCGAGCAGGTCGCGGGCGCGCTCCTCGGCCTCGTCCCTGCTCAGCCCCAGCACCCGGACCGGTGCCTCGGTGATGTTGCGCAGTACGGACATGTTGGGGAAGAGATTGAACTGCTGGAACACCATCCCGATGTTCTTCCGCACCTCGCGGATCTCCTTCTCCCCGGCCGGGAAGAGCCGGCTTCCGTTGACGTCGATCGTGCCCGCGTCGGGCTTCATCAGTGTCATCAGCAGCCGCAGGATCGTCGTCTTGCCGGAACCGGAGGGCCCGATCAGGGTGACGTGCTTTCCCGGCCGGACGGAGAAGCAGAGGTTGTCGAGGACGGTGTTGTCTCCGAAGCGCTTGGTGACGTTCTCGAAGCGGATCAGTTCAGGGGCCTTGAGTTCAGTGGACAAGGCGGCGCTCCAGGGTTCGTACGAGAAGTGAAGCCGGGTAGGCGATGAGAATGAAGGCGATGCCGACGACGGTCAGCGGCTCGGTGTACTGGAAGGTGGACGCACCCTCCAGCCGCGCCTGCTGGAGCATCTCCAGCACGCTGATCCCGGCGAGCAGCGGAGTGTCCTTCAGCATCGAGATGACGTAGTTGCCCAGTGCGGGCACCACGCGGCGGACCGCCTGGGGCAGGATCACCGCCGTCCAGGTGCGGCGGGCGGGCAGGCTGAGCGCGGTGGCCGCCTCCCACTGCCCGGCCGGTACCGCTTCGATGCCCGCCCGGTAGACCTGCGCGGTGTACGTCGAGTAGTGCACGCCGATCGCGATCGTGCCGGTGGTCAGTGCGGAGAACTGCACGCCCCACTCGGGCAGCACGAAGAAGAGGAAGAACAGCTGCACCAGCAGCGGGGTCAGGCGGATGAACTCGGTGACCGCGTGCACCGGCCAGCGGACGAAGCGGGTCGGGGCGCGGAAGCCGATCGCCCAGACCAGGCCGAGAGCGAAGGAGAGCAGTGAGCCGAGCGCCAGGATCTGCAGCGTGACAAGCACGCCGTCCCAGAACTGCGGCATGAAGTCCGCCACCGCGGACCAGTCCCAGTTCACTTGACCACCACTCCCAGATTGGCCTTGGTCCTGCGCTCGAGAACCTTCATCCCGCGGGTGAGGGCGAACGCGATCGCGAAGTAGATCACCAGCGTGACCGTGTAGATCTGCGCGCTGTCCTGGGTCGCGAGCCGGACCAGGTACGCGGCGAACGACACGTCACCGACGCCCAGCAGGGACACCAGGGCTGTGCCCTTGAGCAGTTCGACGAGCAGGTTGCAGAACGGCGGGATCATCTCCGGCACCGCCTGCGGCAGAAGGATCAGCCGCATCCGCTGCCAGGGCGTGAAGCTGAGTGCGATGCCCGACTCGCGCTGGGCGGGCGGAACAGCATTCAGGGCACCGCGGACGACCTCGGCGCCGTACGCGCCGTACGAGAGTCCGAGCGCCAGCACCGCGGCCCACATGGGAACGAGCTGCCAGCCCACGAGCGAGGGCAGCACGAAGAACAGCCAGAACATGAGCACGAGGGCCGAAGTCCCGCGGAAGACCTCGGTGTAGAAACCGGCCAGAAAGCGCACGAAGCGTGAGTGGCCGGTCCGCGCGACACCGACGGCGAAGGCGACGGCGGTGGCGAGCGCCGCGCTGTACAGGGTGAGCTGCACGGTGGTCCAGATGCCCGGGAGCACCCAGTTCTGCCAGAGTCCCGCTGTCATCGGCACAGCTCCTCGGCCGTCAGTTCGGTCATCTCGGCCTGGGTGAAGCCGAACGGCCGCAGGATCCGGAAGAGCTCTCCGCTCTTCTTCATCTTGTGGATCTCGGTGTTGAAGGCGTCACGCAGCTCGGTGTCGGTGGGGCGGAAGGCGAAGCCGCCGCCGTCGATCTTCTTCTTGCCGTCCACGACCGCGGCGAACGGCTTGGTGGCCTCCGCCCTCGCGCTGTTCTTCACCACCTCACGGACGGTCAGCGCGGTTCCGGCGAAGACGTCGACCCGGCCGGACTCGACGGCGTTGAGCCCGGCGACCTGGTCCTGGAGAATCACGATCTCCTTCTCCGGAAAGCCCGCGGCGACCGCGTAGCCGATCTCCGCGTATCCGGTGCCGGTGGCGAACTTCGCCTTCGTCCGCACGACGTCCTCGTAGCTGCGCAGCTGCTTGGGATTGCCCTTGCGCACGATGAACGCGTCGAGCATCTGGTACTCGGGGTCGGCGAAGACGACCTGGGCGCAGCGCTCCTTGTTGATGTACATCCCGGCCGAGACGACGTCGAACTGCTGGGAGTTGAGCCCGGGTATGAGGGAGGAGAAGTCGGTGGCGACCGGCTGGACGCGGCTGATGCCGAGTCGCCCGAAGATCACTTTGGCGAGCTCGGGTGCCTCGCCGGTGAACTCGCCGCGGTCATTGACGTATCCGTAGGGGACCTCGCCGGCGATGCCGAGCCGCACCGTGCCCTGCGTCTTCAGCCGGGCGAGGGCGTCGCCGGAGGGCACCCGGGCACAGCCCGCGGCGCCCAGCGCGCCCGCGGCGCCCAGCGCGGTGGCGCCGGCGAGGAACGATCGTCGGTGGAGGTGGTGTCTGCGTGGAGCCATGGGCGCGCGGCTACCCGGCTCCCGGCGGGGTATGCGGGTGGGATGGCAGACCGATACGTGGACGTGATGCTCGACAAGCGCGGTGTGCGCTGCACCGCGAAACTCCTGGACGACCGGGCCCCGGTGACTTGCGCGGCGGTGTGGGAGGCGCTGCCGCTCGGTGGTGACGTTTATCACGCGAAGTACGCGCGCAACGAGATCTACGCCCTGGTGCCCGCGTTCGCGGCGGAGGAACCTCCTCTGGAAAACCCGACAGTCACCCCCATTCCGGGTGATCTGTGTTATTTCTCCTTCTCGGACACCCAGTTGGGCACGTCCTCTCACGGATATGCCCCCCGGGCCGCCCACCGGGGGCACGGCGCCGTCGTCGACCTCGCCCTCTTCTACGAGCGGAACAACCTGCTGCTGAACGGCGATACGGGCTGGGTCCCCGGCATCGTCTGGGGCACGGTCGTGGAAGGCCTGGACCGGATGGCAGAGGCCTGTCAGGACCTCTGGCGGGCGGGTGCGCTGGGCGAGACCCTCAGCTTCCGCCGGGCAGACTGACGCTGTCCGCCACCCCCGCCTCGTACAGCGCGTGCGCCGCCCGCAGTACCAGGGCGTCCGCGTGCCGGGCGCCCACGATCTGCAGCCCGGCCGGCAGCCCGGCCACCAGGCCGCACGGCACCGTCGCGGCCGGCTGCTGGGTCAGGTTGAAGGGGTACGTGAAAGGGGTCCAGCTCGTCCAGCGGTGGTGGCCGGACCCCTTCGGCACCTCCACGCCCGCCTCGAAGGCGGGAATCGGCAGGGTCGGGGTGACCAGCAGGTCGTACGTGTCGTGGAAGCGGCCCATGCGCCGGCCCAACGCCATCCGCACGTCCACGGCCGCGAGGTAGTCGAGCGCGCTGTACCGCGCACCGCGCGAACAGATCTCCCGCAGCCCCGGATCCAGCGACTCCCGCTGTTTGGGGTTGAAGTGCTGGACGACGCGGGCCGCCCCGCTGAACCAGAGGGTGTGGAAGGCCTCCACCGGGTCGGTCAGGTCCGGGTCGGTCTCCTCGACGTACGCGCCCAGTTCGGCGAGACGCGCGACCGCCCCTCGTACGGCCGAGGCGACCTCGGGCCGGACCGCGACCTGCCCGCCGAAGGACGGCGAGTACGCGATCCGCAGCCCCTTCACCCCATCGGCCCCGGAGCGGAGCGCGTCGCGGAAGCTTCCCTCCACCGGGCCGAGCTGGGACCAGTCCCGCCAGTCGGGCCCGCTCACGACGTCCATCAGCAGCGCCGCGTCCGCGACATCGCGGGTCATCGGTCCGGCGTGCGAGAGCGTGCCGAAGGCGCTCGCCGGATACAGCGGGATGCGCCCGTACGTCGGCTTGAGCCCGAAGATCCCGCAGAACGCTGCCGGAATCCGGACCGAGCCGCCGCCGTCCGTGCCCAGCGAGAGCGGACCCGCGCCGAGCGCGACGGCCGCCGCGCTGCCGCCGCTGGAGCCGCCCGCCGTGCGTGACAGGTCGTACGGATTGCGGGTCACGCCGGTCAATGGCGAGTCGGTCACGCCCTTCCAGCCGAACTCGGGAGTCGTCGTCTTGCCGAGGAGGACCGCCCCGTGTTCGCGCAGCCGGGCCACGGACGGCGCGTCCTCGTCCCACGTGCCGTCCGCGCGTACGGTCTTCGAGCCCCGCAGGGTCGGACCGCCACGCATCAGCAGGATGTCCTTCACCGACACCGGCACGCCGTCGAGCAGCCCGAGCGGCTCCTTGCGGCGCCACCGCTCGGTGGCCGCCTCCGCCTGGTCGAGCGCGTCCCGCGCGTCGATGCGGACGAAGGCGTTGACGCGCGGCTGCACCTGCTCGGCCCGGTCCAGCGCCGCGCGGGTCGCCTCGACGGGGGAGAAGTCGCCTCGCTCGTAGCCGGACAGGAGCCGGCGGGCGGTCAGGCCGGTGAGTTCAGTCATGCCCGGTGACGTACCCACGTTTCTTGTCGACCACGTTCGCCAGCGGCTTTCCGTCTGCCCAGCGCTCGTACAAGTCGACGAACTGAGCCGCGAGTTCATCGCGCCAGCCGACCGTGTCCCCGCTCATGTGCGGCGAGACGACGAGGCCGGGCACGTCCCACAGCGGGCTTTGCTCCGGCAGTGGCTCGTGCGCGAAGACATCGAGTGCCGCGCCGCCGATCGACCCCTTGCCGAGCGCCGCGACCAGATCCTCCTCGACCACGAGGGGCCCGCGCCCCACATTGATGAACCGGGCCGAGGACCGCATCACCGCGAACCGCGCCGCGTCGAACATGCCACGCGTCTCGCCGGTCAGCGGCGCGGCGCACACCACCCAGTCCGCGCCCGCCAGGAGCCGGTCGAGGTCCCCGGGACCGTGCACCCCGGTGCGCCCGGTCCGGCCCACCACCGCCACGGTGACGCCGAGCGCCTCCAGTGTCCGCGCGATCGCCAGCCCGATCGGGCCGGAGCCCACCACAGTCGCACGGGTGCCCGCGACCCGGACCGTCTCCCGGTGCTGCCAGCGCCGCCGCCGCTGGCTCTCCAGCGTGCCGGGGAGGTCCTTGGCGAAGGCGAGCACGAGCCCGGCGACGTACTCCGCGATCGGCTGGTCGAAGACGCCGCGCGCGTTGGTGACCACCGTGTCGGACGAGACGAGTTCGGGGCAGAGCAAATGGTCCACTCCCGCGCTCGCCGTGTGCACCCAGCGGGGCCGCGGCCCGTCCCCCGGCCAGGCGCGGCGTACCGCGTCGGAGGTGAAGTCCCACACCAGCAGCGCGTCCGCGAGCGGCAGCAGGTCCGCGAGCGTGTGCGCGTCGGCGTGCAGTACGCGGGCCCGTCCGCTGAGCCGGCCGAGCCGGGGCGGGGGATCGGCGTCCAGGACGAGGAGAGTGGGCTCCGGCATACGGGAGAAACCTTCCGGAAAGCGGTCCGCAACGGCTGCGCGCTACGACTGGATCACGCACTTGAAATGCGCCTGAGATGTACGGATTGACCACGCTCGCACCGCGCCCTACCGTCGTCAACACGCCTGCAGTGGGGGACCGATGGACATCTCCTTCCTCGGGGGCCCGCAGCCGCAGCGCGGCATCGGCATCGTCGCCCCCTTCGACTTCGCACTGGACCGAGAACTGTGGCGCTGGGTGCCCGCCGGCGTCTCGCTCCATCTCACCCGTACGCCGTTCGTGCCCGTCGAGGTCAGCCTCGATCTGGCGCGGCTGGTCAGCGAGCACGAGACACTGCACGACGCGGTGCGGGCGCTGAGCGCCGTCGAGCCGGAGGTCATCGCGTACGCCTGCACCTCCGGCTCCTTCGTCGACGGGCCGGCCGGCGAACGCGCGATGTGCGCGGCCATGACCCGGGCCGGCGAAGTACCGGCGCTGACCACCTCCGGCGCGCTGCTGGAGGCGCTGAAGGAGCTTGACGCCCGGCGGATCGCACTGGTCACGCCGTACACGGCATCGGTGACGCGGGCGCTGGAGGACTACCTCGCCGCGTCGGGCACCGAGGTCACCGGCCGCGCCTACCTGGGGCTGACCCGGCACATCTGGCGGGTGCCCTACCGCGATGTGGTCGAGATGGCCCGGCGGGCCGCGGTGGGCGCCGCCGACGCGCTGTTCATCAGCTGCACCAATCTCCCGACGTACGACGTGATTCCGCAGCTGGAGGCCGAACTGCGGATGCCCGTCCTCTCCGCGAACCAGGTGACCATGTGGTCCGCGATGCGGCACATCGGCACCACGGCGGTCGGTCCGTACCAGGCTCTGCTGGATCCGGCCGCCCGGTGTGGACCCGCCGCGATGGGGGCAGCCGAACCCGAGGAAGAGGAACAGGGAGGCCGGACATGACAACAGTCGGACTGCTCTACCCCGGGCACTCCGCGGAGGACGACTACCCGCGCATCGAGATGCTGCTGGACACCGATATCCGGCTGCCCGTCGTCCACACCGACATCGGCGAGGACGCGCACCGGGTCGACGCCCTGCTGGACATGGGCTCGCCGGAGCGGCTGGCGGCGGGGGTGGAGGAGCTGCGGCTGTCGGGAGCCGAATCGGTGGTGTGGGCGTGCACCAGCGGAAGCTTCGTCCGGGGCCGGGACGGGGCGCACGAGCAGATCCGCACCCTGGCCCTCGCGGCCGGCCTGCCCGCCTCCAGTACGTCGTTCGCCTTCGCGCACGCGGTACGGGCGGTGGGCGCCGGGAGGGTGGCGGTGGCCGCGACGTACCCGCCGGACGTGGCGGGGTACTTCTGCGCGTTCCTGAAAGCGACGGGGACCGAGGTCGTCGCCGAGCGTGCCGAGGGCATCGTCACGGCGGCGGAAGTCGGCACCTGGGGACGGGACGAGGTGCTCGCCCTCGCCAGGGCGGGTGACCACCCGGACGCCGAGGCGGTGCTGCTGCCGGACACCGCCCTGCACACCGCGGCGCACCTCGCGGAACTGGAGGAAGCCGTGGGCAAGCCGGTCCTCACCGCGAACCAGGTCACGGTCTGGGAGGGTCTGCGGCTGGCCGAGCGCAGGGCCTGGGGCGACGGACTGGGCACGCTCTTCGCCCGCCCCCGGTGACCGCCGAGGCGGCGCGCCGGGACAACGCGCCGGACAGCCGGCCGGGCAGTCCGCCGGAATAACCGGAGACACCCTCCTGTTCGGTCCTTCGTACGAATTCCCACGGAGGAGGCAAAGCACGGTGGACGCGATTCGAGGCACGGCGCACGGGACGGCGCCGGTTCCCCTGTCCGTACTGGACCTGGTGACCGTAGGCAGGGGCGGAACCGCGACCCAGGCCCTGCGGACCAGCGTGGACCTCGCCCGCCTCGCCGAGCGCCGCGGCTTCCACCGCCACTGGGTCGCCGAGCACCACTCGATGCCGGGGGTCGCCAGCTCCTCCCCAGCCGTGATCCTGGCCCATCTCGCCGCGCACACCGAGCGCATCCGGCTCGGCTCCGGCGGCGTCATGCTGCCCAACCACGCGCCACTCGTCATCGCCGAGCAGTTCGGCACCCTGGAGGCGCTGGCTCCGGGCCGTGTAGACCTCGGCCTCGGGCGGGCGCCGGGCACGGACGGGGCGACGGCGGCGGCCCTGCGCCGCACCGCCCGGCCGAACGAGGGCGCCGACGACTTCCCGCAGCAACTGGCCGAGCTGACCCGGTTCCTGGACGACGACTTCCCGGGCGGCCACCCGTACGCGCGCATCCACGCCGTTCCCGGACCGGTTCAGGGGCCCCCGGGCCGCCCGCCCGTCTGGCTGCTCGGCTCCTCCGGTTTCAGCGCACGGCTGGCCGGTGCGCTCGGGCTGCCGTTCGCCTTCGCCCACCACTTCTCGGCGGCCAACACCCTGCCCGCGCTGGACCTCTACCGGGAGTCCTTCCGGCCCTCCGAGGTGCTGGACGCGCCGTACGCGGTGATCGGCGTCTCGGCGCTGGCCTCGGACGACGAGAGGGAAGCCCGCCGTCAGGCGCTGACCGGCGCTCTCGCGATGGTCCGGCTGCGCACCGGCCGGCCCGGTCTCGTACCGACGCCGGAGGAGGCGGAGGCGCACGAGTTCAGCCCGCTGGAGCGGGAGTTCGTGGACAGCTGGCTGGGCAATGTCGTGTACGGCACTCCGGACACGGTCCGGGCGGGCCTCGACGACCTGCAGAAGCGGACGGGTGCGGACGAGCTGATGATCACGGCCAATGTGCACGGCGGGGACGCGCGGCTGCGCTCCTACGAACTCATCGCGGATGCGTACGTGCTGCCCACGGCCGGGTAAATCCGGGGTTTCCGGAGGCCGGGTGGTTTCTCCGTCAACCTCCTGTACGGAAGATCCATAAGAGAGCCTTAAGCCGCTCGTCACCTCGCGTGGCGAGCGGTTTCTCGTATCCATCTCACGCGCCTGACAAGGCCTTTCGCACTCCAATTGGTCTAGTCCTCATTTGGTTCAGACCATTGACTCGACACCGGCGGGGTCGCTATCACTGCTCCATCCCCCCGTTCCTCCCCGCCTCCGGAGGCAGTACGTGCACTCCCCCCGCAGACCTCTGATCGCGGCCGTGACCACGGCCGCACTCGCCGCAGGTGCCCTGGCCGCCTTCGCGGGCCTCGGCCCGGCCAATGCCGCCACCGAAGCCGCGCCCACCTCCGCGAGCAGCGGCGGGGTGAAGATCGCGTACTACGACCAGTGGAGCGTCTACGGCAACGCCTTCTACCCCAAGCACCTGGACACCCGGGGGATAGCCGGGAAGCTGGATGTCATCAACTACTCGTTCGGCAACATCCACCCCACCGAGCTCACCTGTTTCGAGGCCAACAAGGCGGCCGGGGACGACAACAACCCCAACGCCGGTGACGGCGCGGGCGATTCGTACGCCGACTACCAGAAGTCCTTCAGCGCGGCGGACAGCGTCGACGGCGTCGCCGACAAGTGGGACCAGCCGATCGTGGGCGTCTTCAACCAGTTCAAGGAACTGAAGGCCAAGCATCCGCACCTGAAGATCAACATTTCGCTGGGCGGCTGGACCTACTCCAAGTTCTTCCACGACGCCGCGAAGACCGACGCGAGCCGCAAGAAGCTCGTGACCTCCTGTATCGACCAGTACATCAAGGGCAACCTGCCGGTCGAGGGCGGCTTCGGCGGCCCCGGCAGCGCCGCCGGGGTCTTCGACGGCATCGACATCGACTGGGAGTACCCGGGCTCGCCGAACGGGCACCTCGGCAATCACCACGGTCCGGAGGACAAGCAGAACTTCACCCTGCTGCTCGCCGAGTTCCGTAAGCAGCTCGACGCCCACGGCGCGGCCAACGGCGGGAAGAAGTACCTGCTGACGGCGGCCCTGCCGGCCGGCCAGGACAAGATCAAGCACATCGAGACGGACAAGATCGGCGCGTATCTCGACTACGCGAACATCATGACCTACGACATGCACGGCTCGTGGGACGGCGACGGCCCGACGTACCACCAGTCGCCGCTGTACTCGCCGGCCTCCGACCCGACCGACCCGATCGCGCCGGGCACCCAGAAGTACAGCATCGACAACGCCATCGACGCCTGGATCGACGGCAGCGCGGCGTACGGCATCGCGGGCGGCTTCCCCGCCAACAAGCTGACACTCGGCTACGAGTTCTACTACCGCGGATGGAAGGGCGTCCCGGCCGGCTCGAAGAACGGCCTCGCCCAGACCGCGACCGGCGCATCCGGCGCCCGGCCGGTCAGCCAGCAGGCGGGCATCGCGCACTACAAGGAGCTCGGCGGCATCGTGGACAACGCCGCCACCACCTTCTGGGACGACGAGGCGAAGGCCGCGTACTTCTACAAGGACGGCGAGTTCTTCACCGGCCTCGACAAGCGCGCGATCCAGGCCCGCGCCGACTACGCGCACAGCCGCGGCCTGGCCGGCGCGATGATGTACTCCCTGCTCGGCCTGGATGCCAACGCCACCCTCTTCAACGAAATCGTGACGGCCGTCGGCGGCACCCCCACGACCCCGCCGACGACCACCCCGCCGACCACTCCGCCCACGACCACTCCGCCCACGACCACTCCGCCCACGACCACTCCGCCCACGACCACTCCGCCCACGACCACTCCGCCCACGACCACTCCGCCCACGACCACCCCGCCGACGATCACCCCGCCGACGGGTGGCTGCCCGGCCGGCGCCTGGGCGCCCGGCGCCGTCTACACGGCCGACAACCAGGTCTCCCACAAGGGACACACCTGGAAGGCCAAGTGGTGGACGACGAACGAAGAGCCCGGCACCACCGGTGAGTGGGGCGTCTGGCAGGACCTCGGCGCCTGCTGACCTGCTGAACCACCCCGCTCCGCACAGAGGCCCGCACGGTCCGAAGACGACCGTGCGGGCCGTGCGTTGTCCATGTGCCGCCGTGTGACCAGGTTCGGGCGAGGGCCATGCGGGGCTTGGGCGGGGTCCATGCGACGTTCAGGCGGGCAGATCCCGCAGTGGGCAGACCCCGATCATGGCGGCGATACGATCCGGCGCCACCGCCCGCGAGTAAAGCCAGCCCTGACCGGTGTCGCAGCCGACCCGGCGCAGGCGCGCCGCCTGGCCGGCCGTCTCCACACACTCGGCCGTGACCGTCAGCCCGAGCCGGTGCGCGAGCTGCACCAGGGCCTCGACGATCGTCTCGTCGGCGGGGTTGGGGTGCGTCCCGTCGTCGTACCGGAAGCCGCGAACAAACGATCCGTCGAGTTTCAGTACGGATACCGGCAGCCGGCTCAGGTAGGCGAGATTCGAGTACCCGGTGCCGAAGTCGTCGATGGCGATCCGCACGCCCATGTCGCTGAGCGCCTGCAGCGCCTGCAGCGGCCGTCCCGCCGAACCCATCACGGCCGATTCGGTGAGCTCCAGCTGCAGCAGCTGGGGCGCGAGCCCGGTCTCCGCCAGGATCCCCGCCACATCGCCGACCAGATCGGAGTCCCAGACCTGGCGTACGGCGACATTGACGCTGACGAACACGGGCGCGGCCTCGGGGTGGTCGAGCTGCCACTGCCGGGCCTGCCGGCAAGCCGTGCGCAGTACCCACCGCCCGAGCTGGACGATCGAGCCGTCCTCTTCAGCAATTCCGATGAACCGATTCGGCGCCAGCGTTCCGAACTGCGGGTGGTTCCAGCGGACCAGGGCCTCCACCCCGCGTACCGCCCCGCTCTCAAGGTCCACCAGCGGCTGGTACTCCAAGGCGAATTCGCCGCGCTCCACGGCGGGTCGCAGGGTGCTGGACAAGGCCTGCCGGGTCATCCGGTGGGCGTTGCGCTCCGGGTCGAAGAGCGTCCAACGAGCCTTGCCGTCGGCCTTCGCCCAGTACAACGTGGTGTCCGCGGCCTGCATCAGCCCGGTTGCCGAGGTCCCGGCCGCGGCTCGCTCCACCACTCCGATGCTCGCCGATACGGACAGCCGCTGCCCGGCCAGGTCGAACGGCTTCTGGAGCGCGGCCAGTACGGACTTGGCGAGGTCGGCGAGCTGTTCCGTACCGGTGGAGTCCTCCACCAGCAGCGCGAATTCGTCGCCACCGAGCCGGGCGACGAGATGGCCGCCGCTCCGGCCGTAGCCGGACTGGTCGGCGCACTGGGTGAGCCGGGCGGCCACGGCGGTCAGCAGCCTGTCGCCGACCCGGTGGCCGAGTGTGTCGTTGACCGCCTTGAAGCCGTCCAGATCGAGGTAGCACAGGCCGATGCGCCCCGTGCCGCCGCTGCCGTACGAGGAGGACTCCAGCGCGGCGGAGAGCCGCTCGAAGAACAGTGCGCGGTTGGGCAGCCGAGTCACCGGATCGTGCATCTGCAGGTGGCGCAGCCGCGCCTGCAGATCGCGCCGGTCGCTCACGTCGGCGACGGACATCAGCACATTGCGGCTGTCGGGGATGGGCGCGAGAGCGACTTCGGTCCACATCGAGCGGCCGTCCGGGTGTTTCAGCCGGCGGGTACAGCGCAGCCGGGCCTGCCGTCCGCGCAGCACCTCGAGGTACGCGTGCCAGGTGCGGGCCTCCGCGGCGAGGTCGACGAGGTCGGCAGCCGCCTGTTCGACGAGCGCGGCCGGCTCGGCGCCGAGCAGTGTGGCGAAGGCGTGGTTGGCGGCGACCACCAGGCCTTCCCGGTCGACGACAGCCATGGCGAGCTGGGCGGCGTTGAACGCGGCACGGTAATCGCGCAGCTCCGACGCGGTCCTGCTGACGGAATCACGTTCCGTAACCGGTGATCGGATGCTGTCGGGTGCCGAACCGGGTCCTTCGGAGGTTCCGCTCACCGCTCGCTCCCGCAGTGCAGTTGTCTCGAACAGGTCTGGTCGGGTGTCGTCGGCCGGGTGGGTGAACCGCCCGAGGGCGGGCTCCACGCTGGAAAGTGTGCCGATCATAGAGGCTGGCGGGAGAGCCGATCCAGCTTCGGTGGCGTGATCATGCGCACCTGCCCCTTCCGGCCGATCGTTTCTGCACAGCTGTGTGCGGGGCCGGTTGGTGCTAGACCGTTTGTGACTTTCCGTGACGCGCCGGAGTGTCGGACCGGTCACCCGGCCGGGCCACCCCGACAAGGCATGTCATACAAAAACACCACAAGGTAGGTGAGATGTCCCGATTCACCCTCCGGAGGTCGACGTGCCGCGTCAGCAGACACCCGAGCGAGTGGAGCGCTTTTCCGTACGGAGCACCGGCGCCGCGCTCACCTCCCTCACGGCGCTCGCTGCCATGTCCCTCTTCGCGGGCCCCGCGGTGGCGAAGCCGGCGGTCGGGCCCTGCGCGCTCTCACGCACATCCGCGCACCACTCGCTCGGCCTCGACAGCTGGAACGCCTCCTACCCGAAGCCGGTGCGCACCCTGAACGCCGTCATGGTCTTCCTGTCCTTCCCGGACTCCCGTCCGACCGTCACTCCGCAGCAGCTCGCGGCCGACCACTTCCCCGCCACCAGCCGGTTCTTCCACAAGGCCTCGTACGGGAAGTTCCAGCTCAAGGCGCATCCGAAGAAGAAGTGGGTGACGATGCCGAAGGCGTCCACGGCGTACGGCATAAAGCGCGACTGGGCGCCCAAGAAGCGCGCCGCCTATCTGCGCGACGCCCTGGCCAAGGCGGACCGGTCCGTGGACTTCAGCCGCTACGACATCGTCTACTTCGTCGCCGACCCGGACGCCCCCGGGGTCGACTCCGACGCCACGAAAGTCGTCAACTTCGACAAGCCGCTGCGCGCGGACGGCAAGAAGCTCAGGCGCATCGTCACCGTCTTCGAGCAGCACCCGCCCGACCGCCACGTCCTCGCCCATGAGACGGGACACGTGTTCGATCTGGCCGACCTGTACCACCGACCCGTGGACGGCAAGGGCGACTGGGACACGTACGTCGGCGACTGGGACGTGATGGGCAGCCAGTTCGGCCTGGCTCCCGACCTGTTCGGCTGGCACAAGTGGAAGCTCGGCTGGCTGAAGCAGCGCCACGTCAGCTGCATTCAGGGCAGGGGCACCAAAATGCGGACGCTCGAGCCGTTGGCTGCCGCGCCGGCCCGGGGCGGGACGGGCGGGACCAGGCTTGCGGTCGTACGCACCGGAAAGAACAGCGTGATCGCCATCGAGGCGCGAGCCGCGGTGGGCAACGACGAGGCGACCTGCACCGAGGGGGTGCTCGTCTACCGGGTGCGCAGCCGGACCCAGTCGGGCGGCGGACCGGTAGAGGTGCTGGACACGCATCCCGACTCGGAGGCGTGCTGGGAGGAGTCGGTGTACCCGCCGCTGGCGGACGCGCCGCTCGGAGTGGGGGAGTCGTACAAGGTGCCGGGCGAGAAGATCCGGATCGAGGTGGCGGACCGGACGAAGTCCGGGGCGTACACGGTCAAGATCACTACGTGAGCCCGGACACCGGACAGCCGGACAGCCCGGACACCGGACAACGAAAAAGCCCCTCGCTTCCACGAGGGGCTTCTTCCGTCTGTGCGCCGCCAGGGACTCGAACCCCGGACCCGCTGATTAAGAGTCAGCTGCTCTAACCAACTGAGCTAGCGGCGCCTGCTGACGTCGTAGACCTTAGCATCCTGATCGGCGGGAGGAAAAATCGATATCCGCACTGCTGAGGCGGACGCCGCCCGGACTGCCCGCACGCAGGCCCAGAGCAGTACCTCGGGGCCCGGAAGCCACGGATGACGGGTGTCGGGGGCGACCACCCAGCGCGCGGCCGGCGCCGCTCCGGGGCCGGCCGCGCCGATCGCCGGCACGGTCACCGCGTCGCCGGTGCCGTGGCACAGTACGGGCGGCATCGCGCCGCCCCACTCCTCCCAGTCGAGCAGCGACGGCAGCCGCTGGGCGGTACCGGGTGCGGCGAAGAGCAGCATCCGCCCCCGGTGCGCCGCCACCGGCCCGGAGCCCGGGCCCTTCTCCCACAGCCGGTCCAGCATCCGGCGCCCGAACATCGCGGGGACGTTCACCACGTCGAAGACCGAGCCGCAGGGCAGTACGCCGGGGGAGTTCGGCCGGGCTTCCCAGAGCGAGAGCGTGCTGCGCGGATACGCGGCGGCGGAGGCGAGCCAGGCCGCCCCCTCCGAGGTGACCTGGGCCGTGTGGTGCCGGCCGTCCTCCCGCAGAAAGCCGAAGATGTCCAAGCTCCCGTCGTCGCCGGTGAGGGGCGTCTCGTCTCGCTGCCAAGCGCTCATGCGCCCTACATCTACCCTCGGTCACGATCCGGTTTCCGAGAGTTGCGGAAAATCAGGACAGGGCAGGGCGGGTTGGGGTACCTTGCGCCGCCGCATATGCCTATGGCGCTGCGCAATCCCGGGCGGGCAGCGGCGGCCGGGATCTGCCGGGCCTGCTGCCGGCGCGCAGCGGGCCGGCAGCCAGGAGGCCGGCCCGACTGCGAGACGGCGGGCCCAGGACGTGCTGCCGGGCGGGACCTACGGCTGCGTGCCGCGCAGCAGTTCCTGGCCGAACTCGATCATCTTTCGCGCGTAGTCCTCGGTCCACTCCGCCCGCGCGCCGATCTCCGCCGGCGACAGCCGGTCGAACCGCTTGGGGTCCGCGAGCTGAGCCGCCGCGACCGCCTGGAACTCGACGGCCCGGTCCGTCGCGGCACGGAAGGCGAGGGTCAGTTCCGTGGACCGCGACAGCAGCTCGCGAGGGTCTTCGATCGACTCCAGATCGAAGAAGTGTTCCGGGTCCGCGGCGGCCTCCGAGGGCTCGAAAATCAGCGGTGCGGGCCGCAGCCGTCGCTCGGACCGCTCGGGCTCTGCCATCGCTTCCTCCTGCTCATCGCCTTCGGGCCACCCTCCATTGTCCAGCTCCGCGCAAGTACGCATCGCCGGTACTACCCCCGCCAGGGCACGCGGTGCTCCTCGAGGTGGGCCAGAACCGCGTGGTTCGCCTCCCAGCCGTCCGGAAACTTCACGGTCACGCCAAGCTGCACAGGTTCCGTCGAGGGGTGGTCGTCCAGCAGGTCGGCGACGCCCGCGCGGCACACCACGATGCAGGCGTGCCGGTGGCGCGAGGCCAGAACGCACAGTCGGCCCGTCTCCAGGTGGAAGGCCGTCGCGTCGGGGCGGCCCGACAGCGGGTGGAGGACGACCGTGATGTCGAACTCGCGGCCCTGGAGGCGGTTCGCCGTGTCGACCGCGACTCCGGTGACGCCCAGCTCGGCGAGCGCCGCGCGGACCGCCGCCGCCTGGTCGCGGTGAGCCGTACCGACCGCGATCCGCTCGGCGGTGACCGGTTCCGGGCCGTCCGCCCGCTCGCTGGTCGCCACACCGCCGCGGTCCAGCAGGCGCCGTACGACCAGGGCCACCGCCCGTACTGCCTCGGGATCCGTTCGAGGGGTGTGCCGGGCGGGCAGTTCCAGCAGCCCCCAGCCCGATTCGGCCGCCTCGTCCAGCACCCGGTCGGGTCCGGAGCCGTCCGAGGGGACGGCGAAGGACAGCCGCCGGTCGCGGTGGTCCGTACCGCTGCGGAACGGGGTGTACGGGTAGAAGGCGCCAGACACGAGCGGCGCTGCGGAGGCCGGCAGCCGCCAGGACACCGGCAGCCGGTGCTGCGGCAGGTCCGGATTGTGTGCCAGCAGTGTGGACACCGCGCTGGCCGACGGGTCGTACGACAGCCCCGCCCACTGCTCCGCGCCGACGACGCTGAACGGGTCGAGCTGCCCGGGGTCGCCGACGAACAGCGCACGGTCGAACAGCCCGGCCACGGCGAGGAGCGCGTCCGAGCGCATTTGGTAGGCCTCGTCGACGATCGCGTGACCCCAGGGCTCCACGCCCTGGGTGTGGGCCCACTTCGCGGCGGTGGAGATGACGACGTCCAGGCCGGCGAGGTCCGCGGCCTTGGCCGACTTGCGCACCGAAGGCAGGTCGTCGAGGACCTTGTCGTAGGGGTCGGGCTCGCTGCTGTGCAGCCGGCCCACCGGCAGGTCCGGATCCTTCTCGGCGAGCCGCAGCACCAGGTCGTCCACCTGGGCGTTGGTCTGGGCGACGACCATCAGCGGGCGCCCGGCGGCGGCCAGCTCCCGGGCCGCGCGCACCACGAGCGTCGACTTGCCCGCTCCCGGCGGGGAGTCGACGACGACACCGCGGTGGGTGCCGTGCAGCGTGTCGTGCAGGATCGCCGCGGTCGCACGAGTCGCGAGTGCGGCGGGATCCCCGTGGCGGGCGGGGGACGCGGCCGACGCCGGTCCGCCGCCGGGCGTGTCGCGCCGCGATGTTCCGGTCACAGGTAGTCCTCCGCCGTCACGGGGTCGGGCGCCGTCCCGGGGTCAGGGGTCGTCACCGCATCAGGGGTCGTCCCGGTGGCGTCGCCGGAGGCCATGCGGGGGCCGCCGTGGGTCCACGGCGTCTCCTCCGGGTCGGGCAGCTTCGGGCCGCCGCGCCGGTCGTGCTCGAAGAGCGTCCAGCACAGCCGCTCGCCCTTCTCCGGTACGGACCCCGGCGCCGGATCCCTGCCACGGCCCATCTTGTCGGTGAGCCGAAGGACCAGGGCATCCTCGGTCTCGGCACGGACGAACTCCGCCGTCTGCGGGCGCCCGTCCAGAGAGCGGTAGACCTTGCTGCGCTCGTCCAGGTGGGGCCGGTCGTCCGTCCGGATGGTGAGCAGGGGACGCGGGCTCGGCCGCTTGGAGTCGCTCCACTCCATGACGACCTCGGTCACCTCGCCCGCGAAGGCCTCGCCGGACAGCCGCCGCGCCGCCATCACCAGCGGATCGTCAAGCGCTTCCTGCGCCTCCAGTTGGGCCTGCGCGGTCTCCCGCGCGGCCAGCTTCCGGGCGGCGGTCACCGCGTCGTCGCGACGGGGCTGCGGCGGCTCCCCGGCACGCACCCGGTCGCGGTGGCCGGTGAACGACCAGCGGTCGCGGGTCCAGCGCTCCTCGGTACGGCTGCCTGCGGGAAGCCGGCGCAGCAGGTCCAGCCCGTGCCACACGGCGTCCCAGGTCGGCCGCATCCGGCTCTCGACCAGGTCCCGGATCTCCCGCTCGGCCGTGGTGAGCCGGCTGAGCGCGGCGGACCCGCCGCCGTCCCGTACCGCCGCGCGGGCCTGGTCGTACCGGGCCATGGCGGGGGCCAGCAGTCTGTTGTCGAAGGCCGGGTCGGTCGCCGGTCCGGCCGGCGGGCACACCAACTGCCCGTCCCGGTCGCGCTCGAGTTCCGCCCGGAGTGCCGCCTGCGCGCCCGACTCCCCGGCGGGCGGGTCGATCCAGGCGAGCAGCGCCCCCAAGTGCTGGTCCTCGAGGTTGCTCTGGCCGGTCGCCCAGTGCCGGCCCAGCAGTTCGGTGGCGGCGAGCAGCAGCGAGGAGCCGGGCACCCGCGCGCGCTCGCCGAAGTGGGTGAGCCAGCGCCCCAACAGAGGGACGCGCGGCGGCGCCGGATAGGGGGTGTCGGGGTCCTGCTCGGCGGTCCGCCGGAACCGCATGGAGCGGCCGAGCAGCCGGACGAACTCGACGCCGGCCCGGCCGGGCACGATGAGCTGCGGAGCGTCCGAGCACAGCTCGACCTCGACCTTGACGCGCTTGCCCGTCTCCGCGTCGGCCTCGGTGCGCTCGGCGGCCTCGACGGCGTCCGCGTACCCGTCGATGTACGGCAGTACGGATTCGGCCAGTTCCGCGAGGAACGCGAACCGCAGGTCCCGGTCGCGAGGCTGCGACACGACCAGCAGCCGTGGCTCATCGCGGTCGGTCCCCACGAGTGCGCCCAGTGGCGCACCGGTCTCTCCGGCGGTGGTCAGCGGTACGAGGACGAGCGGGCGCTCGGAAAGATGCCGGTGGCGCACGGTGGCGGCGGTCTGTGCCCGCCCACTGCGCACGGCCTCGAGCCGCGCGAGCGTACTGATCAGCGGCATGCGGCGGCCTCCAGGGCCTCCGCGCGCAGCGCCGCCGCGCGGCGCAGCGCTGCCACGGTCGGATCGGTCTCGCCGGCCGGACGGCCTGCGGGACTGCCCGTGGGAGCGTCCGCGTCGGACTCCGCCGCCGCCAGGACCGCGCCGATCGTGGTCAGGCCGCCCAGCTCCCCGCGCACTCCGCGCCCCAGCGCCTGCACGGCGCCCGCGGCGCGGGCGCGTTCCCGGCAGTGGAACGCGAGCTCGCACGCGGCCAGGCAGTCCGGTGCGTATGCGGCGTCGACCGACTCGACCGCGGCCGTCAGCTCGTCGGCCGGGCGCTCCAGGTCGAACGTCGTACCGTCGGGCAGCGCGGCGGCGATGTCCTCGACGCGAGTCAGCCGGGCCAGCTGCCTGCGGGTGACCGAGAGCTGCTTGCGCACGTCGACGAGCGACGCGGTCGGCAGGTTGGAGAAGTCCTTAGGGCAGACCAGGAGCACCGAGTGGTTCACCTCGGCCCCGGGGAGCCGTTCGGCAACACGCTGCAGCGCCAGTACGTACACCGCAGCCTGTCGGGCCGCCGCACCGACCTTCGCCGCGTCCGCCGAGTCGTCGATCATGGGGAAGGACTTGATCTCGACGACCGTCCACCGCCCGTCCGGCTGGACGACGACCGCGTCCGGCTCCAGGTACGCGGGCGAGCCCGCCACCTCCAGGGCGAGCATCGGATGGTTCAGCAGCGACCACCCGCCGGCCGCCGTGGCTTCGCGCAGGGCCAGCGCGGTGCGCGCCGCGCGGCCCTCGGGACCGGCGGCCGACAGTTCCGGAAGGGACAGGTCGTCGGCGGCAGGCGGCTCGCAACCCGTGCGCTCGCACCACAGCCGCAGCAGCTCGGTGCCGCCGTCCGCCTTGACCTTGGCCTCGAAGGCGTTGCCCCGGACGAACGCGAACTGCGACTGGCCGAAGGCGGAGGGCGACCCGAGCGCCGCGGCGAGCGCGGCCTTGTCCACCCCTGCCCCGTCGAGCAGCGCGCGCCGCTCGCACCCCGGGTTGGCGGCGAGGGCCGCGAGCGCGCGGGCATCGAGGGGGTGGGGCGGTACGGCCGGGCCGCGCAGCTCAGCGAGTCGCTGCCGGAGCGCCGTCGTCGGCGCCGGCGTCGACGGCTGCGGCGTCTGCCTCGGCACCTCTGCCCGTGCCGGCGCCTGCGGAGGAGGTCCGCTGTCCAGGGAATCGCTCACCCGCGGAAGTCTCGCATCCGCCACTGACAATCGGGGACTTCGTGGGCGGTGCGACGGCTGGGACGAGGGTGAGGCGGGATCGGGCCCGGTCGGCGAGCCGCATCGCGGGCGGGGCGAGGAGCAGACCGAGCCCCATCACAACGGCGCCGGCGACCGCGTCCAGGAAGTAGTGGTTGGCGGTTCCCATCACCACGAGGACGGTGATCAGCGGATACGCGACACCGGCCGCCCTCGCCGACGGCGTGCGCCCGTGCCGCCAGAGCATGACGCCGCACCACAGCGCCCAGCCGACGTGCAGGCTCGGCATGGCCGCGTACTGGTTGGTCATGCCGCCCAGCCCGCGTGGTGCGCTCGCCTCGCCGCCCCACCAGCCGTACGTGCTGTACTGGGCCATCGTGTCGACGAAGCCGTGGCTCGAGTCGAGCAGGCGGGGCGGACAGGTCGGCAGGAGCGTGAAACCGGCCAGGCCGAGGAGGGTGGAGACCATCAGCCAGGTGCGGGCGGCGCGGTAGTGCGCGGGGCGGCGCCGGAAGAGCCAGACGAGGAGAGCTGGCGTCACCAGATAGTGCAGTGAGGCGTACGCGAAGTCGGCCGGTATGCCCAGCCACGCCTGGTCGGTGAAGAGCCGGTTGAGCGGGTGCTCGGCGTTGAGCCGGAGGAATTTCTCGGTCCGGAGGATCGCGAGGCCGTGGTCGACTGCGGTGGAGACATCGCCGCGGGCGAGCAGTCGTCCGCAGGAGTAGGCGGCGTACACGACACCGATCAGCAGCAGCTCGGCCCACCATCGCGGCCGGTTGCGGATCCCCATCGTCAGCCCCCCTTGATCAACTGTACGGTGTATGTGAACTCCGTTCGACGGGGAGGACGCCGAGATCCACCGAGGGGTTGCCCGGCGTTCATGTGCGCGATGATGGAGATCAAGCGGAGATCAAGCCCGTCCCGCTCACCGCGCAACCCCGGGAGACACCGTCATGGCACCCCGAATCCTGCTGGCCCGGCACGGACAGACCGCGTGGTCGCTGGCCGGAAAGCACACCGGTCGGACGGACATCCCTCTGCTCGAGGAGGGCCGCCGTGGGGCGAAGCTCCTGGGTGAACGGCTGCACCGCGAGTCACCGTGGTCGGGGCTGCCGGGCGTGGAGGTACGGACCAGTCCGCTCCTGAGGGCCCGTGAGACCTGCGAGCTGGCCGGATTCGGCGACCGGGCGGAGGAGTGGGCCACGCTCCGGGAGTGGGACTACGGCGCGTACGAGGGCTTGGATCCGGGCCAGATCAAGGCGGAGCGGCCCGACTGGTTCATCTGGCGCGACGGGGTCCCGGAAGGGGAGGCGCTGGCCGAGGTCGGCGCCCGCGCGGACGAGGTCGTCGCCTGGGCCCGGTCGGCCGACCGTGATGTGCTGGTCTTCGCGCACGGCCACATCCTGCGCGTGCTGGGCGCGCGCTGGCTGGGCCTGGACCCGTCCTTCGCCGCCCGGGTCCGGCTGGACCCGACCTCGTTGTCGGTCCTGGGCTGGGCGTACGGCGACCCGGCGCTGGAGCGCTGGAACGACACCGCCCACCTGGAAGGCTGAGGCCGTCCCCCACCCGGAGGCGCGACGCCGTTCCCGATCGCCGGCCGGGCGCGGTGCGCCGGGCCCGGGACAGCCGTCGCGGAACCGCCTCGCGGGGACGCGCGGAAGACGACGCTCAGCCGCCCGCCGGGCGCGGCCCGCGCCGCCGGGGTGGGCTGGTGCGTTCCCCGCTCAGGCGGACGCGGACGCCGATGCCGATGCCGATGCCGCGTGGCGGGTCAGGAACTCCGAGACGTCCGGCGACCGCCGGTGCGGGAGCAGTACCCGCGCCGTGCCCGCCAGCATCGTCTGGACCCGGGATGACTGGACCTGGTCCAGCAGATCGAGCACCCGCCGCCCGGCCGAGGCCGCCTCGTCCGGCGCGCCCGCGCGGGCGAGGTCGTCCGCCAGCTGCGAGGTGTAGAGCGCGACGTTGCGGGCGAAGTACGGGTCCTGCAGGACTGCCGCCCGCCGCCCGTGGCGCGCGGCCCGTGGCCAGTCCCCGAGCGCTGACCAGCACTGCGCCTCCAGGACCTCCAGTTCGGGTTCGCCGAAGAAGGACATCCACTCGGGGTCGGCGTCACATGGCCCGCGGCCGAACAGGGTGTGCGCCCGCCCCAGCGCCTCCTCGCACCCGGTGCGGTCGCCGAGCCCCGCCCACCCGCCGGCCTCGCGAAGCGTGAGCAGCGAGAGCAGCCGGGCGGATCCCAGCTGCCGGGCGGCCCGCTGACCGGCCTGCGCGGCACGTACCGCCTCACGCGGCCGGCCCGTGTCCCGCGCCAGGAAGGCCGTGTTGCAGAAGGCGTGCGCCTCGAGAGCCGGGTCGCCGGAGACCCGAGCGGTGGCGAGTGCCTCCGCGTAGTGCGAGCGGGCGTCGTCGATGCGCCCGGAGTCGTGGGCCAGCCAGCCCACGGAGATGGCCAGTTCACCGGCGCCGGCGTGTAGCCGGTCGGTCGTGGACTGGCGCACGGCGTCGGCGTCCAGCAGCGCGTACGCGGTGCGCAGTGGCTGCGCGGCGCGTCTGTAGAGGCCGTCGGCACCGTGCCGGTCGTCGAGCAGCCGGATCTGCCGAACGGCCTCCTCGACTGCGGTGGCCTCGGCCTCGCCGACCCGGTGGGCGACGCGGCGGCCGTCGCCGCCCAGTGAGGCCAGTGCGGGGGCGAGCCCCAAAGACGCGGCCGCCACGGTGGCGGATCCGCCGGTCATGAACGCGCGACGCAGCACGTCGCTCTCCTTGGTGCAACTGACGAACGGGGGAACGGAGGAAACAGGTGTGCCGGAGGCGGCGGCCGACGCCCGGCGCGGGCCCCGGCCGCGAACCGCTTCGCGGGCCGCGAAGCCCAGATCGGTCAGCGTCCGGCCGGGGAACATGTGCAGGAACACCCGCTCGTACGCGTAGTTGGGACAGCGGATCTCGCCGGCCTCAACCCGCCCGATGTAGCGCGCGTCGCACGCGACCGTCTCGCCGATCTCCCGGGCCGCCCTGCGCACCGCCGCCGCGAACTCGCCGGGTGAGCGCTGTCCGCGCAGCAGTCGGAACGCATGGTTGGGTGACGGGGATGTCGACGCCATGGCCGGGCCTCTCTGGCGAAGCGTGCTGCCTGTGCGTTGCCTGTGCCCGAGGGGCCGGCGCGCAAAAACGTACCGCCTGTGACCGGGTGCTCACGTGGTGTTTAGCTACAAACCGGATATCTCACCCGCGATCCGCCATGAACTGCCATCCTTTGCAGCGGCATGCCGCCACACCTGTTGACGTAGTCCCGCGTTGAACCATGCGGAGTGGGAGGCGGCTCCCATCCCGTGACGAGGAGGGGTTCCCTTGTTGGAGGCCGGCATGGAGACCAGCGGCTCACGCACCACCACCGCTACACACAGGCCCACTCAGGAGTCCAGCGCGCTGCCGGACGTCCTGGACATCTCGCACGGCGGCACGGAGCCCTGCGACCTGGTGACCGTCCCTGCCCGGCAGGGCCTGGAGGCGGTCGACATCCTGCGACGCGGTGCGGACCAGGCGGCCGTCGGTCCCGTACTGCACGACGACGACTGCGACACGCTCAGCTTCCTGGTGCCCCCCGGAACGGCCGACGCCTGGGACGTGCCGGGCAGCGCCTGTACGCAGACGTCCGGGCGCGGACTGCGACTTGACCTCCTCGGCGGCGCAGCCGCTCCGGGTGTCCCGGCCGCTGCCGGCGATCCGGAAATCGGCATCGCCCCCGCACCCCCGGTCGCCGGCAGCGGCTGGCTGCTGCCCCCGGACAGTGCGGACCCGGTCACCGACCCGGCCGTGCTGCGGGCCGCTCTGGGCGAGGCGGCCCGGCTCATCGAGGCCGCGGACAGCTGCCGCTGAGCGCGACGGGTCCCCGGCCTGAATAATGGCCGGGTGGCGAAGGACAGACGGCGCGGTGGGCGCGGGCGAACCCCCGAAGCCGTCGTCGAGCAGGTGGACGGCGGTCTCGCCGAGCTGATACCGGACCCGGAGCGGGCCCGGGGCTGGACGCTGCTGGTGGACGGCGCCCCCCAGTCCCACGTGGACCTCGACGATCCCTCCTATCTCGACTTCGCGTACCAGCGTCGGATCGGGCACATCGCCGACCTCGTCGCCCCGCCGAAGCAGCAGCTTCGCGTCGTGCACCTCGGCGGCGGTGCCTTCACGCTCGCCCGTTACATCGCGGCCACCCGCCCCCGCTCGACCCAGCAGATCATCGAACTGGACGCCGCTCTTGTCCAACTGGTGCGCCGCGAGCTGCCGTTGGACGCGAACGCCCGGATACGGGTCCGCTCCACCGATGCCCGGGCCGGGCTCGCCAAGGTGCCGGACGGCTGGGCGGACCTGGTGATAGCGGACGTGTTCAGCGCGGCCCGCACCCCGGCGCACCTCACCAGCACGGAATTTCTCGACGAGGTACGACGGGTCCTCGCGCCCACCGGCTGGTACGCCGCCAACCTCGCCGACGGTCCGCCGCTCACGCATCTGCGCGGGCAGGTCGCCACCGCCGCCGCCCGCTTCCCCCAACTCGCCCTGGCCGCCGACCCGGTGGTTTTCCGTGGCCGTCGTTTCGGCAACGCCGTACTGCTGGCCGCGGACCGGGAGCTGCCTGTCGCGGAGCTGACCCGCAGGGTGGCGAGCGATCCGCACCCCGGCCGGGTCGAACACGGCCGGGAACTCACGGACTTCACCGGAGGAGCCGCCGTGGTCTCCGACGCGGACGCGGCACCGTCGCCGGCGCCGCCGCCGTCGGTGTTCAGGTAACCGGGAAACCGTGGTCAGCAGTCGACGGTCAGCGGCCGGCGGTCAGCGGTCGACGACGGCGGTCGGTGTCAGCGTTCGTAGATCTCGACGAGCGGCGGGTGGGCGTGCCAGGTGCAGAAGACCGAGAGCTCCCGGCCGTCGCCGGTGAACGTGACCCTGATCCAGGACGGTTGTTTCCAGACCTGCATCTGCCAGCCGGCCGTGGGTGTCGCCGAGACCAGTTCGGCCGAGGTGTCGCCGAGGTCGAAGACGACCCGGCCGCCGTCGACCGTGTAGCCCTTCACATTTCCGGCGGAGGCGGAGGCGGTGGGGCTGCTGGGTGGTTCGGACGTGGCCGCCCCGCTCGGTCTGCCGGACGGTTCGGCGTCCGGAGTTCCGGACGGTTTACGGGACTTGTCCGGTGAAGCCGACTGCTCCGGGCGCCGCGTGGCGGAGGAGAGCGGCGCCGGGCTCCTGGTGGCGGCGTCGGCGGCGATGGGGAGGGCGCGCGGCCGGTCGTACGCTGTGCCCGCCATGACCGTGTGGACACCCCACCACGACAGCGTGACCGCCGCGCCCGTGGCGAGCGACCAAGCCAAGCCGTGTACGAGTCCTCGTTGCATCGCGGGCCATACTGCCCCACCCGCCCCACTGCTGTCCCGTGGGGACCCGGGGAGGCGGGCCCGCGCCGGACCTGTCCCCGGCATCCCCCGCATGGCGTACGGTGCCGCCCATGGCAAGTGTGCTCGTGGTCGAGGACGACCAGTTCGTGCGCTCCGCCCTCATCCGGCACCTGACCGAGGCCTCCCACACCGTGCGGAGCGTCGGTACGGCCCTGGAGGCGCTGCGCGAGGTCGCCCATTTCCGTTTCGACGTGGTCATTCTGGACCTCGGACTGCCGGATCTCGACGGATCCGAGGCGTTGAAGATGCTGCGCGGCATCACCGACGTACCGGTGATCATCGCGACAGCGCGGGACGACGAGAGCGAGATCGTCCGGCTGCTGAACGACGGCGCCGACGACTACCTGACGAAACCGTTCTCGGTGGAGCACCTGTCGGCGCGGATGGCGGCCGTGCTGCGCCGGGCGCGCGCCGCGGCCGGCGCCGAGCCGCCCTCGCGCGTCATCCAGGTCGGCGGCCTGTCCATCGACCCGTTGCGCAGGCAGGCCGAGCTGGACGGGGCCGTACTGGACCTGACCCGGCGCGAGTTCGACCTGCTGGCGTTCCTCGCCGGGCGGCCGGGCGTGGTCGTACCGCGCAAGGAGCTGCTCGCCGAGGTGTGGCAGCAGTCGTACGGCGACGACCAGACGATCGACGTGCATCTGTCCTGGCTGCGGCGGAAGCTGGGCGAGACGGCGGCCCGGCCGCGCTACCTGCACACGCTGCGGGGCGTGGGTGTGAAGCTGGAGCCGCCGCCGGGCGAGCGCTCATGAGATGGGCTCTGGTCAGGGTGTGTCTGGCCGTCACGGCGATGGTCGTGGTGGCTTTCGCCGTACCGCTCGGGCTGGTCATCAGGGAGATGGCGAGCGACCGGGCCTTCTCCAACGCCGAGCGCCAGGCCGCCGCGATCGGTCCCACGCTCTCCATCACCACCGACCGCGACCAGCTGGAGAGGGCTGTCGCCTCCACCCAGGCCGGCGCCGCGAACCGGATGGCCGTGCACGTTCCCGGCTCCGGTGAACCGGGCAGCCGGGACCTGGAGATCGGCATGCGCCGGGCCGCCCAGCGGGACCTGGACACCACCCGGCGGCTCGGCCGGGCCTCGATCTCGGAGGTGACCGGCGGCTCGGCGCTGCTGCAGCCCACGGCAATCAACACCGGGAAGATCGCGATCGTCGAGGTCTTCGTTCCGGAGGGCGAGGTCAGCAACGGCGTGACCACCGCCTGGATGGTGCTGGCGGGCGTCGGTATCGCGCTGGTCATCGGCTCGGTAGCGGTCGCGGACCGGCTCGGCGTACGGCTGATCCAGCCGGCCGCGCGGCTCGCGGACGCGGCGCAGGACCTGGGGGAGGGGCGGCTCGGGGCGCGGGTCCCGGAGGAGGGGCCGACCGAACTGCGTTCCGCGGCCGTGGCGTTCAACTCCATGGCCGACCAGGTCGTCCAGCTCCTGACCAACGAACGGGAACTGGCGGCCGACCTGTCGCACCGGCTGCGCACCCCGCTCACCGTGCTACGGCTGAACGCCGCCTCGCTGGGCGAGGGCCCGGCCGCCGACCAGACGCGCGCGGCGGTCGAGCAGCTGGAGCGCGAGGTCGACACCATCATCCGCACGGCTCGCGAGCAGCGCCCGCAGACCCAGGGGCCGCCCGGACCCGGCGCGGGCTGCGACGCCTCCGAAGTCGTCCGGGAGCGGATGGACTTCTGGTCCGCGCTGGCCGAGGACGAGGGCCGGAAGGTCCGTCTCGCGGGTGTGGACCGGCCGGTTCGTATCCCCGTGGCCCGGCCCGAACTGGCCGCGGCGCTGGACGCGATGCTCGGTAACGTCTTCCGGCACACACCCGAGGGCACGGCCTTCTCGGTGGACGTCCACAACGGCGGCACCGAAAGCAACTCGGTGATCATCCTCGTCTCGGACGCGGGCCCGGGCATCGACGACCCGGACGCCGCGCTGCGGCGCGGCAACGACGGGGACCGCGACGGTTCCACCGGCCTCGGCCTGGACATCGTGCGCCGGGTCGCGGAGTCGACGGGCGGGGACGTACGCATAGGGCGCTCGGTGCTGGGCGGCACGGAAGTGCGTATCTGGATCGCGCTGGACGGCCGCGAGACCTCCGCCGGCGGCCGGAGGCGGGGACACCGGGGCGGGGTCCGGCGGCGTCGCCGCGTGTGAGCGGCCGACCACGAATGGTCTTTACCATTAATGGCTCCCGATGCCTTCCTTAAGCGAGCCCTAAGATCCTCAACCCCCGCCGCACTCCGGGCATTTGTCCGAATCGGTCTCGCTAGCGTGCTGCCCGCACCCCCCCCACTCTCGCAACGCGGAGGCAGGCACGTGATGAGCAGTACGCACCGGCGCAGGGCGAGCGGAAAGACCAAGGCCGTCGGCGCCGTGGTCGCCGCGGCAGTGATCGGCGGGGCCGCGTTCGCGCTCACGGGCACGGCGCAGGCCGCGGCTGTCGGCGCCGCGTACACCCGGACCAGCGGCTGGACGGGCGGTTACACCGGCCAGTACGTCGTCACCAACGCGACGGACAAGGCCCAGTCGGACTGGACGCTCGAGTTCGACCTGCCCGCCGGCACGAAGATCGGCTCGCTCTGGAACGGAGAACACACCGTCAAGGGCGGCCACATCACGGTGAAGCCCGCGAGCTGGAACAAGAACCTCGCGCCCGGCGCGTCGGTCACCGTGGGCTTCGTGACGTCGTCCGACGGCTCCGCCGGCGACCCCGCCGGATGCCTCATCAACCAGGCCAAGTGCTCGGTCGACGACGGCGCCACCCCCGAGCCGAGCGGCCGGCCCACCCAGCCGCCCAAGCCGAGGCCCACACCCACGCCCACGTCGAAGCCCACGCCCACGCAGACCACCGGCCCGACGCCGACGCCGACCTCGCCGGGCACCGGAACGGGGGCCGCGGGCTACGCCCCGTACATCGACACGTCCCTGTACCCGGCGTACGACTTGTTGGACACCGTGACCAAGACGGGGGTGAAGGAATTCAACCTCGCCTTCATCACCTCGGGCGGGAGCTGCGCGCCGCTGTGGGGCGGGGTGACCGACCTGGCGAGCGACAAGGTCGCCTCACAGATCGCCGCGCTGCGGGCCAGGGGAGGCGACGTCCGGGTCTCCTTCGGCGGGGCGGCCGGCCACGAGCTGGCGCTCAACTGCTCCTCCGCCTCGGACCTGGCGGCGGCGTACGGCAAGGTCGTCGACACGTACAAACTCACCAAGGCGGACTTCGACATCGAGGGCGCCGCCCTCCCGGACAAGGCGGCCAACACCCGCCGCGCTCAGGCCATCGCGCAGCTCCAGAAGTCGCATCCGGGCCTGGACGTCTCCTTCACCCTCCCGGTGATGCCGGAGGGGCTGACCCAGCCGGGGATCGACCTGCTGGCGGACGCCAAGAAGAACGGCGTCAAGATCAACGCCGTCAACATCATGGCGATGGACTACGGACCCGCGTACAGCGGTGACATGGGCGAGTACGCCGTCCAGGCCGCGACCGCGACGCAGGCGCAGCTCAAGGGAGTTCTCGGCCTGTCCGACTCCGCCGCGTGGAAGGCGGTCGCCGTCACCCCGATGATCGGCGTCAACGACGTCACGACGGAGATCTTCAAGGTCGACGACGCGACGCAGCTGGTCAACTTCGCCAAGTCCAAGGGCCTCGGCTGGCTGTCGATGTGGTCCTCGACCCGCGACAAGGAGTGCCCGGGCGGCGCGCAGAACTCCGCGGACGCCACGTGCTCGTCGATCCTGCAGCAGCCGCTCGCCTTCACGAAGGCCTTCGCGGCCTACAAGTAGGGCCCTGGCCGCACCGAACCCGCCGAGCCACCGAACCCGCCGAGCCACCGAACCCGCCGAGCCACTGAACCCGCCGCCCCGCCGGCACCCCTGAACCACCCCCCAGGGCGCGCCCCGACCGGAACCCCACGCCGGCCGGGGCGCGCCCGCGCGGTGCTCGGACGGCCCCGGGTCTTCGCCGAACCGGGAAGGCACTCGCACAACGCACCCGCGCTCCAGGAGTCCGGCGTGGCCCGCGCGCTCTGTCCTCCGGTCCTCAGCCGGCGCCCGCGTACACGCGGGATGCGAACTCCGCGATCTGTTCGTCGCTGAGGTTCTTTGCGAGGTTGGCCTCAGTGATCATGCCGATCAGGCTGTGCCCCTGCTTCACGTCGATCACCGGAAGACGCTTGATCCGGTGCTGCTCCATGACCTCCAGGGCCTCGGTGGCGTCCGCGTCCGCGTCGATCCAGTGCAGTTCCCCGGACATCGATCCCGCCTGTACCTCCGCGGGGTTGATGCCCTCCGCCACGCACTGCAAGACGATGTCACGGTCGGTGATCATTCCCTTGAGCTTGTTGTCGTCACCACAGATGGGCAGGCCACCGACATTCAGATCGCGCATCATCTTCGCTGCGTCGAGCAGCGACTGGTGGGCACCTACGCACTGCACGCCGCCGGTCATGATGTCGCGTGCCTTGAGCTGCTTGTTCATGGCCATGATTCCTCCCGCCTTCAGGTCGTTGCCTTCCTCCCTCGATGACAACACGAATGGACCAATGGCGCCCCTCAGTGGCCGGCGGCTCCCACTCAGGCCGCCGGTGCCTCCGGGAGGATGCCCGTGCCGGCCAGGCGCGCGTACCAGTGGGCGCTGGACTTCGGTGTCCGTTCCTGAGTCTCGTAGTCGACGTACACCGCGCCGAAGCGCTTGCTGTAGCCGTAGGCCCATTCGAAGTTGTCCATCAGCGACCAGAGGAAGTAGCCGCGCACGTCCGCCCCGGCGCCGATCGCCCGCCGCACGGTCGCGAGGTGTGCATGCAGGTAGCGGATGCGGTCCGGGTCGTGGACGGTGCCGTCGGTGGCGGGCTTGTCGTCGTACGCCGCGCCGTTCTCCGTGACCATCAGTGCCACGCCGGGAGCCTCGCCGGTGTACCGCAGCAGCAGGTCGTACAGCCCCGTCGGGTCCACGGACCACTCCATCGCGGTCAGCTCGCCCGGCGGCTGGTGAAAGGCGACGTCCTCGGCGCCCGGCCAGGGGGAGTGGGCCGAGGCGCCGTGGCCGTCGCGGCGCGGGCCGGAGCCGGCGGGGGCGGCCGAGACCACCGCGGGCGCGTAGTAGTTGATGCCCAGGATGTCCAGCCGCTGGTGGATGGCTGCCTCGTCACCCTCGTGCACGAACGACCAGTCCGTGAGCCGTGCGGTGTCGGCGAACAGGTCCTGCGGATAGCTGCCCTTGAGGAGGGGCCCGGTGAAGATCCGGTTGGCCAGGGCGTCGATCCTGCGCTGCGCGTCCGCGTCCTCGGGGGACGGGGTCAACGGGCGGACCGCGCTCGGGTTGAGTGAGATGCCGATCTGCGCACGGGCGGGCAACGCGGCCCGCAGTGCCTGAGTGCCCAGGCCGTGTGCGAGGTTGAGGTGGTGGGCGGCGCGCAGGGCGGCCACCGGGTCGGTACGGCCGGGCGCGTGCACCCCGGAGCCGTACCCCAGGAAGGCACTGCACCAGGGCTCGTTGAGCGTGGTCCACAGCTCCACGCGGTCACCGAGGGCCCCGGCGACCTGGCCGGCGTACTCGGCGAAGCGGTACGCGGTGTCGCGCTCCGGCCAGCCGCCGGCGTCCTCGAGCTCCTGGGGCAGATCCCAGTGGTAAAGGGTGAGACTCGGTGTTATGCCGTGCGCCAGCAGCTCGTCGGTGAGCGCGCGGTAGAAGTCGAGCCCGCGCTGGACGGCCGGGCCCCGGCCCGTCGGCTGCACGCGCGGCCACGAGACCGAGAAGCGGTAGGCGGTGAGGCCGAGGTCCGCCATCATCCGGATGTCGTCGCGCCAACGCCGGTAGTGCTCCACGGCGACATCTCCGGTATCGCCGCCCAGCGTCTTGCCTGGCGTGTGCGAGAACGTGTCCCAGATGGACGGGGTACGGCCGTCCTCCCGTACCGCGCCCTCGATCTGGTACGCGGCGGTTGCCGATCCCCACAGGAAGCCGGGCGGAAAGCTCTCGGTCATGGAAGCGCTCCCAAGATTGGTATGAAGAAGCGGGTTGGTGGGTGGGGAAGGAGTTCAGCCCTTGACCGCGCCCTGCATGATGCCGCCGACGATCTGCTTGCCGAACACGACGAAGGCGAGCAGCAGCGGCAGCGTGCCGAGCAGCGCGCCGGCCATGATCACCGACTGGTCCGGGATATATCCGCGGCCGAGGCCGGTCAGCGCGACCTGCACGGTCGGACTGCCGTTCTGGGTCAGCGCGATGATCGGCCAGAAGAAGTCGTTCCAGGCCATCACGAAGGTCAGCATGCCCAGCACCGCCATGGCCGGCCGGGCGGCCGGGAAGACGATGTGCCACACCACGCGCAAACTGCCGGCGCCGTCGACGCGCGCCGCCTCGATCAGCTCGGTGGGCAGCGCCTCGATCAGGTACTGCCGCATGAAGAAGACCCCGAACGCGCTGACCAGGGTGGGCAGGATGACGGCCTGCAGCTGGTCGGTCCAGGACAGCTCGGCGATCAGCATGTACAGCGGTACGACGCTGAGCTGCGGCGGCACCATCATCGTGCCGATCACCAGCAGCAGCAGAACGTTCTTGAACTTGAACCGGAGCTTGGCGAAGGCGAAGCCGGCCAGCGTCGAGAAGAAGACCGTTCCGGCCGCCACCGACCCGGCCACCAGCGTCGTGTTGAACAGCGCGGTCCCCATGTTGGCGTCGGTCCAGGCGATCTCCAGGTTCTTGAAGAGATTTCCGCCGAACCAGAAGGGCGGCGGCGTCTCCGCGAGCCGCGTGCTCGTGCGGGACGCGGCGATCGCGGTCCACACCAGCGGGAACAGCGAGCCCACCGTGAAGAGGATCAGCACCGCGTACGTCCACTTGCCGCCGTGCAGGTGCTTCCCGGCACGCTTGGAGGTCATGCCGTTCCCCCCTCGCTCTTGCGCAGCCTGCGGGTGACCAGCCAGTTGACCGCACCGATCAACAGCAGAATCAGGAACATCGTCCAGGCGATCGCCGACGCCCGGCCGAGGTGCAGGTTCACCCAGCCCTGCTCGTACAGATAGAGGCCGAGTGTCTGGAACTGGTGGTCGGCGCCGCCCGTCGCGCCCGCGCCGCCGTTGTACAGCAGCGGCTCGCCGAACAGCTGGGTCGCCCCGATCGTCGAGACGACCGCGGTGAACAGGATCGTGGGCCGCAGCGCGGGAACGGTGACATGGCGGAACTGCTGCCATCGTGAGGCGCCGTCCAGTGCCGCCGACTCGTAGAGGTCGTTCGGTATGGCCTGCATCGCGGCCAGGTATATGAGCGCGTTGTAGCCGGTCCACCGCCAGATGACGATCGTCGAGACCGCGATCTGGGACGTCCACGCACCGCTCTGCCAGTCGACGGGGTCGATGCCGGCCAGCCCGAGCGCCCAGTTGATCATTCCGTAGTCGCGCCCGAAGAGGAGCACGAAGACGAGCGTCGCGGCCGCCACGGAAGTCGCGTACGGGGTGAGGACCGCGACCCGGAAGAACATCGAGCCGCGCAGCCGGTAGTTCAGCAGATGCGCGATGCCGAGCGCCATCAGCAGTTGCGGGACCGTGGAGATGAGTCCGATGGTGACGGTGTTGCGCAGCGCGTTCCAGAAGAACTCGTCCTCCAGCAGCCGCGAGAAGTTCCGCAGCCCCACCCAGTTCATGTCGTCGGGGGCGGTCAGCTCCACCTGGTGCAGGGAGGCCCAGCCGGTGTAGAGCAGGGGGAAGAGACCGAAGGCGACGAAGAAGACGAAGAAGGGCGCCACGAAGGCGTACGGGCTCCACTTCATGTCCAGCCGGTAGCGGCGGCTGCGGCGCTCGCGGATCCGGTCCTCGGTGACCGTCTTGTCCGCACGCGGGGCCGCGCCCCCCTCCCCCCTGGCGGGCGCGGCAGTACGGGAATCGCTTGCCATACGGGTCACTGGTCCAGTGCGTTGTCGATCGCCTTCACCGCGGCTTTCCAGCCCTCCGCGGAGGACTTGCCCTTCTGGTCGACCTGGAGCATGCCCACGTCGGCCATGTTCTGCGCGATGACGAGGTCCTTGGGACCGACGATCGTGACCGGGATGCCTTCGGCGGCCTTGGCGAAGATCTCACCGATGGGGGCGTTGGCGAAGTACTCGTGCTTGGCGCCGGCGACGGCCGGCAGGTCGTACGCCGTCTTGGCGCTCGGGAAGCTGCCGCGCTTCTCGAAGAGCTTGGCCTGCTGCTCGGGAGCGGTCAGCCAGGCGGCCAGCTTGGCGGCCTCGTCCTTGTGCTTGCCGGCCGAGGGGACGATGAGGAACGAGCCGCCCCAGTTGCTGGGCCTGGGCGCCTGGGCGACGTCCCACTTGTCCTTGCCCTTCTCGCCGGCCTTGTCCTGGATATAGCCGAGCATCCAGGCGGGGCAGGAGATGGTCGCGAAGTTGCCGTTGGAGAAGCCCTGGTCCCAGGCCGGCGTGAACTGCTGGAGCTTGCCGCTCAGCCCCTCGGTCGCGAACGCGGCCGCGATGTCCCAGGCTTCCTTGACGGCCGGGTTGGTCTTGTAGATGACCTTGCCGTCCTCGTCGTAGAAGCGCTTCGCGCTGCTGCCGGTCACGGCGGCCATCACCCCGGAGGCCGAGTCGACGAACGCCTTTCCCTTGCCGGAGGCCTTGTACTGCTTGCCGACGTCGAGGTACTTCTGCCAGTCGCCGGCCCACAGCTTGCCGACCGCTTCCCGGTCGGTGGGCAGCCCGGCCGCCTTGAACAGGTCCTTGCGGTAGCAGATGCCCTGCGGGCCGATGTCGGTGCCGAGGCCGACCGTCCTGCCGTCCTCGGTGGTGGCCTGTGCCCACTTCCAGGGCAGGAAGGCGTCCTTGGTCACGCCTTCCGTCTTGCCGAGGTCCACCAGCTTGTCCGCCTGGGTCCGGGTGATCTCGGCGATGTTGTTGACCTCGACGGCCTGGATGTCGGCCAGACCGCTGCCGCTGCCGAGGTGAGTGAGCAGCTGTGGGTAGTAGTTCTCGTTCCGCTCGATCGACGTCTGCTTGATGACGACGTCGGGATTCGCCTTCATGTACTCGTCGTAGAGACCCGCCTCCTTGAGACCGAAGGCACCGAAGACGCCGACGGTGATCGTCGTCTTGCCCTTGCCGCCGCCTCCGCCCGATGAGCCGCCGGGCTCCTCCTTGTCCGCGGCGCAGCCGGCCAGCAGCCCGGTGCCCAGCGCGGCGACGGTGGCCAGGGCCACCATCCGGCGCGGCGAGCCGCCCGGCCTTCGAGAAAACACAGTCCTGCGCATAGCGTCCTCCTTGCGCCCTGACGTGCCGACCCCCCGGCCAACTGCGGTCTTGTGCCCGTGAGTTGTATTGCTGCGGCTCGGGACGGGGAACGTGCGGGTTGTGTATGGGTCAGGTACCGTGGGAGCGCTCCCAGATGTGATGTGTTGAAGGGTTGCCGCTCACCGAGGGGGTGTCAAGGGACCGGACAGCGGGAGTTGGCTTCGGTTATCCGGCTGTTAGATTTCGATCCGGGAGGCAGCCATGAATGTTCGTGGACGCAGCGGGGGACGGCCGACCCTCGAAGAAGTGGCGGCCCGCGCGGGCGTCGGGCGCGGCACGGTGTCCCGCGTGGTCAACGGCTCGCCGCGGGTCAGCGACCACACCAGGGCCGCCGTCGAGGCGGCCGTGGCCGAGCTCGGTTACGTACCGAACCGCGCGGCACGCGCGCTCGCCGCCAACCGTACGGACGCGATCGCCCTCGTCGTCCCGGAGCCGGAGACGCGCTTCTTCGCCGAGCCGTACTTCTCCGACGTGCTGCGGGGCGTCGGCGCGGCCCTCGCGGACACCGAGATGCAGCTGCTCCTGACTTTCGCGGGCAACGACAGCAAGCGCCGCCGGCTCGCCCAGTATCTGGCCGCCCACCGGGTGGACGGTGTGCTGCTCGTGTCCGTACACGCCGACGACCCACTGCCCGACCTGCTGGAACAGCTCGCCATCCCGGCCGTGGTCAGCGGCCGCCGCTCGGCCGACGAGCCGCTCGCCTCGGTCGACTCGGACAACTTCGGCGGCGCCCGCACTGCCGTGGAGCACCTGATCGCCCGCGGCCGTCGGACCATCGCCACGATCACCGGCCGGCTCGACGTGTACGGCGCGCAGTGCCGCCTCGACGGCTACCGGCAGGCCCTCGCCGAGGCCGGCCTCGCCGCCGACGAGCTGCTGATCGCGCCTGCCGACTTCACCGAGGAGGGCGGCCGCCGGGCCATGGCCGGGCTGCTGGAGCGCCGGCCGGAACTCGACGCGGTCTTCGCCGCCTCGGACGTGATGGCGGCCGGGGCCCGTCAGGTGCTGCGTGAGACCGGCCGTCGGATTCCGGACGACGTGGCGCTGGTCGGCTTCGACGATTCGGCCGTCGCCCGGCACATGGATCCCGCGCTGACCAGCGTCCGGCAGCCGATCGAGGAGATGGGCCGCACGATGGTCGGCGTACTGCTCCAGGAGATCGCGGGCCGGGCGGACGACCGGCCGCAGATCATGCTGCCCACCGAACTGGTGGTGCGGGCGTCGTCCTGAGCCCGGCCGGTCCGGGAGCGGCTGTCACAACGCCGGAGGCCCGGTCCGCTTGCGCGGACCGGGCCTCCGGTCGTTCAGGGTGAGTGACGGGACTTGAACCCGCGGCCACCTGGACCACAACCAGGTGCTCTACCAACTGAGCTACACCCACCATGTCCGGTCGTTCACAGAGCGACCGGCCGAGGAAAAGCGTACATGGTCCGGGAGGGTGCTCGCGCCCCACTTTGTCGGAGCCCCGACAGGACGCCTCGAACGGCCCGGGCACGGGCCGTCCAGGGCCGGGCTGATCGTGGGTCCCGCCCGACATCCGGCCCCGGCCGATCCCGGACTCCGGCTCACTCCACGGGCAGTACGTACTTCGCCGCGATGGACCTCGCGGTGTCCGAGTCGGGACCGGGCTGCGGGACGAAGACCGCCTCGCGGTAGTAGCGCAGTTCCGCGATGGACTCGCGGATGTCCGCGAGCGCACGGTGGTTGCCGTTCTTCTCCGGGCTGTTGAAGTAGGCCCGCGGGTACCAGCGGCGGGCCAGCTCCTTGATCGAGGACACGTCCACGATCCGGTAGTGCAGGTAGCTCTCCAGCGTGGGCATGTCGCGCAGCAGGAAACCGCGGTCGGTGCCGACGGAGTTCCCGCAGAGCGGCGCCTTGCCCGGTTCCTTGACGTGCTCACGCACGTACGCCAGCACCCGCTCCTCGGCTTCGGCCAGCGTGATGCCGTCGTCCAGCTCGTCGAGGAGTCCCGAGGCGGTGTGCATCTGCCGCACCACCTCGGGCATGGTCTCCAGTGCCCCGGCGGGGGGGCGGACGACGATGTCCACCCCCTCGCCGAGCACGTTCAGCTCCGAGTCGGTGACCAGCGCGGCCACCTCGATAAGTGCGTCGTCCGTCAGCGAGAGCCCGGTCATCTCGCAGTCGATCCACACCATGCGGTCGTTCATGTGTCTTACCCTACGGGGCGCTCTCGCTGACCGGGCAGCACAGGGCGGCCGGAAGCGTAGAGGTCCGAGCCCGGTTTGCCCGGTTCCGGGGGCGCGTGACCGATCGCCGTCGGTCCGTTCGGCGCGGTGGCCGCGGCCGTCCGGCGCTCGTGAGGCGACCGCTCGTGCTGTGAACGCTCGTGCGGCGACCTCTGGTGCGGCACCGGCGCCTCCGCCACTGCCGCGGGCTCACTCTGCGGCCTGCGGGCCCGGTACGCGGAGCGGTACGCGGCGGGGGAGGAGCCCAGCTGGCGCCTGAAATGGCCGCGCAGCGCGACGGGCGAGCGGAAGCCGCAGCGGCCCGCGACCTCGTCCACCGAGTAGTCGGACGTCTCCAGCAGGCGCTGTGCCTGGAGCACCCGCTGAGTGATCAGCCACTGCAGCGGCGCACTGCCGGTGAGCGAGCGGAACCGCCGGTCGAACGTGCGCCTGCTCATATAGGCGCGCGCGGCCAGTGTCTCCACGTCGAACTGCTCGTGGAGATGCTCCAGGGCCCAGGCGACGACCTCCGCCAGCGGGTCGGCGCCGATCTCCTCCGGTAAAGATCTGTCGAGGTAGCGCTCCTGCCCGCCGCTGCGGCGCGGCGGCACGACCAGCCGGCGGGCCAGTGCCCCGGCGGCCTCCGAGCCGTGGTCCGTGCGCACGATGTGGAGGCACAGATCGATGCCGGCCGCCGTGCCCGCCGAGGTGAGCACGTCGCCGTCGTCCACGAACAGCTCGCGCGGATCGACGTGTACGGACGGATAGCGCTTGGCGAGCGTCGGCGCGTACATCCAGTGCGTGGTGGCGGGCCGGCCGTCGAGCAGGCCTGCCGCGGCCAGGACGAAGGCCCCGGTGCACAGGCCGACGATCCGGGCCCCCTCCTCGTGCGCGCGGCGCAGTGCGTCGAGCGCGTCCGGTGGTGGTGGTGATGTGATCGACCGCCAGGCCGGTACAACGACGGTGCCCGCCCGTGCGATCGCCTCCAGCCCGTACGGTGCGGTGAGTTCCAGTCCGCCTGTGGTCCGCAGGGGTCCGTCTTCGCCCGCGCACACCAGCAAGCGGTAGCGCGGCACGCCGGCGTCCTGCCGGTCGATGCCGAAGACGGACAATGGAATGGAACTCTCGAAAATGGGGCCGCCGCTGAACAGCAGCACTGCGACGATCTCCCGGCGACGGCGCCCGGAGAGCTTGCGCGCGGCCTCCGTTGCGGCGGTGGAGTCCTGGCTCATGGCGCTAAGCCCCCCTCGGGTGTCGCGACTCCTCGTTCTGGTCGCTCCTGCACGTTTCCCCTCGGTCCTGCACGTGTCCCCCGCCGTAGATACTCATGATCGAATCTACTGTGTCCCGTGGTGTCGGCGTGACAAGTTCAGCACCCAGCGCTATGTCGACTTGGCAACTTGGCGTAAAGCATTCGATCACGAAGCGTTCCACTCAGGGGCCCCCGTGGGAAGTACGCCTGGCGTCAGTGGCCCGTCCCAGTAGGCCGCGAGCGGCTGTGATGCCCCTTTCTTCGCTGGTGGCACGGGGGTTGGGTGGTCATTCCGCCAAGACGAAGGTGGCCGAACGAAGTTGGCTGAAAACTGGTGAGCGCAGGCTGTGAACCGGTCAGAGCTCCGGCGCACCTCCACCGGCTCCCCGGCCGCCCCTGGGCGCCCCTTCGCCGCCGGCGGCCTGGACCGGTGGCGTGCCGGAGTGTGACCGGTGCATGGCGGGCCCGCTCGGTCACCGGCTGTAGGGGGCAGCCAGCATTGCCATCCGGGCCGGGCTCCGGCATGCTCCCGGGGAACGCCGCGAGAAGGCGGCGGGGCCTGGGCAGGAGAGGAGTGTCGCCGTACCCTTGGGGGTATGGGCTTGGGAAGATGATTCCCGGACACAGCTCCGCCGACAACTGTCGTTCGTTCCCCTCCCAAGAGGACATTCTTCGCCGAGACACCGATGGCCGGTCACGAAATCCCTGAACCCGCGGACCGCAAGCAGGTCGCCGATCACTCGGCCGATCTCCAGGCGGCGGAAGAGGCGCGTCACCCCTGCGATCCCGCCTTCCGGCATGGTGTCGTCGTCGGCTTCGACGGCTCGACCTCCAGTGAGCGGGCCCTCGCCTATGCGATCGGCATGGCCAGGCGGTCGGGTTCCGGCCTGATCATCGTCCATGTGGCCAACCGGCTGCCGACGACAGTCTGGGCGGGCTGCGAGCCTCCCGTTTTCGTGGATGTACCGGATCATCGGACCGAGGTGCTCGGGCTCGAGCTCGCCTGCGCCGAGTATCTGGCCGAAGTGCCATGGATCCTCGTGGAGCGCGGTGGCGACATCTGCCACGAGCTCGAGGAGGTCGGCCGTGAGTACTCCGCCGACGCGATCGTGGTCGGCTCCACGCACGGCATCGTCGGCCGCCTGTTCGGCTCGGTCGCGGGCCGGTTGGCAAAGCGGGCGCAGCGGCCGGTCGTTGTGATCCCGTAACCTCCCGTTGTTCCAGGTGAGACCTGGCTGATGCCTCGTCAACTCCCTTTTGTCCAACGGTAAATCTACTCACAGGTATAGGTGGATTGTGTACTTGTGAAGGGTACATAAGGGTCCTGGGAAGCAGCACAACTGCATGAAGGGAGCCCGCCGTGGACAACGACGTCTCTGCGGGAAGCACCACCTCGACTCTCGGCCACCTCGCACTCGGCCTGACCCTGCTCGCTTTCGGCATCGGCCACGCCGATGTCATCGACGGCGTGACCGCGGCCGACTCCGTCTCGCTCGCGCTCTATGTCGGCGGCATCGCACTGTTCGTCACCGGACTGCTTGAATTCCGTGGCGGCAACGCCTTCAACGGAACGGCGTACGCGGGACTCGGCGCGTTCTGGTTCACCTGGGCGACCGGGGCCGACGCCCAGGTCTCGTCCGAGGCGGCGGGACTGTTCCTGCTCCTGTTCGCCCTGCTCGCGCTCAGCCTGACCCTGGGCTCCGCGGGCAGCGGGCTCCTCGCCCAGGGCACCTACGGGCTGCTCTGCCTCTCGCTCCTGCTCCTCGGCATCGCGACATTCGCCGAGAGCGGCGGCCTGGTCAAGGCCGGCGGCTGGGTGGCCGCGGTGGCCGGTCTCGCCGCCTGGTACGGGGCGACGGCCGCGTTGGCCCACTGGCCGACCGCGGTACCGGGACGCGCTGCCGGCCGGCGGGTGACGGCCACCGGCTGAGGCAGCCCCGGGCCGGCGCGGGCGACGCCGGCCACTGAAAGAGGGCGACCCCCTGTGCGCACTGGTGGCACGCACAGGGGGTCGCCTCTTTCGCAGCGAGAGGGCTCTACTCGACGGTGACGGACTTCGCCAGGTTGCGCGGCTTGTCGATGTCGCGGCCCAGCGCCAGTGCCGCGTGGTACGCGAAGAGCTGGAGCGGGATACCCATCAGGATCGGGTCCAGCTCGACCTCGTTCTTCGGCACCACAATGGTGTGGTCGGCCTTTTCCTGCTCACGGTGCGCGACCGCAAGGATCCTGCCGCTGCGCGCCTTGATCTCCTCCAGCGCCGCGCGGTTCTTCTCCAGCAGGTCGTCGTCGGGAACGATCGCGACCGTCGGCATGGCGGGCTCGATGAGGGCGAGCGGGCCGTGCTTCAGCTCGGAGGCCGGGTAGGCCTCGGCGTGGATGTAGGTGATCTCCTTGAGCTTCAGCGAGGCTTCGCGAGCCACCGGGTAGCCGCGCACCCGGCCGATGAACATCATCGACTTCGCGTTCGCGTACTCCTCGGCGAGCTTCTTGACCTCGGCCTCGGTCTCCAGGATCTCGGCGATCTGGCCGGGCAGCCTGCGCAGGCCCTCGATGATCCGCTTGCCGTCGGCCACCGACAGGTCGCGGATGCGGCCCAGGTGCAGCGCGAGCAGCGCGAAGGCGACCACCGTGTTGGTGAAGCACTTGGTGGAGACGACGCATACCTCGGGGCCGGCGTGCACGTACACGCCGCCGTCGGTCTCGCGGGCGATCGCCGATCCGACCACGTTGACCACGCCCAGTACGCGGGCGCCCTTGCGCTTGAGCTCCTGGACCGCGGCGAGCACGTCGTACGTCTCACCGGACTGGGACACCGCGATGTAGAGGGTGTCGGGGTCCACGACCGGGTTACGGTAGCGGAACTCGGAGGCCGGCTCGGCGTCCGAGGGGATGCGGGCCAGCTCCTCGATGAGCCCGGCGCCGATCTGGCCGGCGTGGTACGAGGTGCCGCAGCCGAGGATCTTCACCCGGCGCACGGCGCGTGCCTCGCGGGCGTCGAGGTTCAGGCCGCCCAGGTGCACGGTGGAGAAGCGGTCGTCGATCCGGCCGCGCAGAACCCGGTCCACCGCGTCGGCCTGTTCCGAGATCTCCTTGTGCATGTACGTGTCGTGGCCGCCCATGTCGTACGACTCGGCCTCCCACTCCACGGTGGTCGGCGTCGCGGTCGTGCGCGAGCCCTCGGTGGTGTAGGTGCGGTAGTCGTCGGCCTTGAGGGTGGCCATCTCGCCGTCGTCCAGGGTGATCACCTGGCGGGTGTGGCTGACCAGGGCGGCGACGTCGGAGGCGACGAACATCTCCTTCTCGCCTATGCCGAGGACCACCGGCGAACCGTTACGGGCGACGACGATGCGGTCGGCGAAGTCCTCGTGCATGACGGCGAGACCGTACGTGCCCTCGACCAGGCGGAGCGAGGCGCGGACTTTCTCCTCCAGGGTCTCGGCCTGGGAGCGGCCGATGAGGTGGGCGAGCACCTCGGAGTCGGTCTCGGAGGCGAACACGACACCGTCGGCCTCCAGCTTGGCGCGCAGCTCCGTGGCGTTGTCGATGATGCCGTTGTGGACGATGGCGACCTTGCCGTCGGCGTCCAGGTGGGGGTGCGAGTTCTCGTCGCTCGGAGCGCCGTGGGTGGCCCAGCGGGTGTGCGCGATGCCGGTGGTGCCCGCGAAGCGCTTGGGGATGCGGGCTTCCAGGTCACGGACGCGGCCCTTGGCCTTGGCGGTCTTCAGTCCACCCGACTTGCCGGTGATGACGATGCCGGCCGAGTCGTAGCCGCGGTACTCCAGCCGCTGCAGGCCTTCCAGCAGCAGGGGAGCCACGTCGCGCTTCCCGATGTATCCGACGATTCCGCACATATGTCGTGCCCTCCGAGTGATTGCCTAGGGGTGCTCCGCCGCAGCGGCCCGTTCCGGTCGTGCCAGTCGTGTCAGCCGTAGACGAGACGGCGCAGCTGCCGGAGTGTGAGGTCCGGGGGAGCCACCGCGCGGTGCGGCAGCTCGGCTGCGATCCGCTCGAAGATCTCGGTGTTCGTCAGCCCGCCGGACTGCAGTTCTCGGTGCCGGCGGCGGACGAACTCCTCGGTCTTCTCGTCGAAGTACGCGAGCACGTCCAGCACCACCCGGGCAGCCTCGCCGCGCTGTAGCGGCGTGCTGCGCACCAGGTGGTCGACGAGGTCGTCATGAGCGGACGGGCGGCGTTCGAGCACCCGTAGATATTGGAGGGCGGGAGGGCTTGAACGCAAGAATCCTGCCCGATTCCGGGCAGTATGGGGTCAGAATCGTCGGAGTACCGCCTGTTTTGCCGCCGAGAACTCGTCCGCGGTCAGGATTCCGGCCTGGTGCAGCTCGCCCAGCTCCCGCAGTCGGCGCAGCAGCGCGTCATGATCAACCCCGTCGGCCGCCGGCGCGGCCGAAGGTCCGGTCGCCCTGTCCTGGGCCAGCGGGTGCGCCATGCGTACGGTGACGGCCGCGGCGACCAGCGCCATCAGTGGGTCCTTCCTGAAGCCGTACAGCTCCACGGCGTGCGGGTCGTACTTCGGCGGCGCCTTGGTGGCCCCCTTGGTGAGCACGAAGCGCAGGTAGCCGTTCTCCAGCCCGGCGGCCGGGTACCACTCGACCGAGGAGATGTCGGAGACCGGGAAGACGCGGGTGCCGTTGGAGCTCTTGGCCTCCTCCGTCTTCCAGTTCCACTCCAGGCGTACCTGGTCCCCGTCGAAGGAGGCCGTCCCGTCGCCCGCGCCCACGGTGACCGGTACTGAGGGGCCCGGCAGCAGATAGCGGTCGACCGGGCCCTGCGGCACCTGGTCGAGCAGCAGGGCGTTGCGCACCTCGTCGACGAAGTATTCGGCGACGCCCGCCCGGTCCGATTCGACACTCAGCTGGTACGGGTCCGAGGCGTCCGGCAGCTTGCCGCCGGTGACCTGGAGCAGCGGGTCGGAGCCCTCGCGCAGCCGCAGCCGCAGCCGTCCGGACTTGCGGCCCGCCTCGTACGAGACACCGGCCAACGCCCCGAGCGGGACCGCCACTTCGCCGAGCGTCTGGCGCAGCAGGCTCACGCCCTTGTCCCGGCCCGGCACTATCCGCACCGTGTCCCCGTAGAAGGTCCACGTCCCGTCCTTCTGGATGATTTCCGCCATGCGCGGATTCTTCCATTCGGGGCAAGGAGAAGTGGTCTACACCTTGACCGCGGTTGAGGCAGACGGTACGCATGGTGACCGTTCGGTTGCTCAGAACCACAGTTGCGAAGCCCGTCGAAGGGACCCAGCTCGTGAGACAGCACAGAACGTTCCCCTCGTTGTTCGGCTCCCTCCTCCTTGTCGCGGCCACTCTTTCGTGTGTCGGCGCCGCTTCGGCCGGCGACTCCCCGGCCACCGCGTCCGTCCCGCCGCTCGCCCGCGTCGTTCCGGCGCCCGCCTCGGTGGAGAGCGGCGGACCGTCGTACACCCTCACCGCCCGGACCCCCATCCGGGTCGACGACGGCTCGCGCGAGGCCCGCAGGATCGGCTCCTATCTGGCCGACGTCCTGCGTCCCTCGACCGGGTACGCGCTGCCGGTCACCGGCCGGGACGGCCGCGACGGCATCCGGTTGCGCCTCAGCTCCGAGGCGCGCGGGCTGGGGGAGGAGGGGTACCGCCTGGAGTCCGGACGCCGGTCGGTCACCATCACCGCGCGTGGGCCCGCCGGGCTCTTCCACGGCGTCCAGACACTGCGGCAGCTCCTGCCGGCGTCGGTCGAGAGGGACACCCGCCAGCGCGGGCCGTGGAAGGTGGCGGGCGGCACCATCACCGACACGCCGCGGTACGCCTACCGCGGCGCGATGCTCGATGTCTCCCGCCACTTCTTCACCGTCGAGCAGGTCAAGCGTTATATCGACCAGATGGCGCTCTACAAGGTCAACAAGCTGCATCTGCACTTGTCCGACGACCAGGGCTGGCGGATCGCGATCGACTCCTGGCCGCGGCTGGCCACGTACGGCGGTTCCACACAGGTGGGCGGGGGCCCCGGCGGCCACTACACGAAGAAGGACTACAAGGAGATCCTGGGCTACGCGGCCTCCCGCTACCTGGAGGTCGTCCCGGAGATCGACATGCCCGGGCACACCAACGCGGCACTCGCCTCGTACCCCGAGCTGAACTGCAACGGCGTCGCCCCGCCCCTCTACACCGGTACGGACGTCGGCTTCAGCTCACTGTGCGTGCCGAAGGACGTGACGTACGACTTCGTGGACGACGTGGTCCGCGAGCTGGCCGCCCTGACCCCGGGCAAGTACCTGCACATAGGCGGCGACGAGGCGCACTCCACCAGCCACGCGGACTACGTGGCGTTCATGGACAGGGCGCAGGCCGTCGTCGGGAATTACGGCAAGACGGTAGTCGGCTGGCACCAGCTCGTCGGCGCGAAGCCGGTGCCCGGCGCGGTCGCGCAGTACTGGGGACTGACCGGCGAGGAGAAGGAGGTCGCGGACGCGGCCAGGGCCGGCACCAAACTGGTGCTCTCACCCGCCAACCGTGCCTACCTCGACATGAAATACCACAAGGACACCCCCCTCGGTCTGGCCTGGGCGGGCTATGTCGAGGTGCAGAAGTCGTACGACTGGGACCCGGGGACGTACATCAAGGGCGCCCCCGCCTCGTCGGTCCTCGGCGTCGAGGCACCCCTGTGGTCGGAGACCGTCTCCACCAGTGACCACATCGAGTTCATGGCCTTCCCGCGGCTGCCCGGCATCGCCGAGCTGGGCTGGTCGCCCGCGTCCTCGCACGACTGGGACACGTACAAGGTGAGGCTCGCGGCGCAGGGTCCCCGGATGTCGGCGCTCGGGATCGACTACTACCGGTCGGCCCAGGTGCCCTGGCCTGCCGAGTGAGATGAGAGAGCGGGCGCCCGTGAGGGACCTGGCACGGGCGCCCGCCGGCTCTCGGTCGCGCTCAGCGGCGCGCGAACCGGGCGATGGGGTTGACCAGGGTGCCGACGAGCTGGAGGGCGCCGGACGGATCCTGGAGGTCGACCATCTGCTTGTTGTTGCGCAGCTGCAGCCGGTTGAGGCAGGACAGCGCGAACTCCGGTGCGTACATGTCGTACTGCTTGAACTTGTCCGCCAGGTGCGGAACCGAGTCCTGGTAGTCCGCCACACAGTCGGCGACGGCCCGCCAGAAGGTGTCCTCGTCCACGATGCCCTCGGTGGCGAGGGCGCCCCCGAGGAAGCGGAAGAAGCAGTCGAAGACGTCGGTGAACAGCGACAGCAGTTTCATGTCCTCGGGGACTTCCGCGCGGATCCGCTCGACGGCCGGCGGCAGCACGGCGGCGGGGTCCATCACACAGATCTCCTCGGCGATGTCCTTGAAGACCGCCCGCTCGACGGCACCGTCCTTGAGTACGAGGATGACGTTCTCGCCGTGCGGCATGTAGACGAGGTCGTACGCGTAGAAGCTGTGCAGCAGCGGCGTCAGATACGCGTGCAGATAGCGCCGCAGCCACTCCGCCGGCTCCAGCCCCGACCGGGTGATCAGCGCGCCCGCCAAGGACGCGCCCTCGTGGTCGGTGTGCAGCAGGGACGCCATGGTGGCCAGGCTCTCGCCCGGCGCCAGCGATGGCACCGGGCTCTCCCGCCAGAGCGCGGCGAGCATTTTGCGGTACGGCGAGTAGCGGTCGGTGGCGGCCTCGTACTGGCGGTGGTGGTATCCGATGGCGGCGCGCTCCCGGATGATCGAGAAGCGGGCCGCCCGGAGGATGTCGTCGCTCGCGATCAGACCGGCCAGCCAGTCGTTGATGGCCGGGGTGGCCTCCATGTACGCCGCCGAGAGCCCCCGCATGAAGCCCATGTTGAGGACCGAGAGGGCGGTTTTGACGTAGTGCTTGGCCGGGTCGCTCGTATTGAAGAACGTGCGGATGGACTGCTGTGCCAGATAGCTGTCGTCGCCCTCGCCCAGGAAAACCAGACGCCGCTGCGCGACCTCGGCGGCGAACGTGACGGAGAGCTTGTTCCACCACTGCCACGGATGGGCGGGGAAGAGGTAGTAGTCGGCCAGGTCCAGGCCCAGGCCGGCCATCGTCCCCGCGAACCGGGCGTGCTGTGTCTCGCTCATCTCGGCGCGGACCAGCGCGTCGTAGTCCAGACCCGCGCCCGCCGTGAAGGTGGCGTGGTCGCGGTGCGCCGCCAGCCAGACCAGTTTGGTGCCGGCGGCCGCTTCGGGGGCGTACGCGTGGTACTCGTGGACGCCGAACCCGAGCCGGCCGTTGTTGGCCACGAAGCAGGGGTGGCCCTCGGTCATGCCGGTCTCGATGGCCTGGAAGCCGGCCTCGCCGAGGTCCGCCGCCGGGACCTGCTCCTTGGTGAGCTTGTACGCCGTCCCGGACAGGGTCGAGCTGATCTCCTCCAGATAGACCGGGAGGATCTCGTCGCTCAGCTCCAGCGCGCCACGCATCTCGAGGAAGAAGTCCAGCGCGTCCACCGGGAGTTCGTCGCCGTCGCGGTGGCGGGTGACGGACTCGGCGAACACCTGCCAGTGGTCGAGGGCGAAGACTCGGGCGGTGAACCGGTACTCGGTGCCGCCGTCGTCGCTTCGTACGGCGTACCGGTTGTCGGCGACCAGCTCAGGGGTCAGCAGCCGTTCGTGCGAGAACTCGGCGAGGGCCTTGCGGACGAGTTGCCGGTTGGCCCGGGCCCAGAGCTCGGGGGTGAGGTGGGCGACCGCCTCCTGCTGGGCCGTCGTCATCGCGTCGCTCCCCGGGTGGCCTCGAACTGCTCTCGCGTACACACGCTCAGGTAGGCGTCCTTCTCGGGCTTCGCGATCCGCTCGACGATCTCGAAGCCGACGGCTTTGTTGAGCGCGTGGACGGCGGCGTTGCGCACGTCCGGCTCGACGACGACGCGCCCGGTCGCCGGGTCGTCGAACAGCGCCGCCATCACGGTGGTGATCACGGCATGTGTGAAGCCGTGCACCGGGGTGTCGGACGGTGCGACGAGGAAGTGCATGCCGACATCGCCCGGCTGCGCCTCGTACAGACCTTTCAGCTCGACCTCGGCCGGGTTGTAGCGTTCCATGAGGAAGGTGGGCCGGCCCTCGTGCAGGCCGATGAACGCGTCGTGGTGCTCCGCCGCGGCGATGGCCATGTACTCCCGCTCGACGTCGGGCAGCGAGGCGTCCTGCATCAGCCAGAAGGCGGCCTTGGGGTGGGTGACCCAGCCGTGCAGCAGTTCGGCGTCGGCGAAGGGGTCGAGGGCGCGTACGGCGAACTCGCCGAGCGTCGTGTCGGTGCGGGAGAAGAATATGTCCGTCATACGAGGGTGCCCTCCGGGGCGGCGAACTCCTGGAACGCGATGGACTTCTCGACCGTGTAGTGCTCTCGGCCGAGCAGTTCACCGATGATGTACGCGTTGCGGTACGCGGCCATGCCCAGGTCGGGCGAGGTGATGCTGTGGGTGTGGACGGCGGCGTTCTGCAGGAAGATCCCGCGTCCAGTGGTGTCGATGCTGTAGTTGCGGGCCACGTCGAAGCGGCCGCGACCGTCCCAGCGGATGCGGTCGTGGAGGGGTTCCAGGAAGGCCGGCGGAGTGTAGCGGTAGCCGGTCGCCAGGACCAGGCCCTCGGTGACGAGGGAGAAGTCCCGTTCCTGTTCCTCCTGGCGCAGGCCTAGGGTGTACGTACCGGTCGCGGCGTCGTAAGCCGCCTCGCTGAGCGCCGTGTTGGTCATCAGCCGCGTCGGGACCGGGCCCTTGAGGTTCTTCTGGTAGAGCAGGTCGAAGATCGAGTCGATCAGGTCCGAGTCGATGCCCTTGAAGAGACCTTTCTGCCGGCTCTCCAGCTGGTAGCGGGTTGCCTCCGGGAGGGCGTGGAAGTAGTCCACGTACTCCGGAGAGGTCATCTCCAGCGTGAGCTTGGTGTACTCCAGCGGGAAGAAGCGAGGGGACCGGGTGACCCAGTTCAGCCGGTAGCCGTGTACATCGATTTCGGAGAGGAGGTCGTAGTAGATCTCCGCGGCGCTCTGGCCGCTGCCGACCAGCGTGATGGACTTCTTGGCCTGGAGGGCCGCTTTGTTGTCCAGATAGCGCGAGTTGTGGATGAAGTCTCCGCCCAGGTTCCGGCAGGCTTCCGGGATGTGCGGCGGGGTGCCGGTGCCCAGGACCAGGTGGCGGGCGCGGAACGTCTCGCCGTCCTCCGTGCGCACGGCGTAGAGCGCGTCCTTCTCGTCGTACTCGACGGACGTCACCGTGGTGCTCCAGCGGACGCTGCTCAGTTTGCCGGCGGCCCAGCGGCAGTAGTCGTTGTACTCCGTCCGCAACGGATAGAAGTTCTCCCGTATGTAGAAGGAGTACAGCCGCCCCGACTCCTTCAGGTAGTTGAGGAAGGAGTACGCGGAGGTGGGGTCGGCCATCGTCACCAGGTCCGACATGAACGGCGTCTGGAGGTGCGCACCTTCGAGGAACATGCCGGCGTGCCATTCGAAGCCCGGCTTGGACTCCAGGAAGAGACCGTCGAGCTCGTCGATCGGCTCGGTCAGACAGGCGAGTCCCAGGTTGAAGGGGCCGAGCCCGATGGCGATGAAGTCGTGGGGCTCACGAGGCGTGGACAAGGGCTTCTCCCAGGTACTGGCTTGCGTGCTCGGCCAGGAGGTCGAGGACGACGGCGATGTCGCCGGTGGTCGTCTGCGGGTTGAGCAGGGTGAACTTGAGGTAGTGGCTGCCGCCGACCTTGGTGCCGGCCACAACGGCCTCGCCGGAGGCGAACAGGGCCTTGCGGGCGTACAGGTTGGCCCGGTCGACGAGCGCCGGGCCGGCGACGCCCTCCGGCACGAAGCGGAAGACGAGGGTGGAGAGCTGGGGCTGGACGACGACCTCGAACCGGGGGTCCGCGTCGAGCATCTTCCAGCCCTCGGCAGCCAGTTCCACGACCTCGTCGAAGAGTTCGCCGACGCCGTCCGCGCCCATCACGCGCAGCGTCATCCACAGCTTGAGGGCGTCGAAGCGGCGGGTGGTCTGGATGGACTTGTCGACCTGGTTGGGGACGCTTCCCTCTATCCCGTGCGCGGGTGCTGCCCCGGCCTCGGCCATTGGGCGCGGGTTGAGGTAGTCCGCGTGGTAGGTCGCGTGGCCGAGCGTGGCGCGGTCGCGTACCAGTACCGCACTCGAACTGACCGGCTGGAAAAAGGACTTGTGGTAGTCCACGGTCACCGAGTCGGCGTGCTGGATGCCGTCCAGCAGGTGGCGCCGGGTGCGGGAGACGAGCAGTCCACAGCCGTACGCGGCGTCCACGTGCATCCAGGCGCCGTGCTGTCCGCAGAGCCGGGCGATCTCGGGAAGCGGGTCGATGGAGCCGAAGTCGGTGGTGCCCGCGGTGGCGACGACGGCCATGGGGAAGAGGCCCTCGCGCTCGCAGCGTTCGAGTTCCCGGGTGAGTGCGACGGTCTGCATCCGCTTGTTCTGGTCGCACGGGACCGAGATGACGGATTCGTAGCCCAGTCCGAGCATGGCGGCGGACTTCTTGACGCTGAAGTGGCTGCACTCGGAGGCGAATATCCGCAGCTTGGGCAGGATCTCGGCCTTGGCGAGCTCATGCCCTACGTAGTCGGGGTGCTTTTGAACCAGTCGGCAGGCCTCGTCCCGGGCGAGCAGCAGGGCGTGGAAGTTGGACTGCGAACCGCCGCTGGTGAACACGCCGTCCGCCGCGGTGCCGAGGCCGATGCGCTCGGCTGTCCAGTCGATGAGCCGGCGCTCTATCAGAGTGCCGCCGGCGCTCTGGTCCCATGTGTCCAGCGAGGAGTTGACGGCCGAGAGCACCGCCTCGCCGACGACCGCGGGGATGACCACCGGGCAGTTGAGGTGGCCGAGGTAGCGCGGGTGGTGGAAGTAGACGGCGTCGCGCAGGTAGACGCTCTCGAGTTCGTCGAGGGCGGCGGCCGGGTCGTGCAGCGGCTGGTCCAGATCGATCGAGGAGATCACCGGAGCGAGCTGGTCGACGGCGACACCGGTGTGGGGCCGTTCGGTGGTCGCGAGTTTGGCGGCCACCCGCTCGACGCCCTCGGTGACGGAAAGTCTGTACTGCTCCGCGGTCGTCTGGTTGAGCAGATGCGAGCGCATCAACTGTCCTCCGGGGTGAGGGAATTCGTCACACCCTCCGGGCAGGAAGGAAAGCGGGGGGCGAGGGCGTGGCGTCGAAGTGAGGTTAGCCTAACCTAAGTTCGAGCCGGAATCACCCTCGCCCCCTGTGGGACGCACGCGTTGTCCGGATCCCTGCCTGAAAACGCCGGAAGGCGATGAGAACCAGTCGCTCAGAAGGCCTGGTCGTTCGAGCCGCTGCCCGAGAGGGCCTCGGCGAGGAGTTGCTCCTCGCTGAGGCCAAGTCGCCAGTAGCCGACGAAGGTGACCGACCTGCGGTCGAACCCGCGCTCCTGGACAAGATGGCGCCGCAGCGCCCGCACGCTGCCGGACTCGCCCGCCATCCACGCGTACGGCGTCCCGTCGGGCAGCTCGGCGGCGCGCACCTCGTCCACGACGCGGTCGGTCCGCTCGCGGCCCTCTCCCTGGCTCCCGCGGACGATCCAGGTGATCTCGGCGTCGGCGAGCGTGGGCAGCACGAGGCGGTCGTCCGGATGCGGGACCTCGAGCCACGCCCTGACCTTGCGGTCGCGTGGCATCCGGTCGAGGATCGCCGCCGCCGCGGGCAGCGCGGTCTCGTCCGCGAACAGCAGCACCCAGTCGGGGTCCTGCGGCGGGCGGAAACGTATCGCGGTGTTGTCCGCGACGGCCGGACCCAGCACCCTCACCCGGTCTCCGGCCGAGGCCCGGCCCGCCCAGCGGGAGGCCGGGCCGATGTCACCGTGGAGGGCGAAGTCGATGTCGACCTCCTCCCGCGGCTCGCGGCGCTGCTCGCGGCAGGTGTACGACCGCATGACCGCCCGCTCGTCCGCGGGCAGCGCCCGCCACGCGGCGAACCACCCGTCACCCTCCTCCACCGGTACGACCGGGACGTCCTGGTGCGGATGCGGCAGGAACAGCGACAGGCTCTGGTCGTAACCGCCGGCGGCGAAGTCCTTCAACTCCTCGCCGCCGAAGGTGATGCGGACCAGCGAGGGGCCGAGGCGGCGCGTCCGTACGACCCGCAGGTCGAAGAATCGGAAGGGCGTGATCGCGGGGGCGGGGGCGGTGACGGTCATGCGGAGGTCTCCCTCGGCTCGGGACTGCTCGGTGTCAGCTGACCTTCTTGGCCTTCTTGATGGCCTCGGCGAGCTCCTCGAGGATCGGCGCGCACTTGGCGTACGAGAAGATCGGCTCGGTGACGCGCGGGGTGATCTGACCGGCCTTCACGGCGGGCAGCTGGGCCCAGGTCGGCTTCGCCTTGAGCGCCTCGGGCTGGAGCTGTGAGGTGCGGTTGTCGAGCATGATCAGGTCGGCCTTGTACTTGTCCGCGTTCTCCCAGCTGAGGCTCTCGAAGAAGCCGCCGGCGTCGAGCTTCGTCGGGACGACGAACGTGACGCCCAGCTCCTCGAAGTAGCGCAGGTCGGCAGAGGTCTTCGGGGTGGAGACGTAGAACAGGTCGGCCGCGGCGGAGCCCGCCAGCACCTTGATGCCCGGGTTGGACTTGGCCGCCTCGCGGACGCTCGCGGCCGCCTTCTCGAAGCGGGTCTTGGCGTCGACAACAGCCTTGGCGTTCAGGTCGGCGCCCAGGGACTTGGCGAGTTCGGCGGTGCGCTCCAGCGGCTTGGTCAGAGAGACGTCGCCGCCGACCGCGATGGCGACGCTGGGGGCGAGTTTGAGGATCTTGTCCTTCGACTCGTCCGGCACGTACCAGAGGGCGTCCTTCTCCCAGGTGTTGGTGATCAGGACGTCGGGCACCAGAGCCGCGTACTTCTCGACGTTGAACTCGCCCCAGACGTTGCCGAGGATCTCGACCTTGGAGATGTCGAGGTCGCCGGCCTGGACGTCGGGCTTGCCGTCCTGGAGCTTCGTCGGTCCGAAGACGCCCTTGACGCCGATCCCGTAGTCGTGGAGGGCGGCAGCCGTACCGATGAAGGCGACAATGTTCTTCGGGGTGCTCTTGGTGCTCGCCGTCTGGCCGCGGTCGTCCTTGAAGGACCACGGACCGGCCTTGTCGGCGCCCTTGTCCGAGCCCTTTTTCGAGTCGCTGTCGCCGCAGGCGGCGAGCAGCGCACCAAGGCCGAGGGCGCCGCCCGCGGCAAGCAGGCCGCGACGGGAGAAGTGGGAAGCTCGGGCGTGATCCATGAGGGCGTCTGCTTTCGTACGTGCGGGTTCCGTCCGCCGGACAAGTTCGAAGGTAGGTTAGCCTAACCTCATCTTTTGTCCAGGGGGGTGGCCCGCCGCAACGTGGCAGCGCGTCAGCTCGGTGTCAGCTCAGGGCGTGCAGGGAGTTGACGAAGGCATTGACATCGGAGTCGGGTACGACGAAGGCCAGCAGGTAGGCGGAGTCCTGGAAGTTGTCCCGGATCGCGCCCCGGAGGTCGGTCGCGGCGGATGGAACGGCGACCTTCATCGCCGAGGCGGCCTCCTGGGCGCCGCCCTTCCGCCACTTCCAGCCGCGGCCTTCCTGCACGGCGTCACCCCGCGTCGAAGAGCGACGTCGCTCCCCACAGGAGTCCCAGCGCGATGAAGATCCCGCACAGGGTGAAGAGGGCGTATCTGATCCGGCTGCGCCGGCCCGCGATGGGCGTTCTCAAGGGTTCTCCTCCTGCCCCGGGACGGGGTCCTCGCTCGTGCCGTCGCGTCAAGGATCGTCCCGGAAGGGGCCCGGCGCGGGGAGGCGCGCGCCTCGGCTGACCGCGATCCGTAGGGCATCGCGTAATGCACCGCTCGACTCTGTGGCAAGCAGGCACGGTGCCGCGGCCCGCCAGGCAAGGGCGAGCGGCTGCCGGACGGTTGACGAGTCGGCGGCCGCACGCCACGCCGCGCCTCCTGAGCGAGACGGGCAATGCTCGGCGCGCTGCCCACCCGTTCTCCACCAGCACGAAGACGGTGTGGGACACGCGGAGGGCCGGCCTCCTGGCTGAGGAGACCGGCCCACGGGGTCCGTGCTGGATGGGTCAGGCCGGCAGGCCCAGCTCACGGGCGATCAGCATGCGCTGGACCTCGCTGGTGCCCTCGCCGATCTCCAGAATCTTGGAGTCGCGCCACATGCGGGCCACGGGGTACTCGTTCATGAAGCCGTAGCCGCCGTGGATCTGGGTGGCCTCGCGCGCGTTGTCCACCGCCACCGTCGACGAGTAGAGCTTGGCGAGCGCCGCCTCCTTCTTGAACGGCTCGCCGTGGACGAGCCGGGAGGCCGCGTCCCGCCAGGAGATGCGCGCCGTGTGGGCGCGCATTTCCATGTCCGCCAGTTTGAACTGGATGGCCTGGTTGTCGCCGATCGGGCGGCCGAACGCGTGGCGCTCCCTGGCGTACTTCAGCGACTCGTCGACGCAACCCTGCGCGAGACCCGTCGCGAGCGCCGAGATGGCGATGCGGCCCTCGTCGAGGATGCGCAGGAACTGGGCGTATCCGCGGCCCTCCTCACCGAGGAGGTTGGCGAGCGGCACCCGGACGTCGGAGAAGGACAGCTCGCGGGTGTCCGAGGCGTTCCAGCCGACCTTGGAGTAGGGGGTGGCCACGGTGAAGCCCGGGGTGCCGGACGGGACGATGATCGAGGAGATCTCCGGACGGCCGTCCGCCTTGCGGCCGGTGACCGCCGTGACCGTGACGAGGGCCGTGATGTCCGTACCGGAGTTGGTGATGAAGCACTTGGAACCGTTGATCACCCACTCGTCGCCGTCCCGGACGGCGGTCGTCTTCGTACCGCCCGCGTCCGAGCCGCAGTCCGGCTCGGTCAGGCCGAAGGCGCCCAGTATTTCGCCGGAGCACAGACGCGGGAGCCACTCGCGCTTCTGCTCCTCCGTGCCGAAGCGGTAGACGGGCATGGCGCCGAGGGACACGCCCGCCTCGAGGGTGATGGCGACCGACGAGTCGACCCGGGCGAGTTCCTCGAGGGCGATGCCCAGGGCGAGGTAGTCGCCGCCCATGCCGCCGTACTCCTCGGGGAAGGGCAGGCCGAACAGGCCCATGCGACCCATTTCGCGGACGATCTCGTACGGGAACTCGTGACGCTCGTAGAAGTCGCCGATCTTCGGCGCGACGACGTCGTGCGCGAACTCCTCGACCGTGCGGCGGAGTTCCTCGTGTTCGGGGGAGAGGCGGTGGTCGAGCGACATTGCTACGACTCCTTGTGGGAGAGGGCGCGGACGGTGCGGGAAGGGCTGGGTCGGCCCAGTTGTTCGGCCATCCACACGCTGGTGGCGGTGAGCCGGCCGAGGTCGACCCCGGTTTCGATGCCGAGGCCGTGGAGCATCCACACGAGGTCTTCGGTGGCGAGATTTCCGGTCGCGCTCTTGGCGTACGGGCAGCCGCCCAGACCGCCGGCGGACGCGTCCACGGTGGTCACCCCGTGCTGGAGTGCGGCGAGCGTGTTGGCGAGGGCCTGGCCGTAGGTGTCGTGGAAGTGCACGCCGATGGTGTCGGTGCGCACGCCCTTCTCGTTCAGTGCGGCGAGAAGGGACAGCACATGGCCGGGTGTGGCCACGCCGATGGTGTCGCCCAGGCTCAGCTCGTCGCAGCCGAGGTCCATGAGCTGCTTGGCGACCTGGACGACCTGAGCGACGGGGACGGGTCCCTCCCACGGGTCGCCGAAGCACATCGAAAGGTAGCCGCGGACATGGATCCCGGCCTCCCGGGCGCGGGCGACCACCGGCTCGAACATGGCGAGTGATTCGGCGATCGTACGGTTGAGGTTGCGCGCGGCGAAGGTCTCGGTCGCGCTGCCGAACACCGCGATCCGGCGGGCGCCGAGGGCCATGGCGCGGTCCAGGCCGCGCGCGTTCGGGACCAGTACGGGGAGAGTGGCTCCGAGCCCGTCCAGCATGGGGAACAGCGCTTCCGCGTCGGCCAGTTGGGGCACCCACTTGGGGTGCACGAAGCTGGTCGCCTCGATGGTTGAGAGCCCGGCGCCCGCCAGACGGCGGACGAACTCCGCCTTGATCTCGGTCGGTACGACGGTCTTCTCGTTCTGCAGGCCGTCGCGCGGGCCCACTTCGTGGATCCGGACGCGTGGGGGGAGACCCGCGCCGGGGATCTCCATCGGCAGTCCGCCGGTCATGACGGGTCCTCCTCCTCGTGCGGGGCGACCACGGCCAGGACCTGGTCCATGGCGACGGTGCTGCCCGGGATCACGTCCAGCTCGGTGACGGTGCCGGCGTGCGGGGCGGAGATCACGTGCTCCATCTTCATCGCCTCGACGACCAGCAGCCCCTGCCCTGCGGCGACCTCGTCGCCCACGGCGACCTTGACGACCGTGACGGTGCCGGGCATGGGGGCGGTGAGCGAGTCCGCGCTCCCGGCCCGGCCCGCGCCGGCGAGGGCGGCGACGACCGGATCGTGGACCTGGACGTGCCAGCTGTCCCCGTCCCGGCCGAGCCAGACGCCGTCGGGCGAGGGGGCGTGACTGAAGGTGTGCGTGGCACCGTCCCACTCGACGGTGACGCGGGTGCGGGGGCTCTCGCCGCCGACCAGCCGCCCCCTTCCCGGTGCGGCTTCGCCGCCCGGCGGTACGTCGCCGACCAGGACCTCCGTGCCCCCGGCTCCACCGCGCAGGCGGACGGTCACCGGGTCGTGCCCTGGCACGCGTACGTGGCGGACCGTCCACGCGGGGGTACCGCCCAGACGCCAGCCGCTCGCGACCGAGAACGGATCGACCCAGCCCGTCGCCGGGGCGGAACCCCCGGCTCGCAGCAGCGCGGCTGCCACGTACACCTCGTCCGGGACCCCGTCGGGCACCAGCCCGTCCGCGTCCCGCTCCACCAGACCTGTGTCCAGGTCGCCGGAGACCACTGACGGGTGGGCCAGCAGGCGGCGCAGGAAGCCGGCATTGGTCGGTACGCCCAGGGTGACCGTCTCCGCCAGGGCCGCACGCAGCTTGCGCAGGGCGGTCGGGCGGTCCGGGGCGTGGACGACGACCTTGGACAGCATGGGGTCGTAAAGGCTCCCGACCTCGGTGCCTTCGGTGAGGCCGGAGTCGGTACGCACGCCGGTTCCCCGGGGTTCGTGCAGCGCCAGCACCGTGCCACCGGAGGGAAGGAAGCCGCGCGACGGGTCCTCCGCACAGATACGGGCCTCGACCGCGTGGCCGGTGAGGGTGACGTCCGCCTGGCCGAAGGGGAGTTGTTCGCCCGCGGCGACCCGCAGCTGCCATTCGACCAGGTCGAGGCCGGTGATGAACTCGGTCACCGGGTGCTCGACCTGGAGCCGGGTGTTCATCTCCATGAAGTAGTACGAAGCGGGGTCGTTGCCCGGGACGATGAACTCCACCGTGCCCGCACCCCGGTAGCCGCAGCTCAGGGCGGCCTGGACCGCGGCCTTGCCCATCGCCGCGCGAGTGGCCTCGTCCAGCAGGACCGAGGGCGCCTCCTCGATGATCTTCTGGTGCCGGCGCTGGAGGGAGCATTCGCGCTCACCGAGGTGGACCACGTTGCCGTGGGCGTCCGCCAGGACCTGGATCTCGATATGGCGGGGCCGGTCGATCCACCGTTCGACCAGCAGCGTGTCGTCGCCGAAGGAGCCGCGCGCCTCCCGTCGGGCCGCGGCGATCTCGTCGGCGAGCAGGGCCTCGTCGTGGACCAGCCGCATACCCTTGCCGCCGCCGCCCGCCGAGGGCTTGAGCAGCACCGGCATGCCGATCTTCCGTGCCGCGGCGGCCAGTTCGTCGTCGGTCAGTCCGCTGCCGGACGAGCCCGGGACCACCGGCACGCCTGCCGCCCGGACCGTCTCCTTGGCGCGGATCTTGTCGCCCATGAGGGCGATGGCCCGCGGCGGAGGTCCGATGAACGCGATCCCGGCGTCCGCGCACGCCTGCGCGAAGGCCGCGTTCTCGGCGAGGAAGCCGTAGCCCGGGTGGATGGCCCGGGCGCCGGTCCGGCGGGCCGCCTCCAGCAGCCGCTCGGCGCTGAGGTAGCTCTCCGAGGCGGCCGCCGGGCCGATCCGCACCGCGGTGTCGGCCTCCCGTACATGCCGGGCGTCCGCGTCGGCGTCGCTGAAGACGGCCACCGAGCGGATGCCCTGCTCCCGCAGGGTGCGGATGACCCGTACCGCGATCTCGCCACGATTGGCGACGAGGACTGTGTCGAAAGTCGTCATCTGGTCACTCACATCCGGAAGACGCCGTAGCCGGGCTCACCCAGCGGGGCATTGGCACACGCGGTCAGGGCCAGACCCACCACCTGGCGGGTCTCGAGCGGGTCGATCACGCCGTCGTCCCACAGCCGGGCGGTCGCGTAGTAGGCGTTGCCCTGGGTCTCGTACTGGGCGCGGATCGGGTCCTTGAAGGCCTCTTCCTCCGCCGTCGGCCAGTCCTCGCCGCGCGCCTCGATCTGGTCGCGCTTGACGGTGGCCAGCACCGAGGCGGCTTGCTCGCCGCCCATCACCGAGATCTTGGCGTTGGGCCACATCCACAGGAAGCGAGGCGAGTAGGCCCGGCCGCACATCGAGTAGTTGCCCGCGCCGTACGAGCCGCCGACGACCACCGTCAGCTTCGGTACGCGCGTGCACGCCACCGCGGTGACCATCTTGGCGCCGTGCTTGGCGATCCCGCCCGCCTCGTAGTCCCGGCCGACCATGAAGCCGGAGATGTTCTGCAGGAAGAGCAGCGGGATGCCGCGCTGGTCGCACAGCTCGATGAAGTGCGCGCCCTTCTGGGCGGATTCGGAGAAGAGGATGCCGTTGTTGGCGACGATGCCGACCGGATGTCCGTGGATCCGGGCGAAGCCGGTGACGAGGGTCGTGCCGAACTCGGCCTTGAACTCGGCGAACCGGGAGCCGTCGACCAGCCGCGCGATGACCTCGCGGACGTCGTACGGGGTACGGGAGTCCACCGGCACCGCGCCGTACAGCCCGGCCGGGTCGACCTTGGGCTCCTCCACCGGCTCGACGGACCAGGGGAGCCCGCCGCGCTCGGGCAGGGTGGAGACGATCGTACGGACGATCCGCAGCGCGTGCGCGTCGTCCTCCGCGAGATGGTCCGTGACGCCCGAGACCCGCGAGTGGACCTCGCCGCCGCCCAGCTCCTCGGCGGTGACGACCTCGCCGGTGGCCGCCTTCACCAGTGGCGGGCCGCCCAGGAAGATCGTGCCCTGGCCGCGCACGATGACGGCCTCGTCGCTCATGGCCGGGACGTACGCGCCGCCCGCCGTGCAGGAGCCGAGCACCGCCGCGATCTGCGGAATGCCGGCGCCGGACATCCGGGCCTGGTTGTAGAAGATCCGGCCGAAGTGGTCGCGGTCGGGGAACACCTCGTCCTGCATCGGCAGGAAGGCGCCGCCGGAATCGACCAGGTAGAGGCAGGGGAGACGGTTCTCCAGGGCGACCTCCTGGGCCCGGAGGTGCTTCTTGACGGTCATCGGGTAGTACGTGCCGCCCTTGACCGTGGCGTCATTGGCGACGATCACCACCTCGCGGCCGCTGACCCGCCCGATGCCGGCGATCACGCCGGCCGCCGGGGCCGCCCCGCCGTACATCCCCTCGGCGGCGAGTGGTGCCAGCTCCAGGAAGGGCGACCCGGGGTCGAGGAGGGTGTCCACGCGGTCCCTCGGCAGCAGCTTTCCGCGTGCCGTGTGCCGGTCGCGGGCCCTCTCGCCGCCGCCCAGCCGGGCCGCCGCCAGCCGGGCCCGCAGCCCGTCGGACAGCTCTTGGTGGGCGGCCTCGTTGGCCCGCCAGGCTTCGGACGCCGGATCGGCGGCGCTCGCCAGCACTGGTGCCTGCTGCATCCCTCGAGCTCCCTTGCTCGGTTAATGAGCGTTAACGTTGTTTCCCTTAGGTTAACGAGCGCTAACAGCCCTGTCTAGAATGAATTCCCATGAGCACCAGGACCGCGGCCCCGACCCGCCGTGAGCAGATCCTCAAGGAAGCCGCCCGCCTCTTCGCCGAGCGCGGCTTCCACGGCGTCGGCGTGGACGAGATAGGGGCCGCCGTGGGCATCAGCGGTCCCGGTCTCTACCGCCACTTCGCGGGCAAGGACGCGATGCTCGCCGAGCTGCTCGTCGGCATCAGCGACCGGCTGCTGACGGGTGGCAGGTACCGGGTGGCGGAGCGCGCGCAGAACTCTGCCCCGCCCGAGGCGCTGCTGGACTCGCTCATCGAGGGCCACATCGACTTCGCCCTCGACGACCGTCCGCTCATCACTCTCCACGACCGTGAGCTGGACCGCCTGCGGGAGAGCGACCGCAAGCTGGTGCGCCAGCTCCAGCGGCAGTACGTCGAGCTGTGGGTGGAGACCGTACGCGAGAGCTATCCCGCCCTTGCCGAGGCCGATGCCCGGGCCACCGTGCACGCGGTCTTCGGGCTGCTGAACTCGACTCCGCACCTCGGACGTCCGGGCGCTCTCCCCGGGCGTACCGCGACGGCGGAACTGCTGCACCGGCTGGCGCGCGGTGCCTTCGCGGCGGCAGCCGGCTCCTGAATCGCCCGCGTCCGTCGCGAGGTTGGCGGGGCGGTCACCTCGGCGGCCACGGCCCGGCGAGCCGTCCAGCGTTCGGGACAACCGGCCTCCGGGCCGTGGCTGACGGCACAATGGGCACATGCCGATACCCAGCCGTGCCGCCCTTGTCGAACACCTTGTCCGCACCCGTATCGCCGGTGATGTCGCCACTCCGCGCGACAACAACCTCTCCCACTACCGCAAGCTCGCCAACGGCGACCGCCATTACTGGCTGGGCCTGGAGCTCGGTGACCGCTGGACCGATGAGCAGGACGTGCTGGCCGTCATGGCCGAGCGCTGTGGTGTCAATGACGACCCCCAGTACCGCTTCGGTCAGGACACGATCGACCCGGAGCTGACGGTCGACGCCCTCGACCGGATGGCGGCGCGGCTGCGCAAGGCCGCCGCGGCCAAGGAGCGTGTGCTGTTCGCCACCGGACACCCGGGCGGCCTGCTGGACGTGCACCGCGCCACGGCCGCCGCGTTGCGGGCGGCCGGCTGCGAGATCGTGGTCATTCCCTCAGGCCTGACGGCCGACGAGGGCTACGTCTTCCAGTTCGCCGACGTCGCGGTGCTGGAGCGCGGCGCGACCCTGTGGCACACGCACTCGCCCGAGCCGATGGCGGCGATTCTCGACGGCCTCGCGGCGGAGGGCCGCCCGCTGCCAGACCTGGTGGTCGCGGACCACGGCTGGGCCGGGTGTGCCGGCCGGCGCGGGATCGACGCCGTCGGGTACGCGGACTCCAACGACCCGGCACTGTTCCTCGGCGAGGCCGAGGGCACGCTCCAGGTGACGGTCCCACTGGACGACCACGTGACGGACCCGCGCTTCTACGACCCGATGACGGCGTACCTGCTGAACGCGGCGGGGCTGGCGGTCGACTGAGGGCAAGGTGGCGGCGTCTCCTAGTGGCAACATATGCTACATATGCCGTTGACCTAGGGAGGATATGCAATGTCGAATCTCTACGTCGAAGTCGATGACGACGCGCTGAGCGAGGCTGCTTCGATACTGGGCACCACCACAAAGAAGGACACGGTGAACGCGGCTCTGCGGGAGGTGGCGCAGCGTCACCGGCGTCTCAGGGCGCTGGAAGAGCTCGCGGCCATGGGTGACCGCGGGGACTTCGACATCCTCCTGGACAAGGACAACTACCGTCGATGAGTCCGGTCACCCACCTCATCGACACTTCCGCGGCTGCCCGGGTCCTCACCAATAAGGCCGTCCGGGAGCGCTGGAGCGGACATCTCGCCGAGGGCGTGATCGGACTGTGCGACATCACCGAACTGGAGATGCTGATCTCGGCCCGGTCGTTGGCCGATCGGCTTTCCAAGGAGGAGTTGCTGGCAACTCTCTTCAACTGGACGCCCGTACCCGACGACGTTCTCCGGCGGGCCCGGACCGTACAGCGGATGCTGACCGAACGCGGTGAGCACCGCAGCGCCGGCCCGGTCGATCTGCTTGTCGCGGCTACCGCCGAACTGGCAGGGCTCGCGGTTCTGCACTACGACGCGGACTTCGAGACCGTCGCCAGGGTCACTGGACAGCCCACGGTGTGGGTAGCGCCTCCTGGATCGGTATGACTCGGTCCACGGCAGGTCAGCTGCGCGGGACCCGGACCACGCCCTCCTGGATCACCGAGATCGCCAGCCGGCCGTCCGCCGTGTAGATCCTGGCCTGGCCGAGACCGCGGCCGCCGTGCGCGGACGGCGACTCCTGGTCGTACAGCAGCCATTCGTCGGCCCGGAAAGGCCGGTGGAACCACATCGCGTGGTCCAGGCTCGCGCCCACCACATCGCCGACGGTCCAGCCGCCGCGCCCGTGCGCGAGCAGCACCGAGTCGAGCAGCGTCATGTCGGAGACGTAGGTGGCGAGGCAGACGTGCAGCAGGGGGTCGTCCGCCAGCTTGCCCTGGGTGCGGAACCAGACCTGCGAGCGGGGCTCGCGCGGCTCACCCACGCTGCCCCAGGGCGGTGTGTCCACGTAGCGCAGGTCGACCGCGGACCGGGCTTCGATCATCCGGTCGACGACTCCCGGGTCGCTGAAGATGTCCCGGTACCGGGGAAGCATCTCGGCGGCGGTGGGCAGCGATTCGGGGTCGGGCGCGTGTGGCATGGCCGCCTGGTGATCCAGGCCTTCCTCGTACGTCTGGAAGGACGCCGAGAGGTGGAAGATCGGGTGCCCGTGCTGGACCGCGACCACTCGCCGGGTCGTGAACGACCGGCCGTCGCGGATCCGGTCGACGGTGTAGACGATCGGCGCGCCGGGGTCTCCGGGCCGCAGGAAGTACGCGTGCAGCGAGTGGGCGGTGCGGTCCTCGGGGACCGTACGGCCGGCGGCGACCAGGGCCTGTGCGGCGACCTGGCCGCCGAAGACGCGCGGCACCAGCGAAGGGCGGCTGGTGCCGCGGAAGATGTCCTGCTCGATCTGCTCGAGATCGAGCAGATCGAGCAGGGACTCCAGGGATTCGTTCATGATTGAACAGTAGGGCAGTCGAACTGGCCTACAGTCCCATCGACTTGGCGATGATCGACTTCATGACCTCGCTGGTGCCGCCGTAGATCCGGTTGACCCGGTTGTCGGCGTACAGGCGGGCGATCGGGTACTCGTTCATGTATCCGTAGCCGCCGTGCAGCTGCAGGCAGCGGTCGATCACGCGGTGCGCGACCTCGGTGCAGAAGAGCTTCGCGGACGCGGCCTCGGCGGCCGTGAGCTCGCCGGCGTCCAGGGCCTCCAGGGCACGGTCGGCCACGGCCTCGGCGGCGTCCACCTCGGCCTGGCAGGCGGCCAGCTCGAACTTGGTGTTCTGGAAGGAGGCGACCGGCTTGCCGAAGACCGTGCGGTCGGTCACGTACTGCTGGGCGAACCGGACGGCGGCCTTGGCCTGCGCGTACGCGCCGAACGCGATGCCCCAGCGCTCGGAGGGCAGGTTCTGGCCGAGGTAGTAGAAGCCCTTGTTCTCCTCGCCGAGCAGGTCCTCGACCGGGACCTTGACGTCGACGAAGGCCAGCTCGGCGGTGTCGGAGGTGCGCAGACCGAGCTTGTCCAGCTTGCGGCCGACCGAGTAGCCCTCCGACTTGGTGTCCACCGCGAACAGCGAGATGCCGAAGCGGCGGTCGTCCTCGCGCGGGGCGGAGGTGCGGGCGCACACGATCACACGGTCGGCGTGCACGCCGCCGGTGATGAAGGTCTTGGCGCCGTTGAGGACGTAGTGCGTGCCGTCCTCCGAGAGCTTGGCCGTGGTCTTCATGCCCGCGACGTCGGAGCCGGTGCCCGGCTCGGTCATCGCCAGCGCCCACATCTCCTCGCCGGTGACGAACTTCGGCAGGTAGTTCTTCTTCTGCTCGTCGGTGGCCAGCAGCTTGATGTACGGCAGGGCGAGCAGCACATGCACGCCGGAGCCGCCGAAGTTGACGCCCGCGCGCGAGGTCTCCTCGTAGAGCACGGCCTCGAACTTGTGCGTGTCCAGGCCCGCGCCGCCGAACTCCTCGGGAACGTTGATGCCGAAGACGCCCAGCTCGCCGAGCTTGTAGTAGAAGTCGCGGGGCGCCTGACCGGCGGCGAACCACTCGTCGTAGACGGGGACGACCTCGGCCTCGATGAAGGCACGGATGGTCTCGCGGAACGCCTCGTGGTCCTCGTTGTAAACCGTACGGCGCACGGGACGCCCTCCTTCGTCGGCACTGGTCAGCTTGTCTAAGCGCTTGCTCAGAAAAAGTTACCCGGCAGTCACACACGCTGTCCAGAGGCGGTCGCGCACATCACAGCCAGCGCAGCGCGAACCACAGATCCATCCGGACATCCGGGTCGTCCAGGTCCGCGTCGAGCAGCGTGGCGCAGCGCGCGATGCGCTGCCGCACCGTGTTGCGGTGCACCCCCAGGGACGCGGCCGTACGGTCCCAGCTGCCGTGCAGCGAGAGCCAGCCGCGCAGCGTCTCGGTGAGCGCGGGGGAGTCCGCGATCGGCGCCAGCCGGGTCCGGGCGTGAGCGCGTGCCTCGTCCGGCGCGACCAGCGCGGAGAGACCTGCCTCGCGGTGCCGCACGAGGCCCGCGCGGCCCGCCTCGGCGCGGCGCAGGGCCCGGTGCGCCTGGGTGTCGGCGGCGGCCAGGTCCGTGGCCGCCGCCGGAGCGCTGACGCCCAGGATCCAGCCGGGCTGCGGGGTGACCTCCCGGTCGGTGACGATCCGTACCGTCGCGCCTTCGGCGTCGACCAGTGCGCTGCCGAGGGCCGCGCCGAGGGCGGACGCGGCGAGCGGGGACGCGGCGAACGGGGTGCCGTCCCCGCCGCTGCCCCCGTCCCCGCCGCTGTCCCCGGTGCTCCGGTCCCTGCCCAGGCTCCGGCCTTTGCCTCCGGCGCGCGCGTGGACCACCGTCCACGGGCCCGGCCCCAGCAGCGGGGCCACCTCGTCGGGCGCGGCCCCGAGCAGCAGCCGGACCAGCGCGGCCGACCGGCCCGCCGCGTCGGCACCCTGATGGGGCGCGGTGAGCAGGGACAGCAGGACGGCCGCGACCCCGGCGATGGTGTGGTCACCGGACTCGCGGCCCTCCGTGGCGACACCGAGGACGAGCCCCTGATTCCCTCCGAGGGCGTACGCGGCCAGGTGCGCGCCCCCGGCGGTGTCGGTTGCGGAGGACGGCGCTGCCCGGGGTGGAGCCGGGGTCACCACCTGCGCCAGGCGGGCCAGGGCGGCACGGGCCCCGGCGGGCGGCGGCCGGTCGGCGGCCTGGAGTTCCGTACCGTCCGGGGCGAGCAGCACCGTCCAGCCGCCGACCCGGGCGGCCAGCTGGCGCAGTACCGACGGCACCGGGTCGGGCCGGGCCGCGGCGGTGGCCAGGCCCTGCTGGGCCCGGGTCACCCGGCGCAGCTCATGGGTGCGGGCCTCGGCCATGAGCCGCCACACCGCGCGGGCGATCGCGGTGAACGTGGTCTTCGGCGGGACCTCCAGCAGCGGCAGGCCGTGCCGTTCACACGCTGCCGTCAGCGCCTCCGGCACGGTGTGGTGCACCGGCGCGAGGCCGAACCCGAGCGCCGCCGCGCCCGCCTCGACGATCCGTGACACATAGAAGTCGAGGTGCGCCTCGACGTCGGCTGCCTCCGCGAAGTGCACCCCGGCGCTCAGCAGCAGCTCCCCGCCGAGCAGATACGGGTACGGGTCACCCATCTCGGAGGTGTGCACCCAGTGCACGGCGACCTCGTCGGCCGGCGGCCCCGCGACCTGGCGCAGCCCGAGATCCCCGTACGCCAGCAGGGCGGGCAGCGGGATGGGCGGAGTGGGCGGGGCCAGGTCCGGCATGATGGACGGTCCATCCATAGGGCGCGTCAAGGATGTATGAAAAGTACACTTCAGCGCTGCTTTTCAGCCACCTATCGTCATCCCACGCAAGCGTCCCGCGGATGAATGGAGGAAGGCCCATGGCTGTCGACTACGCGGTGATCGTCGTCTATCTGGCCGGCATGCTGGCCATGGGCTGGTGGGGCATGCGCCGCGCCAAGTCCAAGAGCGAGTTCCTGGTCGCCGGCCGTCGGCTCGGTCCCTGGATGTACTCGGGCACCATGGCCGCGATCGTCCTCGGCGGTGCCTCCACCATCGGCGGTGTCGGCCTCGGCTACAAGTACGGCCTCTCCGGCGCGTGGATGGTCTTCACCATCGGCCTCGGCCTGCTTGCCCTGTCCGTCTTCTTCTCCGCGCGGATCGCTCGGCTGAAGGTCTACACCGTCTCGGAGATGCTCGACCTCCGCTACGGCGGCAAGGCCGGCGTCATCTCCGGCGTGGTGATGTGGGCGTACACGCTGATGCTGGCGGTGACCTCGACCATCGCCTACGCCACCATCTTCGACGTGCTCTTCGACATCAACCGCACCGCCTCGATCGTCCTCGGCGGCACGATCGTCGTCGCGTACTCGACGCTCGGCGGCATGTGGTCGATCACCCTCACCGACATGGTGCAGTTCGTGGTCAAGACCATCGGTGTCCTGCTGCTCCTGCTGCCGATCGCGGTCGTCAAGGCGGGCGGCTTCAGCGAGATGAAGGCGACTCTCCCCACCGAGTACTTCGACCCGCTGGGCATCGGCGGCGAGACGATCTTCACCTATGTCCTGATCTACACGTTCGGCATGCTGATCGGGCAGGACATCTGGCAGCGCGTGTTCACCGCGCGCAGCGACAAGACGGCCAAGTGGGGCGGCACGGTGGCCGGTACGTACTGTCTGGCGTACGCACTGGCCGGTGCCGTCATCGGCACCGCGGCCAAGGTCCTCTACCCCGACCTCGCCAACGCCGACGACGCCTTCGCCACCATCGTCAAGGACGAACTGCCCATGGGTGTGAGGGGCCTGGTGCTGGCCGCCGCCCTCGCCGCGGTGATGTCCACCTCCTCCGGCGCACTGATCGCCTCCGCGACCGTCGCCAACAACGACATCTGGTCACGGCTGCGCGGTGCCGTCTCCCGGGACGGCGCCAAGGAGCACGACGAGGTGAAGGGCAACCGTGTCTTCATCCTGATCATGGGTGTGGCCGTGATCCTCATCGCCATCCAGCTCAGCAGCGTGCTCGAAGGCCTCACCGTGGCGTACGACCTGCTGGTCGGCGGACTGCTGGTGCCGATCCTCGGCGGACTGCTGTGGAAGCGCGGGACGGTGTACGGCGCGCTGGCCGCCGTCGTGACCGGCGGCCTGACAGTGATCGCGCTGATGTGGAAGTTCGGCATCCTTGCCAACGAGCCCGTCTACTACGGCCTGCTGGCCTCGCTCGCCGCCTATCTGATCGTCTCCCTCGCCACAAAGCCGACCGACGAGGCCATCCTCGTCGCCTGGCGGGAGCGGCTGGCAGGCCGCGGAGCCGAGGAGGACGAGGAGCCGGTGGCCGAGACCGTCCCGGCGGCCACCCCCTGAGACCGGGTCCCGGCCCGCTGCCCCCGTGCGGGCCGGGACCCACCCCCGCCCTGTGCCCCCGCAAGGGGGTACAGGCACACTCGAAGCAGCACAACCCGTACTAATCAGCAGTTCGCAGTACCGAAGCGCACCCCAGGAAGGCAGCCCCCCATGAGCAGCACCGAGCCGCGCGGCCCCATCGACTCGTCCCGCGTCCCGCGGTACGCCGGACCGGCCACGTTCGCCCGGCTGCCACGGCTCGACGAGGTCGGCACCGCCGATGTCGCCGTGGTCGGCGTGCCCTTCGACACCGGCGTCTCCTACCGCCCCGGTGCCCGCTTCGGCGGCAACGCCATCCGCGAGGCGTCGCGGCTGCTGCGCCCGTACAACCCGGCCCAGGACGCTTCGCCCTTCGCGCTCGCCCAGGTCGCGGACGCCGGTGACATCGCCGCCAACCCCTTCAACATCCACGAGGCCGTCGAGACGATCGAGGCCGCGGCCGACGATCTGCTCGGCACCGGCGCCCGCATGATGACGCTCGGCGGTGACCACACCATCGCGCTGCCGCTGCTGCGCTCGGTGGCGAAGAAGCACGGCCCGGTGGCGCTGCTGCACTTCGACGCCCACCTCGACACCTGGGACACCTACTTCGGGGCCGAGTACACGCACGGTACGCCGTTCCGTCGCGCCGTCGAGGAAGGCATCCTCGACACCGAGGCCCTCTCCCACGTCGGTACCCGCGGCCCGCTGTACGGCAAGCAGGACCTGGACGACGACGCCAAGATGGGCTTCGGCATCGTTACGTCGGCCGACGTCTACCGCCGTGGCGCCGACGAAGTGGCCGACCAGCTGCGTCAGCGCATCGGCGACCGGCCGCTGTACATCTCCATCGACATCGACGTTCTCGACCCGGCCTTCGCGCCCGGCACGGGTACCCCCGAGGCGGGCGGGATGAGCTCCCGCGAGCTGCTGGAGATCATCCGCGGGCTGTCCTCGTGCAACCTCGTCTCGGCCGACGTCGTCGAGGTGGCGCCGGCGTACGACCACGCGGAGATCACCTGTGTCGCGGCCTCCCACACCGCGTACGAGCTGACCACGATCATGTCCCGCCAGATTGCCCAGTCGCGTGCGACCGAGGCCGCCAAGTGACCCACGACCACCACCACGAAGTACCGCGGCTGACGGCCGAGCAGACGGCTGCCGCGCTGGCCCCGCCGGCCGGTCGCAACGGCGGCGACCTCCTGATCGAGACGCTGCACGGTCTGGGCGCCACCACCGTCTTCGGGCTGCCCGGCCAGCACGCGCTCGGCATGTTCGACGCGCTGCGCCGCTCCTCGCTGCAGTACGTCGGCCTTCGTGTCGAGAACAACGCCGGCTTCGCCGCCGACGCGTACGGCCGGATCACCGGCGAGGTCGCCCCGCTGCTGCTCTCCACCGGTCCCGGTGCGCTCACCTCGCTCGCCGCGCTCCAGGAGGCGGCCGCGGCCTCCGCGCCCGTTCTCGCCATCTCCAGCCAGGTTCCCACCCCGGGGCTCGGCGGCGGCCGGCACGGCTACCTCCACGAACTGCGTGACCAGCAGGCGTCGTTCCGCGACGTCGTGAAGTCCGTGCACACCGTCCGCACGGCCTCGCAGATTCCCTCCGCGATCGCCGCCGCCTGGGAGTCCGCGCTCACCGCCCCGCACGGGCCGGTGTGGGTCGAGATCCCTCAGGACGTGCTGCTCGCGCAGACGTCCCTGCCGGTCGTCACGGCCATGGACGCCACTCCGCGTGAGCTGCACCCCCGGCCCGAGCTGATCGCCGTGGCCGCCCACCGGCTGGCACAGGCGGAGCGTCCGGCGGTCATCGCCGGCGGTGGTGTCGTGCGTGCCGACGCCTCGGGCAAGCTGCTCGCGCTCGCCGAGAAGCTCAACGCCCCTGTCGTCACCACATTCGGCGGAAAGGGCGCGTTCCCCTGGGAGCACCCGCTCTCGCTCCAGTCCTGGCTGGAGGACCGGCACACCACAGACTTCCTGGAGGACGCCGACGTCCTGCTGGTCGTCGGCTCGGGTCTCGGCGAACTCTCCTCGAACTACCACACGTTCAAGCCGCGCGGCCAGGTCATCCAGATCGAGGCGGACCTCGGCAAGCTGGAGTCCAACTACGCCGGTCTGGGCATCCACGCGGACGCGCGGCTCGCGCTCTCTGCCCTGCTGGAGGCCGTGCCCGACGTCCGGCAGGACCCGGCCGCCGCCGAGTCCGTCCGTGCGGTGCTCGCCCGGGTGCGCGAGCGGATCGCGAGCCAGGACCTCACCCTGGAGCAGGAGATCCTCGCGGCCGTACGGGCGGCCCTGCCGGACACGTCCCCGTGCTTCTGGGACATGACGATCCTCGGCTACTGGGCCTGGTCCGCCTTCGACGCCCGGCAACCGAACACCATGCACTCCGGCCAGGGCGCGGGCGGTCTCGGCTACGGCTTCCCAGCCGCCATCGGCGCGGCCGTGGCCGACCGTACGAGGCCGGTGCTCGCCGTGTCGGGCGACGGAGGCGCGATGTACTCCATCGCGGAGCTGGCGACCGCCCGTCAGTACGACCTGCCGGTCACCTGGCTGATCGTGGACGACGGCGGCTACGGCATCCTGCGCGAGTACATGACCGACGCGTTCGGCGAGGCCACCGCCACCGAGCTGGCCGGGCCGGACTTCGTGGCGCTCGCCGAGTCCTTCGGGGTGCCGGCGGTCCGCACGACGCCGGAGACCGTGGGCGAGGACCTCGCCAAGGCGCTGGGCACGCCCGGTCCCTCGGTGGTCGTGCTGCCCGCCCTGCTGCGGATGTTCGCGCCGACGCACCTCTGATTCCGAAGTGTGATCGGCAACCGTACAACCATTCCTTTACGTCGGTGAGTCATGTGGGGCGGGTGCGCCGGTGGGCGCGCCGCTTCACACATCAGGGGACGGGAAAAGCCTCCATGACTCACCACCGAATATCCCGCCGCGCGCGCGGCGGGCTCTCCGCGGTGCTCGCCGCGGGCGTGCTCGTGCCCGTGGCCGCGGGAGCGGCGCCCGCCGCCGCGGTCACCGCGCCGGCCGTGGTCTGTACGGGGAAGCCGGAACTGGCAGCCAAGCTCTCCCAGGACATCACCACGGCTCTCGGCGGCCGGACCTACACGACCTCCGTGGCCGTCTTCGACCGCACCACCGGCACCAGCTGCTCGCTCGGCCCCGCGCGAGCGTACGACTCCGCGAGCGTCGTCAAGGTGACGGTGCTCGGCGCGCTGCTGCTGGACGCGCAGAAGAACAACCGCGTGCTGACGGCGACCGAGAAGAACCTCGCCTTCGCGATGATCACCAAGTCGGACAACGCCTCGACCAGCACCCTGTGGAAGCAGCTGGGCGTGGCGAAGGTGCAGGCCTTCCTCACCGCGGTCGGCATGACACAGACCGTTCCCGGCTCCGGCGGCTACTGGGGGCTCACCCGGATCACCGCCCGCGACCAGGCCCGCCTGCTCTCCATGCTCACCGTCAAGAACACCGTGCTGACCGAGAGCTCCCGCGGGTACGTGCTGTACCTGATGCGCGGTGTCGTGGCGTCCCAGCGCTGGGGCACCCCGGCCGGTGCCCCGGCGGGGGTCGTCGTCCAGGTCAAGAACGGCTGGCTGCAGCGGGCCACGTACGGCTGGCGCGTGCACAGCATCGGTGCCTTCACGGGCACCGGGCACAACTACACGATGACCGTGCTCACCCACGACAACAAGACGATGACCGACGGCGTCAACACCATCCAGGCCGTGGCGCGTGTGGTGCACAAGGACCTCAACCCCACCGCCTCCCCGACGACGGCGTTCATCCCGCCGGCCGCGCCTCAGGAAGCGGTCCCCGCCGTTCCCGAAGCACCGGCGGTCCCGCTGGTCACGGCGGTCCCGTAGGCGTAGCACCGCCCCGGGCAACCGGAACGGTTTTGTTGCGGCGGGATGAAATCCGCCGGTAGCCGCGTTGGTGCCTTCCGGCAGCGGTGGTACGACGGGAGGCACCAGTGGCGGCGGCAGAGCAGGGCGAGGCGTCCCGATGTGAGGACGGCTGGGCACGGCGGCTGGCGCGATACGCCTGGCGGTACCGGCTGCATGTCCTTCTCGCGCTCGGATCGTCCCTGGCCGGCATGGCCGTGATGGCCCTCGTCCCGCTGGTCACCAAGGTGATCATCGATGATGTCATCGGTGGGGGGACGCGGCCCCTGGCCCCCTGGGCGGGCGCCCTGGTCGGCGCGGCCCTCCTCGTCTACGTCCTGACGTACATCCGGCGCTACTACGGCGGCCGCCTCGCCCTCGACGTCCAGCACGATCTGCGCACCGGGATGTACGGGACGATCACGCGGCTGGACGGCAGACGCCAGGACGAGCTGTCCACCGGCCAGGTCGTCGGCCGCGCGACCAGCGACCTCCAACTGATTCAGGGCCTTCTCTTCATGCTCCCGATGACCATCGGGAACATCCTGCTGTTCGTGATCTCGCTCGTGATCATGACCTGGCTCTCCCCGCTGCTCACGCTGGTCGCCCTCGCCGTCGCCCCCGCCCTGTGGTTCATCGCCAAACGCAGCCGCATCCGCCTCTTCCCCGCCACCTGGTACGCCCAGGGGCAGGCCGCAGCGGTCGCCGGCGTCGTCGACGGGGCTGTCACCGGCGTCCGGGTGGTCAAGGGCTTCGGCCAGGAGGAGCAGGAGACCGGCAAGCTGCGCACGGCGGGCCGCCGGCTCTACGCGGGCCGGCTGCGGACCATCCGGCTCAACTCCCGCTACACCCCCGCCCTGCAAGCCGTCCCCGCGCTCGGGCAGGTCGCGATGCTGGCGCTCGGCGGCTGGATGGCCACCCGGGGCCAGGTCACCCTGGGCACGTTCGTCGCGTTCTCGACGTACCTCGCGCAGCTCGTCGGCCCGGTCCGGATGCTCGCCATGGTGCTCACGGTCGGGCAGCAGGCGCGGGCGGGCGTCGAGCGGGTCCTGGAACTGATCGACACCGAGCCGTCCATCAAGGACGGTACGAAGGAGCTGCCGGCCGACGCGCCCGCGACCGTCGAGTTCGACTCCGTCTCCTTCGGTTACACCGAGGACCGCCCCGTCCTCGACGGTTTCTCCCTCACCATCGAGCCCGGCGAGACCGTAGCCGTGGTCGGAGCCTCCGGCAGCGGAAAGTCCACCGTCTCATTGCTGCTGCCACGCTTCTACGACGTGAGCGCCGGAGCCGTCCTCGTCGGCGGCCACGATGTGCGCGAGCTGACCATGGACTCCCTCAGGGCCGCCATAGGACTCGTACCGGAGGACAGCTTCCTCTTCTCCGACACCGTCCGCGCCAACATCGCGTACGGCCTGCCGGACGCCACCGAGGAGCAGATCCGCACCGCCGCGCGCGCCGCCCAGGCGGACCGTTTCATCGCCGACCTGCCCGACGGGTACGACACCAAGGTCGGCGAGCACGGCCTCACCCTCTCCGGCGGCCAGCGCCAGCGCGTCGCCCTGGCGCGCGCGATTCTGACCGACCCCCGGCTGCTGCTCCTCGACGACGCGACCTCGGCGGTCGACGTGCGGGTCGAGCACGAGATCCACGAGGCCCTGCGGTCGGTGATGGCCGGGCGTACCACCCTGCTGATCGCGCACCGCCGCTCGACCCTGGCGCTGGCCGACCGGATCGCCGTACTGGACCACGGGCGGCTCTCCGACGTCGGCACGCACGGGGAACTGGAGCGGCGCTCCGCCCTCTACCGTCGGCTGCTGACCGACCCCGACGAACTGGCCGGTGGATCCCCGGACCCTGCGGCCGCCGCTGTCGCCGCGGCCTCGCATGGCTTCGACCGGGAGAGCGCGGCCTCCGGGGCCGAGCGCGACCGCGAGCTGGACCTGGATCTGGACATCGAGATCGAGGCGGAGATCGACTCGGAGCCGGTCAGCTCCAAACGCCGTGTCGTCGACGGAGTCACCCCTGAGCTGTGGCGCCGCTCCGAACGCGGTGGAGCCGACACCGGAGGCCGCCCGGCGACCGCCGCCCAGCTCGCCGCGGGCGGGCCCGGCATGGCCGCCGCCATCGCGGGCATGCCGGCCACCCCCGAGCTGCTCGCCCAGGTCGCCGCACTCCCGCCTGCCACCGATAGCCCGGACGTCGACGAGACGCGGGCCGCCGGAGCCGAGGAGTCGTACGGTCTGCGGCGGCTGCTGCGCGGCTTCGGGACGCCCCTGCTGATCAGCCTGCTGCTGGTGGCCGTCGACGCGGGCGCCGGGCTGCTGGTGCCCGTTCTGATCCGCCACGGCATCGACCAGGGTGTCCAGCAAGTCGCGCTCGGCGCGGTGTGGTTCGCCTCCGGGCTGGCCCTGGTGGTCGTACTCACCCAGTGGGCAGCACAGTTCGGCGAGACGCGTATGACGGGGCGTACCGGCGAGCGGGTGCTGTACGCCCTGCGCGTGAAGATCTTCGCGCAGTTGCAGCGGCTGGGGCTCGACTACTACGAGCGTGAGCTGACCGGCCGCATCATGACCCGGATGACGACGGACGTGGACGCTCTGTCGACGTTCCTGCAGACCGGTCTGGTCACCGCCGTGGTGTCTGTGTTCACCTTCTTCGGCATTCTCTTCGCGCTCCTCGTCATCGACGTGCAGCTGGCGATGGTCGTGTTCGCGACCCTGCCCGTGCTCGTCGTCGGAACGGTCTTCTTCCGGCGGAAGTCGGTCAAGGCGTACGAACTCGCACGCGAGCGGGTCAGTACCGTCAACGCCGACCTCCAGGAGTCGGTCTCCGGACTGCGCATCGTCCAGGCCTTCCGCCGCGAGCGCACCGGAGCCGAGCGCTTCGCCGACCGGAGCGACAGCTACCGTCAGGCGCGGGTGCGCGGTCAGTGGCTGATATCGGTCTACTTCCCCTTCGTCCAGCTTTTGTCCTCGGTCGCCGCCGCCGCCGTGCTGATCGTGGGCGCCGGGCGGGTTGAGACCGGGACCCTGACGACGGGCGCGCTCGTGGCGTACCTGCTCTACATCGACCTGTTCTTCGCCCCGGTGCAGCAGCTCTCCCAGGTCTTCGACGGCTACCAGCAGGCGACGGTCTCCCTCCGGCGCATCCAGGAACTGCTCCAGGAGCCGACCACCACACCGCTCGTGGCGCGGCCGCGCGAGGTTTCGTCGCTGCGCGGCGAAATCGCCTTCGAGGACGTGCACTTCGCCTATTCGAAGGCCGGGGCCGGAGGGGCCGAGGGCGCGGATGCGGAGGCGGAAGCCATCTCCGGCATCGACCTCGCCATCCCGGCCGGCCAGACCGTCGCCTTCGTCGGGGAGACGGGCGCGGGCAAGTCCACCCTCGTCAAGCTGGTCGCCCGCTTCTACGACCCGTCCTCCGGCCGTGTCACCGCCGACGGGACGGACCTGCGCGAACTCGACCTCACCGGCTACCGGCACCGCCTCGGTGTCGTCCCGCAGGAGTCCTACCTCTTCGCCGGCACGGTCCGCGACGCCATCGCGTACGGGCGGCCGGACGCCACCGACGCCGAGGTGGAGGCGGCGGCCCGCGCCGTCGGCGCCCACGACATGATCGCCACCCTGAAGGACGGCTACCTGCACACGGTCGCGGAGCGCGGCCGCAATCTCTCGGCCGGCCAGCGGCAGCTGATCGCGCTGGCACGCGCCGAACTGGTCGACCCGGACGTGCTGCTGCTCGACGAGGCCACCGCCGCGCTGGACCTCGCGACCGAGGCACTGGTCAACCAGGCCACGGACCGGCTCACCGGCAGGCGCACCACGCTGGTGGTGGCCCACCGCCTGACCACGGCGGCCCGCGCGGACCGTGTGGTCGTCATGGACCACGGCCGGGTCGTCGAGGACGGTACGCACGCCGAGTTGCTGAAGCTCGACGGGCGCTATGCGGAGCTCTGGCGCACTTTCGTGGGCGAGGACGAACCGGCTGCAGCCTGAATCGGTCGCAACCAGTCGGTGGCCGGCCTGCGTCCGTACGCGTGTACGCTCACGCGGCGGAAGGGAAGAAACGTGTTCGACGGTTCGAAGAGCAGGCTGCCCGCGCGCGGCCTGGCCGTGTGCGCGTCGGCCCTGGCCCTGGCTCTGGGGGTACCGGGCGCGCCCAGCGCGCAGGCGGCCGCGCCGTGCGCCGGGCGGCTCGTCAAGACGGTTCCCTTCGCCACCGGCCAGGTGCACGTCTACAAGACACGCACCCACGCATGCGCGGTCACGATCTCCCGGCGGCCGGGTGTCCGCCGGCAGATGTCGGTCAGCATCCAGCCGCGTGGAGGACGGGCCGTCAAGGACAGCGGCCGCTTCACGCGCATGGCGGGCCCGGTGACGGTGCACGCGGTGAACCGCTGTGTGCGGGTGACGGGTTCGGTGGGAAGTAAATCGGCCGCATCCGGCTGGATACTCTGCTGAACCCGCGCCCGACCTGACGCTCGTTTTCAACTGGGTCTGGCGGCCGGTGCGTTGCCCCCGCTAGGTTCACGGCGACAGTCGTGAACCAAGGGGAGGGTGAATGCGCAAGGCGCTCAGATGGCTGCTGTCACTCGTGGTGCTCATAGGCACTGTGAGTGCGGCCGGTGCGACCGCTGGGGCGGCCACCGCCGCCGAGCCGGCCGTCGGCACGGACATCAAGGACCGGATCCTCGCGATACCGGGGATGAGCCTCATCGAGGAGAAGCCGTACCCCGGTTACCGCTTCTTCGTCCTGAACTACACACAGCCGGTCGACCACCGGAACCCGCAGAAGGGCTCCTTCAAGCAGCGGATCACCCTGCTGCACAAGGACACCAACCGCCCCACGGTCTTCTTCACTTCTGGCTACAGCGTCAACACCAACCCGCGCCGCAGCGAGCCGACGACGATCATCGACGGCAACCAGGTGTCTATGGAGTACCGCTTCTTCACGCCGTCCCGCCCGGAGCCGGCCAACTGGGCCAAACTGGACATCTGGCAGGCCGCCGGCGACCAGCACCGCATCTTCTCGGCGTTGAAGAAGATCTACGCCAAGAAGTGGCTCTCCACGGGTGGTTCGAAGGGCGGCATGACCGCCACGTACTACGAGCGCTTCTACCCGCGCGACATGGACGGCGTCGTCGCGTACGTGGCCCCCAACGACGTGGTGAACAAGGAGGATTCGGCGTACGACCGGTTCTTCGAGACGGTCGGTACCAAGGAGTGCCGCGACAAGCTGAACTCGGTCCAGCGCGAGGCGTTGGTCCGGCGCGAGCCGCTGCAGGCCAAGTACAAGGAGTGGGCCGAGGCCAACGGCGCCACCTTCACCACGGTCGGCAGCCTCGACAAGGCGTACGAGGCCGTCGTCCTCGACTTCGTGTGGGCCTTCTGGCAGTACAGCCTGGCGTCCGACTGCGACACGATCCCCCCGGCCTCCGCCTCCGACCAGGAGATCTACGACATCGTCGACGCGATCTCCGGGTTCTCCTTCTACACGGACCAGGGCCTGGCGCCGTACACGCCGTACTACTACCAGGCGGGCACCGAGCTGGGCTCCCCCGCGATCAAGCTTCCGCACCTCGACGGTCTCAGCCGCTACGGCTACCAGCCGCCGCGGAACTTCGTGCCGCGCGACATCGCGATGCGCTTCAAGCCGTGGGTGATGGACGACGTGGACAGCTGGGTGCGTCACAACGCCAAGCAGATGATGTTCGTGTACGGCGAGAACGACCCGTGGGGTGCGGAGCCGTTCCGCCTCGGCAAGAGCGCGCGTGACAGCTACGTCTTCACCGCGCCGGGCGCCAACCACGGTGCCAACGTCGCCGGTCTGCTCGCGGACCAGAAGGCGAAGGCCACCGCCGAGATCCTGGAGTGGGCGGGCGTCGCCCCGGCCGCCGTCCAGGAGAACCCGGCGAAGGCCAAGCCGCTGGCGAAGTCCGACGCGAAGCTCGACAGGTACGACATCGAGCGCGAGCCGACGCTCCGCCCGTAGCAACGACCGGTTCGAGAGGGGCTGCGCCAGCCGTTCACACGCGGCGGGCGCAGCCCACCGGTTTTTCGCCGCCCAACTGCACGTACAGCGCCGTCGAATGCGGGCATTCGGCGCGCGCGGCGACCGCCCGCTCCACCCGGAACCCGGGTGCGTACTCGGCCGATCCGTCGCAGGCGGTTTCCTTCACCTGGCCCTTGCGCGAGCTGTAGACGCAGTCGCCGACCACTGTCAGCGGGCCGCCGCCCATCCCGGGGTCGCCCGGGTGCGGGGCCTCGAGATTGCGCATGCAGGCGTAGCCGGTCGGCACGGTCACCGGCACTCCGACCGCTCCAGGACCGTTCTCGACGACCGGAGCGCTCTCGCTGATGTGCAAGACGAAGTCGGTGGCGGACGGACAGGCCGGGCCGGTCTTCCGGCTCCCGTCGTGCCGTGCCAGCACCCGGGCGGCAGCCTTCTCGCTGGTGCAGGAGACCTCGCGGAACTCGCCCTGGGCGCGTGAACTGCACTCCGCCGTGCCGAGGAACGTCGCCCCGTACTCCGAGGGCGTGACGGCGGCGGAGCCGTCGCCGAGGCTCGCCTCCGGCCGCTCGCCGCCGGCCGGCTGCTTCTGACAGCCGGTCAGGACGACTGACAGCAGCAGGGCGCACAACACCCCCGTGTACGGCAACTTGCCCATATAACCCCCCGGTGAGTGCACCCAGCGTGGCCCGCCGGAGCGGGCACACGCCAGATGAACCGAGGTTAGTACGTCAATCCGTGCCCCATCGGATATAGCACCTGCGTGGGGTCGTCCGAGCGCTGCACCGGGACGGGCAGCCGGCCGGACGGCTCCGCCCGGCCCGCGATGACCCGGGCGGCGGCCCGGAGTTCGACATCCGTCCAGGAGTACGTGGCGAGGCTCGCCCCGAACCCCGTGAGCCGGGCGATGTCGTACGGATTGCGGATCGCGACGGTCACCACGGGCACCCCGGTGGCGGCCAGCTCCGACACCAGCGTGCGCTGCGGGCTGGTCGCCGAGACGTTGTACGTGGCGACGATCAAGGCGTCCTTGCCCTGTGCGGCGGCCACCGCCTCGCTGATCTTCGCCGCCGTCGGGGTGATCCCGGTGGAGAGGGCGGTGGCGGCGAAGCCCAGTTCCGTGAGGGCCTGCACCAGAACGGTGGTCGGCGGACCGGTCGTCCCGGACGGCGAGGCCGGGTCCGCTCCTACGACCAGCAGCTTCGGCTCGCGGAGCCGGGAAAGCGGCAGCAGTCCACCGGTGTTGGCGAGGAGGGTGGTGGTCTCCTCGGCGATCCGGTCCGCTGCGGCGAGGTGCGAGCGGGCCCCGACGGTCCGGTCGACACCCCGGTGGGTGACGTACGGATCCCGGAACAGCCCGCGACGCGCCTTCAGTTGCAGGATGCGCAGGATCGATTCGTCGAGCCGCGCCTCGGTGATCTCGCCGTCCTTGACCGCCTTCAGCACCGCGTTCCAGGCCACGGCCAGGTTCGGCGGGTTCAGCAGCTGGTCGCAGCCGGCCTTGAGGGCGAGCACCGGTACCCGGTCGTCTCCGTACTTCTGCCGTACGCCCGCCATGCCGAGGGAGTCCGTGACCACGACTCCGTCGTAGCCGAGTTTCTCCCGCAGGATGCCCGTGAGGATCGGGCGGGAGAGGGTGGCCGGGTCCAGCGCCGGGTCCAGCGCCGGGACGACGATGTGCGCGGTCATGATCGAGTCGATGCCGGCGGCGATCGCGGCCCGGAACGGAGGCGCGTCCAGCTCCTCCCACTGCTCCTGGGTGTGGTGGATGGTGGGCAAGGCGTAGTGGCTGTCGTCCTTGGTGTCGCCGTGTCCCGGGAAGTGCTTGGCCGTCGCGGCGACTCCGGCGCTCTGGTATCCCTTGACCTGGGCAGCCACCAGCCGGGCAGCGGCCTGCGGGTCCGAGCCGAAGGACCGGACGCCGATCACCGGGTTGGCCGGGTTGACGTTGACGTCCGCGACCGGCGCGTAGTTCTGCAGGATGCCCACGGCGGCGAGTTCGGCGCCGGCGATCTGTGCGGCCCGGCGCGCATCGGAGCGGGAGCCGCCCGCGCCGAGCGCCATCGCACCCGGCACCAGGGTGGCGGGCTTGCCGACCCGGCAGACGATGCCGTGCTCCTGGTCGGTGGAGATCAGCAGCGGTACGGGCGTGGCCTGGGCGAGTCCGGCCCGCTGGATGCCGTTGGAGAGGTCGGCGATCTGGTGCGGGTCCCGGGTGTTGTGGGCCCAGGTGAAGTAGATGATGCCGCCGACGTGGTAGTCGGCGATCAGATCGGCGGCCGTCCGGACGCCGATCTCCTTCAGGTTGGCGTCGATGTCGGCCTGGTCGGGGGCGGTCGCGGAGTGTCCGTACACCCGCATCACGAAGAGCTGGCCGACCTTCTCCTCGAGGCTCATCCGGGCGATGAGCCGCATGAGCCGGTCCCGGTCCCGGTTCCTTGCCCGGTCCGGCTCGTCGGCGGCCGACGTGGGGGCGGTGGCCGCCGCGGCGGCCACCGCGGCGGTCGCGGTGAGCAGGGTGCGTCTGGAGGTGCGGTACTGCACGTGAGCTCCTTCCGGCCGTGCTGTGAAGGAAACTTCCAAGGAGTCACGGATATCCGGAAAGTAACTGCCAGGTCAAGAGACCCGCCCGAGCTTTGTCGTTCGAGAGGCGGGGTGACCGCCACCGGCGCTTCGGAGGGGGGCGCGCCGATGGCGGTGTGCTGCCGGCCGCAGGCGGTTGGAGAGGGGAGTCGACGGTCGCAGCCAGCGGCGAGGCCGACACCGTCCTGCGGAGACTCTCCGGCGGCACCGCGGTTGGACGGTCCGGCTTCCACGACGGTTCCCGCCGTGCCGGGTATTGCGCCGAAATGGTACGGACGGGCCGGGCTGTCATCACTGGTGCGCATGGGCCGGCCTGTGCGGCTCCGTGCGCGAGCTCAGGCACTCCCGTGCTCAGGGCCTCCGTGCCGTCAGGCGCAGCAACTGCTCCCGCCCCTCGTCCAGCAGGCCCGGCAGCTCCGCCGCGCCGGGGTACCAGCGCTTCTCGTACTCCCAGCACAGCCAGACGTCGTCCGCCAGAAGCTCCACCGCCTCGGCCAGCGGCAGCACACCCGCGCCCAGCGGCAGCGGCCTGGTGTCCTCGGCCGAGGCGATGTCCTTGACCTGTACGTAGCCGAGGTGCGGGGAGAGGGCGGCGTGGCTGTCCACCGGGTCCTCGCCCCCCAGCCAGGTGTGCATGACGTCCCACAGGGCGCCGATGTTCGGGTGGCCGACCGGGCCCAGGACCCGGATCGCGTCGGCACCCGTCCGGTGCGAGTCGTGGGTCTCCAGCAGGACACGCACGCCGCAGTCGGCGGCGAGCGGGGCGACCGCGGCCAGCCTGCGTGCCGCTGTCGCATCGGCCTCCGCCGGGTCCTGGTCGCCGCCGCCGGGGAAGACCCGCACGTAGGGAGCGCCGAGGTCACGGGCCAGCAGCAGCAGTTCGGCCAGTTCCTGCCGCACGGCTTCGTCGTCGCCCGCAGCCGCGACCCGCGGGTACCCGGCGACGGCCAGGATCTTGACGCCCGCGGCCCGGAACTCCTCAACCGTGTCCGCCCGTTCGCTCTCGCCGATGCCCGGGTGCACGGGCTCCTCCGGGTGGGCCCGCAGCTCCACGCCGTGGTAGCCGTGTGCGGCCGCGAGCCGCGCCACCTCGGGAACCGGGATTCCGGGGACGCCGAGAGTCGAGAAGGCGAACTTCACTGTGCGGTTCCTTCCTTCAGGCCGAGCCGCCAGGCCCGGCCGACCAGGTTCACTCCGTACGAGCGGTGCGGCTTCTCGGTGACGAGCGTGAAGCCGGCACGCTGACAGATCTTCCGCGCCGCGGCCGGTACGTCTTTGGTCCACGGCACGAGTTCCCGGTACCCCGCCCGGCGGGCGAAATCCACCGTGCCGACAAGTTGCTCGCCGATCCGGTGCCTCCGGCCCGCGGGGCCGACCAGCAGCAGGCGCAGCCGGCGGTGATGTTCCACGACAGCGGGGAGTCAGGGCCCCGGCCGGGCCGTCGAGCCGCGCACCATCAGGTCCGCGCGAACGGTCGCGATGCCCCCCGGCGGCGGTTCCTCGCGGCCCATGGCCAGCCGCCCCGCCCGCGCGCCGGCCTCGTACAGCGGCAGCCGTACGGTCGTGAGGGCGGGGACCGCGTCCGCGCTGAAGGGCAGGTCGTCGAAGCCGGCCACCGAGACGTCGCCGGGGATGCTCAGACCCCGCTCGCGCAGGGCCGCGCAGGCACCCAGGGCCACCGTGTCGTTGGCGGCCACGACGGCCGTCAGGGTGGGGTCCCGGCGCAGGAGTTCCAGCGTGGCGTCGAAGCCGGTGCGGCGGTCGTACGGGCCGTGCACCGTGAGCCGGTCCACGCCGTCGCGGAGTCCCGCCGCGTCCATCGCCGCACGGTGGCCCTCCAGCCGGTGCCGGGTGGTGGTGCGGTCGGCCGGGCCGGCGACGTAACCGATGCGCCGGTGGCCGAGCGTGAGCAGGTGCTCGGTCAGCCGCTGCCCGCCGCCCCGGTTGTCGAAGGTGAGGGCGGCCGCCACGGATTCCTCCGCCCCGGCGAGCCGCGGCCGGCCGCACAGCACCACCCGAGTGCCCGCCGCCGCCAGCTTCGCGAGCTTTCCGGTCATGGCGGCGGAGTGTTCCGCGTCCTCGACGGCGCCTCCGGTGATGACGACCGCGGCGGCGCGCTGCCGCTGCAGGAGAGTCAGGTACGTGAGTTCCCGGTCGGGCGAGCCGCCCGTGTTGCAGACGACGGCCAGCTTCTCTCCGCCGCCCCGCCCGGTGCCCTCCTGCCCGCCTATCTCGGACTGCGCGGCCCCGGCCATGATCCCGAAGAACGGGTCGGCGATGTCGTTGACCAGGATGCCGACGAGGTCGGACGTGGCGGCGGCGAGCGAACTGGCCGGCCCGTTCAGTACGTAGTCCAGCTCGTCGACCGCCCGCAGCACCCGCTCCCGCGTCGACGCGGCCACCGGGTAGTTGCCGTTCAGCACACGGGAGACCGTGGCAGGGGAGACCTGGGCGCGGGCCGCCACATCCGCCAGCGTCACTGTCATGAGGTCCTCCGAGGAGTGCTTTTCGCCGGGCCCTTGTCGGGCCGCTGTCCGCAGGCTAGCTTCTTAGCGCATAGAAAGCGCTTGCTATCGCGGTACGGAGGGAACTTACGTGGAACGCAAGTCGGTGCGCATCGCCATGAACGGCGTCACCGGGCGCATGGGTTACCGCCAGCACCTGATCCGCTCGATCCTCGCCATCCGGGATGAGGGCGGCCTCGACCTGGGCGACGGCACCGTGCTCTGGCCGGAACCGGTCCTCCTCGGCCGCCGTGAGCACGCGCTCGCGGACCTGGCGCGGCGGCACGGCATCGAGCACTGGTCCACCGACCTCGACGCGGTCCTCGCCGACGACACCCTCGACATCTACTTCGACGCGCAGGTCACCTCCGCCCGTGAGGAGGCTCTGAAGAAGGCGATCGCGGCCGGCAAGCACGTCTACACCGAGAAGCCCACCGCCACCGGCCTGGCCGGAGCCCTGGAACTGGCCCGTCTGGCCCGCGACGCCGGTATCAAACACGGGGTCGTCCAGGACAAGATCTTCCTGCCGGGCCTGCTGAAGCTGAAGCGCCTCGTCGACGGGGGGTTCTTCGGCGAGATCCTGTCGATCCGGGGCGAGTTCGGCTATTGGGTCTTCGAGGGCGACTGGCAGGACGCGCAGCGCCCCAGCTGGAACTACCGGGCCGAGGACGGCGGCGGCATCACCGTCGACATGTTCCCGCACTGGGAGTACGTGCTTCACGAGCTGTTCGGCCGGGTCACCTCCGTACAGGCGCTCGTCACCACGCACGTCCCGCAGCGCTGGGACGAGCAGGGGAAGCCGTACGCGGCCACCGCCGACGACTCCGCGTACGGCATCTTCCAGCTCGAGGGCGGGGCGGTCGCCCAGATCAACTCCTCCTGGGCGGTCCGCGTGGGGCGGGACGAACTCGTCGAGTTCCAGGTCGACGGCACCCACGGATCCGCGGTCGCGGGCCTGCGCAACTGCCGCGTCCAGCACCGCTCCACCACCCCCAAGCCGGTCTGGAACCCGGACCTGCCCGCCACGGAGTCGTTCCGCGACCAGTGGCAGCAGGTGCCGGACAACGCCCAGTTCGCCAACGGCTTCCGGGCACAGTGGGAACTGTTCCTCCGGCACGTCGCGCTCGACGAGCCGTACACGTGGGACCTGCACGCCGGAGCGCGTGGCGTGCAACTCGCCGAGCTGGGCCTGCGGTCGTCGGCGGAGGGCCGCCGGCTCGACGTACCGGAGCTGACGCTGTGACGATCCGGCTGCCCCGGGCGGGCGGCGGGCTGTACGCGTACGAGCCCCGCTCCCGGCCGGCGCCGTCCGCCCCCGGCGGCCCGCCCCTCACCTCCCGCACGGTCTTCTCCGCGGCCCACGTCGTCGCCGACCCGTACGCCGACGGGGGCCCGGGCGGCCCCGCCGCCGTCGACTGGGACGCCACACTCGCCTTCCGCCGCCACCTGTGGTCGCACGGCCTCGGGGTCGCCGAGGCCATGGACACCGCGCAGCGCGGGATGGGTCTCGACTGGACGGGCGCGGCGGAACTGATCAGGCGGTCCGCGGCCGAGGCCAAGGCCGTCGGCGGTGCGATCGCGTGCGGAGCGGGCACGGATCAACTGCCCCCCGGCCCGAGGTCCCTGGCCGAGATCACCGAAGCGTACGAGGCACAGCTCGCGCTGGTGGAGGGAACGGGCGCGCAGGCGGTCCTGATGGCGTCCCGGGCGCTGGCGGCCTCCGCGACCGGCCCGGACGACTACCTGGAGGTCTACGGCCACCTCCTGCGGCAGGCGGGGCGGCCGGTCATCCTGCACTGGCTCGGTCCCATGTTCGACCCGGCCCTGGAGGGCTATTGGGGAAGTGCCGGTCTCGACGCCGCGACCGACACCTTCCTGGAGCTCATCGCGGCCCATCCGGACAAGGTGGACGGCGTCAAGGTGTCGCTGCTGGACGCCCGTCGCGAGATCGGGCTGCGTCGCCGGCTGCCGACGGGCGTGCGCTGTTACACCGGCGACGACTTCAACTACCCCGAGCTGATCGCGGGCGACGACCAGCACTTCAGTCATGCGCTGCTGGGGGTCTTCGACCCGCTGGGTCCTCTGGCGGCCGGGGCGATACGGGTACTGGACACCGGAGACGTTCCCGGCTTCCGGGAGCTCCTGGACCCCACGGTCGGACTCTCGCGTCATCTGTTCGAAGCGCCGACCCGCTTCTACAAGACGGGTGTCGTACTACTGGCCTGGCTGGCCGGCCATCAGACCCACTTCACCATGGTCGGAGGCCTGCATTCCGCCCGCCCGCTGCCGCACCTCGTCCGGGCGTACGAACTGGCCGACGGACTGGGCCTGTTCCCGGATCCGGCCCTGGCGGAAGCCCGGATGAAGAACCTGCTCGCCATACACGGGGTGGACCAGTGACCGACCTGACCAGGTTCAGTCTCAACCAGGAGACCATCAAGCAGTGGTCCCTGCCGGAACTGGCGGAAGGCTGCGTCAAGGCGGGCGTCCCCGGCGTCGGTCTGTGGCGGGCGCCGGTCCAGGAGTACGGCGTCGAGCGCGCCGCCCGCCTGGTGCGCCACGCCGGACTCGCCGTCACCAGCCTGTGCCGGGGCGGCTTTCTCACCGCCCTCGACCGGGCCGCACGGGCCGCCGCCCTGGCCGACAACCGCCGGGCGGTCGACGAGGCGGCCACCGTGGGCACGGACACCCTGGTGCTGGTCTCGGGCGGCCTTCCGCCCGGCAGCCGGGACCTGCCGGGGGCACGCGAGCGGATCGCGGACGCGCTGGCGGAACTCGGCCCGTACGCGGCATCCGCGGGCGTGCGCCTCGCCATCGAGCCGCTGCACCCGATGTACGCCGCCGACCGCTGCGTCGTCTCGACGCTGGCCCAGGCCCTCGACCTGGCGGAACGCTTCCCGGCCGAACAGGTGGGCGTGGTCATCGACACCTACCACCTGTGGTGGGACGACACGATCGCGGAGAGTGTCACCCGCGCGGGCGACGGCGGCCGTATCGCGGCCTTCCAGCTGGCCGACTGGATCACCCCGCTGCCGGCCGGTGTCCTGCTGGGCCGCGGGCAACTGGGGGACGGCAGCATCGACCTGAGGTGGTTCCGGGAGCGGGTTGACGCGGCGGGCTGGACGGGCCCGGTGGAGGTGGAGATCTTCAACGAGGGGCTGTGGGAGAGGGATGGCGCGGAGGTTCTGGCCGAGGTCACGGCGCGGTACGTGCAGCACGTGCTGTGAGCGGAAAGAAACTCGCTGCAGCCGTGCAACCTTCCCGGCCCTCGGTGGGTCGTACTGGGAGTCAGGGCTTCCGGGGGGATCCGGGGGGATCGGGAAGACCTGACGGGGAGGGACCGCGAGGGGGTTCCGGCCGACGGGCCGGGCCCCCTCGATGAGGCACCCGCCGGTCCGGAGCCGGAGTTGTCCACAGGACGCACGCGCTGTCGGTGCCCGGCGGTAGCGTCGGGTCATGTCCAGTCCAGCAGTGACCGGCTCAGCCGGGGCCGGTTCAGCGGTGGTCGAAGGCGTCCTCGAGCGGATCACCTACGCCAACGAGGAGAGCGGCTACACGGTCGCCAGAGTCGACACGGGGCGCGGCGCCGCCGACCTCCTGACGGTGGTCGGCTCTCTGCTGGGTGCGCAGCCCGGCGAATCGCTGCGCATGGAGGGCCGCTGGGGCTCCCACCCGCAGTACGGCAAGCAGTTCACCGTGGAGAACTACACGACCGTCCTGCCGGCCACCATCCAGGGCATCCGCCGCTACCTCGGCTCCGGCCTGATCAAGGGCATCGGCCCGAGAATCGCAGACCGGATCGTCGAGCACTTCGGGACGGACACGCTCGACGTCATCGAACAGCAGCCGGAGCGGCTCGTCGAAGTGCCCGGCCTCGGGCCCAAGCGCACGAGGCTGATCGGTGCCGCCTGGGAGGAGCAGAAGGCCATCAAGGAGGTCATGGTCTTCCTCCAGGGCGTCGGGGTCTCCACTTCGATCGCCGTCCGCATCTACAAGAAGTACGGCGACGCCTCGATCTCCGTGGTGAGGAACCAGCCGTACCGGCTGGCCGCCGATGTGTGGGGTATCGGCTTCCTCACCGCCGACCGGATCGCACAGGCCGTCGGCATCCCGCACGACAGCCCCGAGCGGGTCAAGGCCGGCCTGCAGTACGCGCTGTCGCAGTCCACCGACCAGGGCCACTGCTTCCTGCCCGAGGAGCAGCTCATCAGCGACGCGGTCAAGCTTCTCCAGGTCGACACCGGGCTGGTGATCGAGTGCCTCGCCGAGCTCGCGGGGGAGGAGGAGGGAGTCGTGCGCGAAAGGGTCCCCGGACCGGATGCCGAGCTGCCGGTCACCGCTGTCTACCTGATGCCCTTCCACCGTGCGGAGCTCTCCCTGTCCGCGCAGCTGATGCGCCTGTTGCGCAGCGAGGAGGACCGGATGCCGGCCTTCCGGGACGTGGCGTGGGACAAGGCGCTGGCCTGGCTCGCGGACCGTACGGGTGCGGAACTGGCGCCCGAGCAGGAGGCGGCGGTCAAGCTCGCGCTCACCAAGAAGGTGGCGGTGCTGACCGGCGGCCCCGGTTGCGGAAAGTCCTTCACCGTCCGGTCCATCGTCGAGCTGGCCCGCGCAAAGAAGGCCAAGGTGGTCCTCGCGGCGCCCACCGGCCGGGCGGCCAAACGGCTGGCCGAGCTCACCGGCACCGACGCCTCGACCGTGCACCGGCTGCTGGAGCTGAAGCCGGGTGGTGACGCGGCGTACGACCGGGACCGGCCGCTGGACGCCGATCTGGTGGTCGTCGACGAAGCCTCGATGCTCGATCTGCTCCTCGCGAACAAGCTGGTCAAGGCAGTGGCACCGGGTGCCCATCTGCTGATGGTCGGCGATGTGGACCAGCTGCCCTCGGTCGGCGCCGGCGAGGTACTGCGCGACCTGCTCGCCGAGGGCGGTCCGGTCCCCGCCGTCCGGCTGACCAGGATCTTTCGCCAGGCCCAGCAGTCCGGTGTGGTCACCAATGCCCACCGGATCAACTCCGGGCTGCCGCCCCTCACCGGCGGACTGCCCGACTTCTTCCTGTTCGCCGAGGAGGACACCGAGGAGGCGGGAAGACTGACGGTGGACGTGGCGGCCCGGCGCATCCCGGCGAAGTTCGGGCTGAACCCGCGCCGGGACGTCCAGGTGCTTGCCCCGATGCACCGGGGACCGGCGGGCGCGGGCACGCTCAACGGTCTGCTTCAGCAGGCCATCACGCCGGCCAGACCCGATCTGCCGGAGAAAAGGTTCGGCGGCCGGGTCTTCCGGGTCGGAGACAAGGTCACCCAGGTTCGCAACAACTACGAGAAGGGGAGCAACGGTGTTTTCAACGGCACGGTCGGTGTCGTCACCTCGCTCGATCTCGACGAACAGCGGCTGACGGTGCTGACCGACGAGGACGAGGAGGTGCCGTACGACTTCGACGAACTGGATGAACTGGCGCATGCCTACGCCGTGACGATCCACCGGTCGCAGGGCAGCGAGTACCCGGCCGTGGTGATCCCGGTCACCACCGGCGCCTGGATGATGCTGCAGCGGAACCTGCTCTACACGGCAGTCACCCGGGCCAAGAAGCTCGTCGTCCTGGTCGGTTCGCGCAAGGCGCTGGGCCAGGCCGTCCGTACGGTTTCCGCAGGCAGGCGGCATACGGCCCTCGCCCATCGGCTGTCCGGCTCCCTGACGGCGGGCAGAGTCACCCAGCCGGACCGGCCGGGGTTTCCGGATTCCGGGCGGAGAAGGCAGGATGTGGAGGTTGGCGGCACTCAGTGCCGTCCATAGGCCTGATGGTCGACCCCGAGTGCACTCTCCTGGGCCAAATGGGGGAAGGTAGAGACAGTCAGGGCACCTCGAAGAAGAGGCACTACGTCGGTGAGGGATGACGTGAGCGACAACTCTGTAGTACTGCGGTACGCGGACGGTGAATACACCTACCCGGTGGTCGAGAGCACCGTCGGTGACAAGGGCTTCGACGTCGGGAAGCTCCGAACCCAGACCGGTCTGGTCACCCTGGACAGCGGATACGGCAATACCGCCGCCTATAAATCCGCGATTACGTACCTCGACGGTGAGCAGGGCATTCTGCGCTACCGCGGATACCCGATCGAGCAGCTGGCCGAGCGCAGCACCTTCATCGAGGTGGCGTACCTGCTCATCAACGGTGAGCTGCCGACGGTCGACGAGCTCGCGGCCTTCAAGAACGAGATCACCCAGCACACGCTGCTGCACGAGGACGTCAAGCGCTTCTACGACGGCTTCCCGCGTGACGCGCACCCGATGGCGATGCTGTCGTCCGTGGTCAGCGCGCTGTCGACGTTCTACCAGGACAGCCACAACCCGTTCGACGACCAGCAGCGCCACCTGTCGACGATCCGGCTGCTCGCGAAGCTTCCGACGATCGCGGCGTACGCGTACAAGAAGTCGATAGGCCACCCCTTCGTCTACCCGCGCAACGACCTCGGGTACGTGGAGAACTTCCTGCGTATGACCTTCTCGGTCCCCGCCCAGGAGTACGACCTGGACCCGGTCGTGGTCGCTGCGCTCGAGAAGCTGCTGATCCTGCACGCGGACCACGAGCAGAACTGCTCGACGTCCACCGTGCGCCTGGTCGGGTCCTCGCAGGCGAACATGTTCGCCTCGATCTCCGCCGGTATCAGCGCCCTGTGGGGCCCCCTGCACGGTGGCGCCAACCAGTCGGTCCTGGAGATGCTCGAGGGCATCAAGCAGTCCGGTGGCGACGTCGACACCTTCATCCGCAAGGTGAAGAACAAGGAAGACGGCGTGAAGCTCATGGGCTTCGGGCACCGCGTCTACAAGAACTTCGACCCCCGGGCGAAGATCATCAAGGCTGCGGCGCACGACGTCCTCTCGGCCCTCGGCAAGTCCGACGAGCTGCTCGACATCGCGCTCAAGCTCGAGGAGCACGCGCTCGCCGACGACTACTTCGTGGAGCGCAAGCTCTACCCGAACGTCGACTTCTACACCGGCCTGATCTACCGCGCGATGGGCTTCCCGACCGAGATGTTCACCGTGCTCTTCGCACTCGGCCGGCTGCCCGGCTGGATCGCCCAGTGGCACGAGATGATCAAGGAGCCGGGGTCCCGCATCGGCCGCCCGCGCCAGATCTACACCGGCGAGGTCCTGCGCGACTTCGTCCCGGTCGAGGCCCGCTGACGCAGGTCCGGCGCGCGGCACTTGTCGCGCGGCGACTGCCGCGCCGGCTGCCGAGCGTGTCGCCGGCCGCCGAGTAAGCGAAAAGCGCCCCGCCGCCGATCCCCCCACGGGTCGACGGTCGGGGCGCTTCCCATTTCCCCGGTGCCGGATTCCCCCCACGGGATCCGTTCCGGGCGTCTGAGATACAGAAGCTCCGCATGCGGTCTGCCGGGACGCGTACGTGCGGGAGGGCCGCTCAAGCTCCCCGCGTGGCACGTGCCCCGGCCAACGCTTGCCCAGGACGTCCCCCAAGACATCCAGTGAAACGTCCCCCAAGACGTTTCTGGCATCGCTTCTTAGACTCGCGAACCCCGCCAATGGTTACGTTGGGATCGCTGTGATCTACGTCTCTTGCATATGTCCGGTAGCTGCACAAGGGGACCGATATGGCGATCCGGGCCCCGAGGTGTGGATATTGAGGACGCTATGTGAAGGACCTGAGGCGGAGGCTGTTGGTCACTACGAACACCGACGAGAAGGCCATCGCGGCTCCCGCGATCATCGGATTGAGCAGACCGCCGGCGGCGAGCGGCAGAGCCGCGACATTGTAGCCGAAGGCCCAGAACAGGTTGCCCTTGATGGTGGCCAGGGTGCGGCGCGAAAGCCGGATGGCATCGGCGGCCACCCTCAGATCTCCGCGTACGAGCGTCAGATCGCCCGCCTCGATGGCCGCGTCCGTGCCCGTGCCCATGGCCAGACCGAGATCGGCGGTGGCGAGCGCGGCCGCGTCGTTCACGCCGTCCCCGACCATCGCCACACTGCGGCCCTCGCCCCGCATCCGCTCGACCACGGCGACCTTGTCCCGCGGCAGGACTTCGGCGTACACCTCGTCGATCCCGACCGTTCGCGCCACCGAATCGGCGACAAGCCGGTTGTCGCCGGTCAGCAGGACCGGCGTGAGGCCCAGGGCGCGCAACTGCGAAACCGCCTCGGCGCTGGTCTCCTTGATCGCGTCGGCGACGGTGATGACCCCGCGGGCCTTGCCGTCCCACGCCACGGCGACTGCCGTTCGGCCCTCCGCCTCGGCGGAGGCCTTGGCCCGGGCGAGCGGTTCCGGCAGCTCGATCGCCCACTCGTCCAGCAGCTCCTGCCTGCCGACGACCACTGCACGGCCCTCGACGACGCCCTGCACTCCGAGCCCCGCGACGTTCTCGAAGCCCCCGGCTTCGGGGAGAGGGCCCGCTCGGTGGGTCGCGCCGGCGGCGATGGCCTGGGCGATGGGGTGCTCGGAGGCGCGCTCCAGCGCCCCTGCAAGCCGCAGCAGCTCCTTCTCGTCCACCCCGTCGGCGGTGAGGACGTCCTGCAGGGCCATGCGGCCGGTGGTCACCGTGCCGGTCTTGTCCAGGACGACGGTGTCGACGCGGCGGGTGGACTCCAGCACCTCCGGGCCCTTGATCAGGATGCCGAGCTGGGCGCCGCGCCCCGTACCGACCATGAGGGCGGTCGGGGTGGCCAGGCCCAGGGCGCAGGGGCACGCGATGATCAGCACGGCTACGGCGGCGGTGAACGCGGCGGTCGCGTCGCCGGTCACGAGCAGCCAGGTGAGCAGCGTGCCGAGTGCGACGACCAGGACGACGGGTACGAAGACCGCGGAGATCCGGTCGGCGAGGCGTTGTGCCTCCGCCTTGCCGTTCTGCGCGTTCTCGACCAGCTTCGCCATTCGCGCGAGCTGGGTTCCGGCACCTACGCGGGTGGCCTCGACGACCAGCCGGCCGGAGACGTTCACGGTCGCGCCGGTGACGGCGTCGCCCACGCCCACGTCCACCGGTACGGACTCGCCGGTCAGCATCGAGGCGTCCACCGCCGAACTGCCCTCACGGACCGTGCCGTCCGTGGCGACCTTCTCTCCCGGACGTACGACGAACAGGTCCCCGACGGCCAGCTGGGCCGGCGGGACCCGGATCTCCCTGCCTTCGCGCAGCACCGCGACGTCCTTGGCGCCCAGCTCCAGCAGTGCGCGCAGCGCGGCGCCCGCCTTCCGCTTGGACCTGGCCTCCAGATAGCGGCCGAGCAGGATGAACGTGATGACGCCGGCGGCGACTTCGAGGTAGATCGCCGACGGCCCGTCCGTGCGCGAGACGCCGAAGTCGAAGGTGTGCCGCATCCCCGTCATTCCCGCGTGCCCGAAGAAGAGGGCCCAGAGCGACCAGCCGAAGGCCGCCAGCGTGCCGACCGAAACGAGGGTGTCCATGGTGGCGGCGCCGTGCCGGGCGTTGGTCCAGGCGGCCCGGTGGAAGGGGTACCCGCCCCAGACCGCCACCGGGGCGGCGAGCGTCAGTGAGAGCCACTGCCAGTTGTCGAACTGGAGTGCCGGGATCATCGCCATCAGGACAACCGGCGCCGACAATGCGAGCGAGACGAGCAGGCGTTGCCGCAGTGAGGCCGTTTCCGGGTCCCGTACGGCTGGGGGGATCTCCGGAGCGGCCGGCCCGGGCACCGGCGGCGGCGGCTCCTCGGCGGTGTAGCCGGTCTTCTCGACGGTCGCGATCAGGTCGGCGACCTCGACACCGTCGGGGTACGAGACACGGGCCTTCTCGGTGGCGAAGTTGACCGTGGCGGTGACGCCTGCGATGCGGTTGAGCTTCTTCTCCACGCGGGCGGCGCAGGAGGCGCAGGTCATGCCGCCGATGGACAGCTCGACCTGGGAGGTCTGCGCCATGGGCAGCGCCTCGGGGGCGGCTGCTTCACGGGCGGGCGCCTCATGAGCGGTGCTGGTCATTCCGGCTCCAGAGAGGAAGGGCCGAGCCGTACGGATCCAGTATCAGCTGGTCGGTAGGGCCCGGCGGAGGAGAGGGGAGCTCAGGCCTGCCCGACCAGTTCGTAGCCCGCCTCGTCGACCGCGGCGCGTACGGCGTCCTCGCTGAGCGGAGCCGCGGAGATCACCGTCACCTGGCCGGAGGAGGCAACGGCCTTGACCGAGGCGACGCCGGAGAGTTCGGAGATCTCGCCGGCGACAGCACCTTCGCAGTGGCCGCACGTCATGCCCGTGACCTGGTAGACGGCGGTGACGGTACCCGCCTGGACCTCGGCCGCGGTGTCGTGGCAGGAGCCGGTTGCGGAGCAGCAGGAGCCGGCCGTCTGCGGGGTTCGGGTCTCGGCGGTCATGTCGTTCTCCTTATCAAGGCATGTGCGTCTGGGGCGTCAGGGGCACCGGGTACCCCCGTAGCCTCCTGACGTACACACTATACCCCTAGGGGGTATAAAGAGGAGTGCGGCTTCCAGCGGCTGCGTGATGCGGCGCTCGCCGCGGGCCTGGCGGCGGCGAGGCTTCGCCGGCTCATCCGGAGTGCCGTGATGAAGCTGACGGGCTCCCTCACCTGGTGGGCCCCCGGACCGCTGCGGCGCTTCCACGACCGGTTCGGCCTCAGCGACAGCCGGCCACGACCACGGACGCCGCCGTCCCGGCCCCCCCCGGAGCGGGACAAGGTCACGGCCGGGCGTTAGCGTGCGGGGAAGCCGGCGGGGCGGTCGAGTGAAGGGCGGTACCCATGCGCGCTGTGGTCTTCGAGCAGTACGGGCGGCGGGCCGAGGTCCGGGAGGTACCGGATCCGGAACCTTCGCACCACGGTGCGGTGGTCCGCGTCGAGGCTACGGGACTCTGCCGCAGCGACTGGCACGGCTGGATGGGCCACGACCCGGACATCACCCTGCCGCATGTACCGGGACACGAACTGTCCGGTGTGGTAGAGGAGGTGGGCGCCGGCGTCGCCAACTGGCGGCCCGGCGACCGGGTCACCGTGCCCTTCATCTGCGCCTGTGGCCGCTGTGCCGCCTGCGCGGCCGGTGACCAGCAGGTGTGCGAGCGCCAGACGCAGCCCGGGTTCACACACTGGGGCTCGTTCGCCGAGTACGTGGCCCTGGAGAACGCCGACGTGAACCTGGTGGCCGTGCCGGGCGAGCTGTCGTTCGCGACAGCCGCCGGACTCGGCTGCCGTTTCGCGACCGCCTTCCGGGCCGTGGTGGCTCAAGGGCGGGTGGCTCCCGGCGAATGGGTCGCCGTACACGGCTGCGGCGGGGTCGGACTGTCCGCCGTCATGATCGCGGCCGCGTGCGGGGCCCGCGTCGTCGCGGTCGACGTGGCCCCCGGCGCGCTTGACCTGGCACGGAAGTTCGGCGCCACGGAGTGCGTCGATGCCTCGGCGGTGCCCGGTGGTACCGCCGAGGCGGTCCGGGAACTGACCGGCGGCGGGGCTCATCTCTCCCTGGACGCCCTGGGTTCTCCGGCCACCTGCGCCGCCTCGGTCGCCGGACTGCGCAGGCGCGGCCGCCATGTGCAGGTCGGGCTGCTGCCCTCGGCCGCGGGCGACCCCGTCGTCCCGATGGAGCGGGTGATCGGCTGGGAGCTGGAGATCCTCGGCAGCCACGGCATGGCCGCCCACGCCTACCCGACGATGATGGAGATGGTGAAGTCGGGCGTGCTCCGGCCGGAACTCCTGGTCACCGCGACCATCGCGCTGGAAGCCGCCCCGGCGGCGCTCGCCGCCATGGCCACGGCGCCGGCCGCGGGAGTCACCATCATCGAGCCTCGGGCGAGCACTGTCTGACAGTCCTGCCAGGCCCGGGCGACGGTCGGCAGCGGCCTGAACCGGGTGAGAAGCAGCAGGGCGACCGGGACGCCCCGCACTGCTGCGAGGACGAGGCGCGGCGGTGCGGGGGCGGATGAGGGAGAGGCCGCACGCGGCCTCAGTCCTCGCGTCTGCCCCGGTTCCCGGGCCGGCGGGCCACCCAGGCGCGGACGGTATCGGCGTACCAGTAGGGTTTGCCGCCCTCGACATGGTCCGGCGGCGGGAGCAGGCCGTGCTTGCGGTACGAGCGAACGGTGTCCGGCTGTACCCGGATGTGCGCGGCGATGTCCTTGTAGGACCAGAGCCTTCGGTCGGTCATCTGTGGCACCTCCCTGTCCGCACCGCAGCGGCAGCCGGGGGGCCGTCGGGGGAGCTGGGGCACGGACGCTGACGATCACTCAGCCTGTGTCCCGTGAACGACGCGCACTGCGGGCAGGAGTGGGCCTGTCGACCGACTGTGACGGAAGAACCGCCCAACCGGGACATGTGTGACACGAGTGGGATTTACCGGTGGCTCCCGCCTCACCGGTAGAGGGCGGGTTTTCCGATCAGCTCGACAGTGGTGCGTACACCGGTCTCCTGCGCCCGTACGCCGGCCTCGCAGACGGCGGCCGCCGCATAGCCGTCCCAGCTGCTGGGCCCCTCGACGCGGCCGAGCCGTATCGCCTCCACCCACCGCTGCACCTGACGGTCGTACGCGTCGGCGAACCGCACCACATAGTCCTGCGGGATCTCCCCGCCCCAACGGCCGGCCGCCTGGGTGACCATCTCATGGCCGTCCCCGATGCGCGCGCTCCCCTCCTCGCAAACCGCCTCGCACTGCACCTGGTAACCGAATCCGCAGTTGACGAAGATCTCGACGTCCACGATCGCGCCGCCCGATGTCTCCAGCAGCACCAGCTGGGGGTCCTGCAGCCCCTCGGGCGCGGCCGAGGACGGAGTGGGACGCAGCACGGAGACGGCGGTGATCTCCTGTCCGAGCAGCCAGCGTGCGGCGTCCACTTCGTGCACCACGGAGTCGTTGATCAACATCCGGGTGGTGAAGAAGGACGGGGACGAGGCATTGCGGTGCCGGCAGTGCAGAAAGAGCGGCCGCCCGAACTCACCGCTGTCCAGCAGCGATTTGAGGCGCAGGTACTCGGCGTCGTACCGGCGCATGAAGCCGACCTGGACACGGCGGTGTCCCAGCCGCTGTTCGGCCTCCAGTACACGCAGCGCCCCTGCCGAGTCCGGCGTCAGCGGCTTCTCGCACAGCACGGGCAGGTCCCGCGCGAACGCCTCGAGCAGGGCTCCCTCATGGGCGGGGCCGGGGGAGGCGATCAGTACCGCGTCGACACCCGGCGCCGCCATGGCCGCCACCGGGTCCGTGTGCGCGGTACAGCCCTCGATGCGGGAGGCCAGGTCCTTCACCCGCTCCGCGTCGAGGTCGGCGACCGCTACGACGCACGCCCCGTTGACGGTCTCGTCGATACGGCGGACATGATCCGCGCCCATCTTCCCCGTACCGATGACGGCGATCCCGAGAGGTCGGCTCATGTCGTATCTCCTAGGCACCGCAGGAGCGGAGGAAGGCGCGGGTGCGCCGGGCGATGGGGAGCGGCTCGTCGGGCGGGCAGGGGTACATGTCCTGTTCGACGATGGCGAACAGGTCGACGTCCAGCTTCTGCGCAGCGGCCAGTACGGGTTCCAGTGCCGGCACCCCGCCGGGCGGCTCGCACATCACCCCGCGCGCGACGGCGGGGCCGAACGGCACACCGCCTGCCACCACTTCAGCCAGGATCCGCGGGTCCACCTGCTTGAGGTGCAGGTAGCCGATCCGTTCTCCGTACGTCTCGATGAGCTTGACGCTGTCGCCGCCGCAGTACGCGTAGTGGCCGGTGTCCAGGCAGAGTGAGACCAGGTCGGAGTCGGTCGCGTCGAGAAAGCGGGCGACGTTCTCCTCGCTGTCGATGTGGGTGTCGGCATGCGGATGGACGACGGTCTTCAGGCCGTACCGCTCCCGCACCTCGCGCCCCAGCCGCTCGGTCTGGGTGGTGAGTTCGCGCCACTGCGCGGCTGTCAGTGTGCGCTCCTCCAGCATTCGGCCGGTCTTGTCGTCGCGCCAGAAGGACGGGATGACGACCAGGTGCTTGGCGCCCATCGCCCGGGTCAGCGCGGCGATGCGCGACACGTGCGCCCACGTCGACTCCCAGACGGCGGACCCGTGGTGGAGGGCGGTGAAGACGGTCCCGGCCGAGACCTTCAGCCCGCGCCGTTGCGTCTCGTCGGTGAGCTTGCCGGGGTCGGTGGGCAGATAGCCGTACGGGCCGAGCTCGATCCAGGTGTAGCCGGCCTGTGCGACTTCGTCGAGGAAGCGGTTCCAGGGGACCTGTTGCGGATCGTCGGGGAACCACACCCCCCAGGAGTCGGGGGCCGAACCGATCCGGATGCGGTTGAGCGCGGGTACGGAGGAGGTCATGGGCGTCAGCTTTCCGGCCCCGGGAGAAGGGTGTCAAGGATTGGTCCGAATGTAAGGACAAAATGTTGACAGGGTTCCGGGCGGACGGCTAGACCTGGAACAGCCGCCGACTCGGAGGGACACGTATGAGTGCGTACGACCTGATCACGATGGGCCGGATCGGCGTGGACCTCTACCCCTTGCAGGCCCAAGTCCCCCTGGCACAGGTCGACACCTTCGGGAAGTTCCTCGGCGGCTCGGCGACGAATGTGGCGGTCGCCGCGGCCCGGCTGGGCCGCCGGACGGCGGTCGTGACACGTACGGGCGCGGACCCCTTCGGCGCCTACCTCCGCCAGGAACTGCGGTCCTTCGGGGTCGACGACCGCTGGGTGACCGAAGTCCCGCAGTACCCCACGCCCGTCACCTTCTGCGAGATCTTTCCGCCCGACGACTTCCCGTTGTATTTCTACCGGCTGCCGAAGGCACCCGACCTGGAGATCCACGAGAGCGAGCTGGACCTGGACGCCATCAGCGCGGCCCGGATCTTCTGGATGACCGGCACCGGCCTCTGCGCACAGCCCAGCCGCACGGCCACCCTGGCGGCGCTCGCGGCGCACCGGGCGGGTGAACGGGCAGCGTCCGGCGGCGGAATCGCGGTCTTCGACCTGGACTGGAGGCCGATGTTCTGGGCGGACGAGGAGACAAGCACGGGCGCGGACACGGCTGCCGGGGCCGGCCAAGGCGCGGATGCGCACGCGGCCATGGCCGCCGCCCGGCCCCACTACGCCGAGGCGTTGCGGCACGCCACCGTCGCCGTCGGCAACATCGACGAGTGCGAAGTCGCCACCGGTGAGCGCGAGCCGCACGCCGCCGCCCGCGCCCTGCTGGACATGGGTGTCGAGCTCGCCGTCGTGAAACAGGGCCCCAAGGGGGTACTCGCCGTCCACCGCGACGGCAGCACCGCCGAGGTCCCGCCCGTTCCCGTCGAAGTCCTCAACGGCCTCGGCGCCGGGGACGCGTTCGGCGGCGCCCTCTGCCACGGACTGCTGGCGGGCTGGGAGCTGGAGCGAGCGATGCGGTACGCGAACGCCGCCGGTGCCATCGTCGCCTCCCGCCTCGCCTGCTCCACCGCGATGCCGTTCCCCGCCGAGGTCGACCGGGTCCTCGCGGACGGCGCCGTGCCCCGAGAAGGAGCGGCGTCGTGACCGCGCCCGCCCCGGACGGATGGCAGCAACCGCCCGCACCGCGAACCCCCGCGCCCCCACCCCGACCCCTCGCACCCGCACCGCGACCCGCCGCACCCGCGCCCGCACCGCGAACCACCGAACCCCGAACCGAGCCGGTGGCCGCCCTGGACACCAGTACCGGCGGAGTCGTCCGGGTCCCGTACCTCGCGGGTGCCGCCGTCCGCGCCCCGCACACCCCCCTGCGCGTCTCCGATCTCGTACATGTGCGCAGCCGGCACCCCGAGGCCATCGCCGACGCCGCCGCCCGGCGCAGGCGGCGGCCCCTGCTCGGTGAGCGCGGACGGCTGATGATCATCGCCGCCGACCATCCCGCCCGGGGCGCACTCGGTGTGGGCGACCGCGAGTTCGCCATGGCCAGCCGTCCCGGCCTGCTGGAGCGGCTGTGCCTGGCGCTGTCACGCCCCGGCGTCGACGGCGTCCTCGCCACCGCCGACATCCTCGACGACCTCCTCCTCCTCGGCGCCCTCGAGGACAAGGTCGTCGTCGGCTCGATGAACCGCGGCGGTCTCGCCGGCGCCGCCTTCGAGCTGGACGACCGCTTCACCGGCCACCGCCCCCAGGACCTCGCCCGCCACGGCTTCGACGCGGGCAAACTGCTCCTGCGCATCGACTACGACGACGCCGGATCACTGCGGACCCTGCACTCCACGGCCCGCGCCATCGACGAGATGGCCGAGCACCGGCTGCCCGTCTTCGTCGAGCCGTTCCTCTCCCGCCGGGTCGGCGGGAAGCTGGTCAACGATTTGTCCGCGGAGGCAGTGACCAAGTCCATCGCCATCGCCTCGGGGCTGGCGGGCACGTCCGCCTACACGTGGCTGAAAGTTCCCGTCACGGCGGACCCGGACGACATGGCACGCGTGATGGACACGTCCACCCTGCCCGCCGTCCTGCTGGGCGGCGAGGTCGGCGGCGATCAGGACGCCGCGTACGAGAAGTGGCGCAAGGCGCTGCAATTGCCCACCGTTCAGGGGCTGGTGGTGGGCCGTTCGCTGCTCTATCCGGCGGACGGCGACGTGGCGGGAGCGGTCGACACCGCGGTAGGACTGCTGTGAGGGGCGAGAGGGGAGAACAGACATGAGTGGTCCCGCGGAACCCGGACACCGGCAGCAGTACACGGCGCTGCGCGTGCTGGAACTGGCGCCCGGCGCCTCGCAATCCCACGCCGCCGGGGACAGCGAGTGGATCGTGCTGCCGCTCAGCGGCGGCTGTACGGTCCTGGTGGACGACGAGGTGTTCGAACTGCGGGGCAGGCCGGACGTGTTCACCGGCGTCACCGACTTCGCGTACGTGCCTCGCGACGCCCACGCCCAGATCGCCTCCGGCGCGGGGGGCCGGTTCGCCTTGGCAGGGGCGAAGTGCGAGCGACGACTCCCCGCCCGCTACGGCCCCGCGCCGGAGGTTCCCGTCGAACTGCGCGGCACCGGCAGCTGCTCCCGCCAGGTGAACAACTTCGCCGCGGCCGGCGTCTTCGCGTGCGACCGGCTGATCGCGGTCGAGGTACTGACCCCCGCCGGCAACTGGTCCTCGTACCCGCCGCACAAGCACGACGAGCACGTGCCCGGCGAGGAGTCCGAGCTCGAGGAGATCTACTACTACGAGATCGCGGCCCATGAAGGCACTACCGGCCTCGGCTACCAGCGCGTCTCCCCGTCGCCGCACGGAAAGACGGACATCCTGACCGAGGTGCGCACCGGCGACGTCGTGCTCATCCCGGACGGCTGGCACGGCCCGTCCATCGCCTCGCCCGGCCACCACATGTACTACCTCAACGTCATGGCGGGGCCGGGGGCGGAGCGTGAGTGGCTGATCCGCGACCACCCCGACCACGGCTGGATCCGCTCCACCTGGCCGTCGCAGCCGGTCGACGCACGGCTGCCCTTCTACGGACCCGAGGACCTCCGATGAGCACCCGCCGCCTCACCACCGCCCAGGCCCTGGTGGCCTTTCTCGCCCGCCAGTACACCGAGCGCGACGGACAGCGTCACCGGCTGATCGGCGCCACCTGGGGGATCTTCGGGCACGGCAACGTCGCCGGCATCGGCCAGGCACTGCTGGAATCGGCGCAGGACATGCGGTACCTCCAGGGCCGCAACGAACAGGCCATGGTGCACGCGGCCGTCGGGTACGCCCGGCAGTGCGGCCGGCTCTCCGCGCACGCCGTGACCACCTCCGTCGGACCCGGCGCCACCAACCTGGTCACCGGCGCCGCCCTCGCCACGGTCAACCGCCTGCCCGTACTGCTGCTGCCGGGCGACACCTTCGCCACCCGCCCGGCCGATCCGGTGCTCCAGCAGCTGGAGGTCCCGTACGCGGGCGACGTCTCGGTCAACGACTGCCTGCGGCCGGTCTCCAAGTACTTCGACCGCGTCACCCGCCCCGAGGCCCTGATCCCCGCCGCACTCCAGGCGATGCGGGTCCTCGCCGACCCGGCCGACACGGGGGCGGTCACCCTCGCGCTGCCGCAGGACGTACAGGCCGAGGCGCACGACTGGCCGGAGGAGTTCTTCGCCGAGCGCCTGTGGTCCGTACGCCGCCCCGCCCCCGACACCCGCGAACTGGCCGCTGCGATCCGGGCGGTGCGGGAATCGGCCAGGCCCCTGATCGTCGCCGGCGGCGGCGTCCACCACAGCGGGGCCGAGGAAGCCCTCGCCGCGCTCGCCGAGGCGACCGGTATCCCCGTCGCCTCGACCCAGGCGGGCAAGGGCTCGCTGCGGTACGACCACCCGGCCGACGTAGGCGGCATCGGCCACACCGGTACCGCCACCGCCGACGAGCTGGCCCGGACCGCCGACCTGGTGATCGGCATCGGCACCCGGTACTCCGACTTCACCACCGCGTCGGGCACCCTCTTCGCCCACCCCGGCGTCCGCTTCCTCAACATCAACATCACTGCCTTCGACGCATACAAGCTCGCCGCGCTGCCGCTGGTCGCCGACGCCCGGGAGGCCGTCACGATCCTGCTCCGGCACCTGGAGGACCACCGCGTTCCCGCGCGTTACGAGGCCGGATACCGGGAGGCGAAGGCGCGCTGGGAGGCACGCGTCGACGCCGCGTACGCGGCAGAGAACGACGAGGTGCGCCCCACCCAGACGCAGGTGCTCGGCGCGCTCGACGCCCTGGTCACCGACGAGGACGTCGTCATCAACGCGGCCGGCTCGCTCCCCGGCGACCTCCACAAACTGTGGCGGGCCCGCTCCCCGCGGCAGTACCACGTCGAGTATGGCTACTCCTGCATGGGATACGAGATCCCGGCCGCCATCGGGGTCGGTCTCGCGGCCCCCGCGCGCCCGGTCTGGGCCCTGGTCGGCGACGGTACGTACCTGATGAACCCCACCGAGATCGTTACCGCTGTCCAGGAGAACGTTCCGGTCAAGGTCGTCATCCTGCAGAACCACGGCTACGCCTCCATCGGCGGCCTGTCGGAGTCCGTCGGCGCCGAGGGCTTCGGTACCGCGTACCGCTTCCGGGCGGCCGACGGCACGTACACCGGCGATCCCCTGCCGGTCGACCTGGCAGCCAACGCGGCCTCCCTCGGCATGCATGTCATCCGCGCCAAGACCGTGCGTGACCTGCGCGAAGCTCTGGCCGAGGCGCGCACGGCGGACCGGCCCACATGTGTCTACGTGGAGACCGAAACGCCCGACACTGTGTCCGGCGCGCCCGCCGCCCAGGCGTGGTGGGATGTTCCGGTGGCCGAGACCGCGACCCGCCCGTCGGCGGTCCTGGCCCGCGAGGAGTACGACCGTCAAGCCGCAGCGCGACGTCGCCATCTGTGAAGGAGTTCGAAATGAAGACCGTCAACCACTGGATCGGTGGCAAGACCGTCGAGGGCGCGTCGGGCAACTACGGCCCGGTCACCGACCCGGCGACCGGCGAGGTCACCACCCAGGTCGCCCTGGCCTCGGAGGAGGAGGTGGACGCGGCCGTATCCGTGGCCAAGGCCGCGTTCCAGAGCTGGGGGCAGTCCTCCCTCGCCGCCCGCACCAAGGTCCTCTTCGCGTACCGCGCCCTGCTCGACTCCCACCGTGACGAGGTCGCCGAGCTGATCACCGCCGAGCACGGCAAGGTGCACTCGGACGCGCTGGGCGAGGTCGCCCGTGGTCTTGAAATCGTCGAGCTGGCCTGTGGAATCACCACGCAGCTCAAGGGCGAGCTGTCCACGTCCGTCTCCAGCAACGTGGACGTCGCCGCGATCCGCCAGCCGCTGGGAGTCGTCGCGGGCATCACCCCGTTCAATTTCCCGGCCATGGTGCCGATGTGGATGTTCCCGCTCGCGATCGCCTGTGGAAACACCTTCGTCCTCAAGCCCAGCGAGAAGGACCCGTCGGCGTCCATCCGGCTGGCCGAGCTGGCGTCCGAGGCCGGCCTGCCGGACGGCGTGCTGAACGTCGTCCACGGCGACAAGGTCGCGGTCGACGCGCTGCTCGCCCACCCGGACGTCGCGGCGGTCTCCTTCGTCGGCTCCACGCCGATCGCCCGGTACATCCACACCACCGCCTCCGCCAACGGCAAGCGCGTCCAGGCGCTCGGCGGTGCCAAGAACCACATGCTGGTCCTTCCGGACGCCGACCTGGACGCGGCCGCCGACGCCGCGGTCTCCGCCGCGTACGGCTCGGCCGGTGAGCGCTGCATGGCGATCTCCGCCGTGGTCGCGGTCGGGTCGATCGCCGACGAGCTCGTCGAGAAGATCCGCGAGCGCGCGGAGAAGATCAAGATCGGTCCGGGCAACGACCCGACGTCCGAGATGGGCCCGCTCATCACCAAGGCGCACCGGGACAAGGTGGCCTCGTACGTCACGGGGGCGGCCGCCCAGGGCGCCGATGTGGTTCTCGACGGCACGGGTCACACCGTCGACGGCTTCGAGGACGGCCACTGGATCGGGCTGTCACTGCTCGACCACGTCTCCACCGACTCCGACGCCTACCGTGACGAGATCTTCGGCCCGGTGCTGTGCGTGCTGCGCACCGAGACGTACGAGGAGGGCGTCGAGCTGATCAACGCGTCGCCCTACGGCAACGGCACCGCCGTCTTCACCCGCGACGGCGGCGCCGCCCGCCGCTTCCAGCTGGAGGTCCAGGCCGGAATGGTGGGCGTCAACGTCCCGATTCCGGTGCCGGTCGGCTACCACTCCTTCGGTGGCTGGAAGGACTCCCTCTTCGGCGACCACCACATCTACGGCAACGACGGCGTGCACTTCTACACCCGTGGCAAGGTCGTCACGACCCGCTGGCCGGACCCGGCCGATGCGCCGGCCGGTGTGGACCTGGGCTTCCCGCGCAACCACTGACCGGACCCGTGCGGCCGCCCCTTCGGCCCGTCCACACCCGTGCGGCCGCCCCGAAGGGGCGGGCGCCCCGGGGCGGGGAGGGGGTGGGGGGGGAGCCCCGGGGGACCCC
>NZ_JBFBAS010000015.1:0-170155 GCF_040682335.1 Streptomyces sp. NPDC051219
GGCCGGCGAGTCCGGCAGCGTCGTCACCCTGGTCCTGCCCAACCAGCGCCGTGACATGGCCCGCCTCATGGCCGACGCCGGCATCACCCCCCAGATCACCCAGGTCCGCTCCGGCGAGGCCGAACTCAACCGCATCACCGGAGCCCAAACCCCCTCCGGCGTACCCATCAACGTCAGCGCGCCGGTCACGGAGCGTCCCAAGCGCGGCGGCGCCCCCTTCCGCGGCCGGGGCACCCGCCCGGGTCAGCCCGGCCGCTCCGGCGGTGAGTCCCGCCGGTCCGCCGAAGCCCGGCAGACCGCCGAGGCCCGCAAGGCCGCTCGGGTCCGCCGCGCCGCCTAGGCTGCCAAGGGGTGCCCGGCATGCCGGGCCCTCCTCGGGGGCAGCGAGCCGGTCACCCCGGCCCCCGGGCTCCCGCCCTGCCCGGACACCGTGCGCCTCCGCCCGGGCATGTTCCTCACCGACTTGGCGCGTTCCTGCCGTCGATCGCTGAGGCGGGCAGGGCCCTGTCGAGTGGGCGGCGGCGAGGAGATATCTTGATATCGAGCAATGTTGCAGACGTGGAGCGGAGCACCCGGTGACTGACTCGACCATTATCTATACGCACACCGACGAGGCCCCGGCCCTGGCGACGTATTCGTTCTTGCCTGTGGTCGAGGCGTATGCCTCGACGGCAGGTGTCACTGTGGAGAGCCGTGACATCTCCCTCGCGGGGCGGATCATCGCCAGCTTTCCCGAGCGTCTCGAGGAGGGCCTGCGCATCGATGACGCTCTCGCCGAGCTTGGTGAGCTGGCCAAGACTCCCGGGGCGAACATCATCAAGCTGCCGAACATCTCGGCTTCGATTCCGCAGCTGAAGGCGGCGATCGCCGAGCTGCAGGAGCAGGGCTACGCGCTGCCGGACTACCCGGACGACCCGAAGACCGACGAGGACCGGGATGTCCGCGCGCGTTACGACAAGGTCAAGGGCAGCGCCGTGAACCCGGTGCTGCGCGAGGGCAACTCCGACCGCCGCGCCCCCGCGTCGGTCAAGAACTACGCCAAGGCGCATCCGCACCGCATGGGCGCCTGGACGGCCGACTCCAAGACGAACGTCGCGCACATGGACGCCGACGACTTCCGCTCCACCGAGAAGTCCGCGGTCATCTCCGAGGCCGGCTCACTGCGCATCGAGCTGACGGGGGACGACGGCAGCACCACCGTCCTGCGCGAGTCGGTGCCCGTACTGGCGGGCGAGGTCGTGGACGCGTCCGTCATGCGCGTGGCGGCGCTGCGCGAGTTCCTCACGGCGCAGGTCGCCCGGGCCAAGGCCGAGGGCGTGCTGTACTCGGTCCACCTCAAGGCCACGATGATGAAGGTCTCCGACCCGATCGTCTTCGGCCACGTGGTGCGGGCCTTCTTCCCGAGGACGTTCGCCGAGCACGGCGAGGCACTCGCGGCGGCCGGCCTCACTCCGAACGACGGACTCGGCGGCATCTTCAAGGGCCTGGAGTCGCTGCCCGAGGGCGCGGCGATCAAGGCGTCCTTCGAGGCCGAGCTCGCCGACGGTCCCGCACTGGCGATGGTCGACTCCGACCGCGGCATCACCAACCTGCACGTACCGAGCGATGTCATCGTCGACGCCTCGATGCCGGCCATGATCCGCACCTCCGGTCACATGTGGGGTCCGGACGGGCAGGAGGCCGACACCCTCGCTGTCATCCCCGACAGCAGCTACGCCGGCATCTACCAGGTCGTCATCGACGACTGCCGTGCGAACGGCGCCTACGACCCGTCGACGATGGGGTCGGTGGCGAACGTCGGCCTGATGGCGCAGAAGGCCGAGGAGTACGGCAGCCACGACAAGACCTTCGAGATCCCCACCACGGGTACGGTGCGTGTCGTCGACGAGGGCGGCAACGTCGTGCTCGAGCACGTGGTGAGCGCCGGTGACGTCTGGCGCATGTGCCAGACCAAGGACCTGCCGATCCAGGACTGGGTCAAGCTCGCCGTCACCCGCGCCCGCGCGACCGGCGACCCGGCGGTGTTCTGGCTCGACGAGGGGCGCGCGCACGACGCGAACCTCATCGCGAAGGTGAAGACCTACCTGGCCGAGCACGACACCGACGGTCTGCAGATCGAGATCATGGCGCCGGTCGACGCGATCGCGTTCTCCCTCGAGCGCATCCGCCGCGGCGAGGACACGATCTCGGTCACCGGCAACGTGCTGCGCGACTACCTGACCGACCTGTTCCCGATTCTTGAGCTCGGCACGAGCGCGAAGATGCTTTCGGTCGTCCCGCTCATGAACGGCGGCGGACTGTTCGAGACCGGTGCCGGCGGCTCCGCGCCCAAGCACGTGCAGCAGCTCGTCAAGGAGAACTACCTGCGCTGGGACAGCCTGGGTGAGTTCCTCGCGCTCGCCGTCAGCTTCGAGCACCTCGCGCAGACGACGGACAACGCGCGTGCTCAGGTGCTCGCCGACACGCTCGACCGCGCTACCGGCACCTTCCTCAACGAGGACAAGTCGCCGAGCCGGCGGCTCGGTGGCATCGACAACCGCGGCAGCCACTTCTACCTGGCGCTCTACTGGGCGCAGGAGCTGGCGAAGCAGACTGACGATGCGCAGCTCGCGGAGGCGTTCGCCGCCCTTGCCAAGACGCTGGGCGAGCACGAGCAGACGATCCTCGACGAGCTGATCGCGGTTCAGGGATCGCCGGCCGACATCGGCGGCTACTACCGGCCGGACGCGGCCAAGGCCTCGGCCGTGATGCGTCCGTCGGCCACGTTCAACCAGGCCATCGCCACCCTCGGCTGACACCACGGCTCCGCCCCGGCCGGCACCGCGTCCGGCCGGGGCGGAGCCCTTTTCGCAGCCGGCTACCGGCGCATCAGCCAGTCGTACGCGGCTTCCGCCGTGAACTCCCCGTGCCCCCCGGCGAACAGCAGGCCGGCCGTCCGGAACGCCGGGTCCTGCGCCGTCTCCTCCAGGTAGGGGACCGCGATGCAGCGCATCCCTGCCGCGTGCGCCGCCGCGGCGCCCGGAGCGGCGTCCTCCAGTACGACACAGTCCTCGGGGGCGGCCCCGAGCCGCCGGGCGGCCTCGAGGAACACGTCCGGCTCGGGCTTGCCGCGTGGTACCTCTTCGGCGGAGACCACGGTCCGCAGCAGGGGATCGAGACCGGTGCCGCCGAGCACCGCCTCGATCGCGGCCCGCGAGGACCCGGACGCGACCGCCATCGGGACGGACTCCGCGTGCAGCCGCTCGACGAGCTTGCGCATCTCGGGGAACACGTCGGTGGCGGTCCGCGCGAGCTCCAGGTACAGCTGGTTCTTCCCGGCCAGCAGTTCGTCCACCGGCGCCTCGATCCGGTACTCGGCGCGCAGCGCCTGAAGCGTCTCGCGTGTACCGATCCCGATGAATCGCGTGTGGTGCTCCCAGCTGAAGTCGGTGAAGCCGTAGCGCGCCAGGAGACGGCGCCCCGCTTCGTAGTAGTTCGGCTCGCTGTCCACGAGCGTGCCGTCGAGATCGAAGATGACCGCAGGAGTGCGCGCTGTGCTCATGCCGTCCAGCATGACAAGGAGGTGCCCGTCACGGCTTGCGGGCGGCCCGCCCGACGGCCTCCACCAGCGGCAGCAGCCGGTGCGGCACTCGTTGGCGCAGGGCCACCTCGGTACGTGTGCGAACCACGCCCGGCAGCTGGATCAGCCGCTGGATGACGTCCTCGAGGTGCCCGTTGTCGCGCGCCGCCACGCGGGTGAGCAGGTCCCCGCCGCCGGTGATGGAGAAGGCCTCGATGATCTCCGGGACCGCTGCGAGGGCGTCGCCCACCTCGTCGAGATGCCCCTGGGTGACCTCGATGTGGACGAACGCCAGCACCGGATGACCGAGCGCGGCGGGGGAGAGGGCCGGGCCGGTTCCGGTGATCACACCGTCGCGCTCGAGCCGGTCGAGGCGGGCCTGCAGGGTGCCGCGGGCGATGCCGAGCCGCCGTGCGTACTCCCGCACGCTGGTGCGCGGCTGCTCGATGAGCAGGCGGAGGATCCGGGTGTCGAGCTCATCGACCGCCATGGTCCGTTGGCCTCCTTCTGGTCGACGGAAGGGCGCTTTCAGTGTACCAATGGCCCACCCAGTAAGGGCCGAGTTGAGCCATCCTCGTCCGGGATGCTTATCTCTGTGTATTGATGGCGCTGCGCAGCGCCGGACGGCGACGAAGCCGGTTCCGGACCCGCGGCGCCTTTGCCATGTTCAGCGCATCCGAAAGAGGGGGCGGCACACCGCAGTGAAGAGGATGTTCGTGGCTCCGGATCCGGGACGTCTGCGTCTGCGTACGTCCGCGCGCGCCGTACTCGGCGTGAGCCTCGCGGTCGCCGTGGCCGAGCTGGCCGGGCTCTCCCTGACGGCATCCATCACCGGTGGTCTCGCGGCCCTCCTCGCGCTGTTCACCGTCGGCGACCCCACAGTCCGCCGCCAGGCCGTCACCACCGCGCTGCTGCCCGCGGCCGGCTTCCCCGTCCTCGCGATGGCGACCACACTGCACGGGCTGCCGCTGTTGCGCGACGGCGCGTTCCTCGCCGTGGTGTTCTGTGGCGTGTACGCGCGCCGCTGGGGCCCACGCGGCCAGGCGCTGGGGATCTTCGCGTTCATGATGTTCTTCGTCACGCAGTTCCTCCACGCGGTGCCCGGCCAGCTGCCCGAGGTGTACGCGGCGGTGGCCCTGGCCGTCGCCGCGTCCGCCGCCGTGCGGTTCGTCCTCTGGCCCATCGAGCGGCGCACCCCGCCGCCCGCCGTACCCGCCCCGCTCCACGGTCGCGGACTGACGCGCCCGACCACCCGGCAGGCCTTCCAGGCGACCGCCGCCTGCGCCTTCGCACTCACCGTCGGCCAGCTGCTCTCCGAGGACCGCTGGTACTGGGCCGTCGGCACCGCCTGGTGGATCTTCGTCAACACCGCCTCACGCGGGGAGACCCTGGTACGCGGCTTCCGGCGGGTCGTGGGCACGGTGGCCGGCATCGCCGCCGGGCTGCTCGTCGCGATACCGCTGCACGGCGCGCCCGCGCCCACCGCCGCCCTGGTCGCCGTGTGCGTCTTCGGCATCTTCTACACGGCCGCGCCCTCGTACAGCTGGATGATGTTCTTCGTCACCGTCATGGCCGGCCTGCTGTACGGCCTGCTCGGCGTGCTGCACCCCGGCCTGCTGCTGCTCCGCTTCCAGGAGACCGCCCTCGGCGCGCTGGGCGCGGCCCTCGCCGTCGCCCTGATCCTGCCGGTCACCACGCACGCGGCGACGGACGCGTGGATCCAGCGTGCGCTGCTCTGTGTGCGCCACTGCACGGCCGAGACCGCCCGGCGTCTCGCCGGTGACGACAGTGCGGACCCCGCACCCCACGCCGCCGAGCTGGAGCTCCTGCTCGGCCGGGTGCGGCTGTCCCTTGCCCCGCTCGTCCACCCGCTCAGCCCGCTGCGCGCCCGCAAGGCCCGCGCCCGACAGGTGATCGTCCTGCTCGACGACTGTGCGCGGCAGGTCCGCGGGCTGGCCGCCGTGGCGGCCGACCCGGACGCGTCCCACGACGCCCGGCTGACCGCCGCCTGCCGGCGGGTCGAGACCGCGGTGCAGATGCTGGTGTCCCCGGGAGACCGGCCGGCGGACCTGCCGTCGGCACCCGTGCCCGCCGGCCGCCACCACCCAGGTGCCGAGGCAGCCCTCACCCACCTCACGGACCTCGAGAAGGCACTCGCGGAACTCGCGGGCCCTCTGCACACTTCTCCACGCGCTCCGCTCGTACCCGCCTGACCTGCGGCATAGACAGCAGGTCATTGAATGAGGCACTTTCATCCGGCATCTACAGGTTCGACGAGTGTGCACAGTGGGTAACCCGGCGGAAACACAGGGGTGATTCCCGCGGGCCGTGCGGGAGCGGCTCGCGTACCACGAACTTGGGGGTGTGCGATGCGGAAGTTCCTGCCTCGGGCCGGTGCCCGGAAGGCCCGGCTCTCGGAGGTCCCGGAACCGGCCGACCGGCACGAGCGGGCGCGCGGGGAGCCCGCGCCGGCGCACTGCCCGGCAGGTCATCCCCAGCAGCCCGCCCAGGAGGCCGTTCAGGACCACACCGGGGGCCCACAGGACGTGCTGGGGGCGGCCGAGGAGTTCCTCGCGCTGTACCACCGCGAGGAGCCCGGGGCGGGCGACCCGGCCCGGCGGCTCGCCGAGGTCCGCGACGAGATCGCCGCCACCGGTACGTACCGGCACACGCCCGGCGAGCTGGTGCACGGAGCCCGCGTGGCCTGGCGCAACAGCAGCCGCTGCATAGGCCGGCTGTACTGGCACTCCCTGCGGGTGCGCGACTGCCGGGACCTCACCGACGCGGAGGACATCGCCCGGGAGTGTGCGACCCATCTGCGGGAGGCCACCAACGGCGGCCGGATAAGACCCCTGATCACCGTGTTCGCTCCGGAGACCCCGGAGCGTCCCGCTCCGCACATCTGGAACGAGCAGCTGATCCGCTACGCCGGCTACGACACCGGCACGGGCGGCGTTGTGGGCGACCCGCGCAACGCGGGGCTCACGGCCGCCGCGCAGCGGCTCGGCTGGCCGGGCGGTCGCGGCACACCGTTCGACTTACTGCCCCTCATCGTCCAGGGGAGCAACGACAAACCCCGCTGGTTCGAGCTGCCGTCCGACGCAGTTCTGGAAGTGGACCTGGACCACCCGGAGGACCGCTGGTTCGGGGAATGGGGACTGCGCTGGCACGCCGTCCCCGCGATCGCCAACATGTGCCTGGAGGTCGGCGGCGTCTGCTATCCCGCCGCCCCCTTCAACGGCTGGTACATGGGAACCGAGATAGGTGCCCGCAATCTTGCCGACACCGACCGGTACGACCTGCTGCCGCGGATTGCCGAGCACCTCGGGCTCGACACCTCCAGCGACCGCTCGCTGTGGAAGGACCGGGCGCTGGTCGAGCTGAACCGGGCGGTGCTGCACTCCTTCGACCGGGCCGGAGTCACCGTCACCGACCACCACACGGAGTCGCACCGCTTCCTGTCCCATCTCGGCCGGGAGGAGCGGGCCGGCCGGGAGGTGAGCGCCGACTGGGCATGGATCGTGCCGCCGATATCGGGTTCCGCGACGCCGGTCTTCCACCGGACGTACGACTTGGCCGAACGGTCACCGGCGTTCGTCCACCACTCCGGGGCCCGGATGCGCGCGCAAGGCGGGGACTTGGTCTAGACCGCCTGCTACCGTCAGCCGGGCGCATGCGACCAGTGCGTCATCAGTCGGAGGAGGGGCGGAGCGGTGGCTGCCAAGGACGCCGGGCGGGCTTTCATCGGATCGTTCACATCGGAGGGTGGCCGGGGGATCGTCACCGCAGCTGTCGACCGGGAGACGGGCGCGCTGACCGTCCTGGCGGCGACGGACGCGGTCGCGGATCCGTCCTTCCTGGCACTCGCGCGCGGCGGAGCGGTGCTCTACGCGGTGAGTGAGACCGCCGACGGTGCGGCCGCGGCGTTCGCCGTGGCGGGCGGCCGGGCCGAGCTGCTCGGCGTGCCGGTGCCGGTGCGGGGCTCCGCGCCCACCCATCTGGCACTGGTCGGACGGCATCTGCTGACCGCCAACTACGGTTCGGGGAGCATCACGGTGCTGCCGGTTCGGCCGGACGGCCGGCTGGGGGAGGCCGTCTCGGTCCTGCCGCACAAGGGCGCGGGGCCCGACCCGGAGCGCCGGCGTGGACCGCACGCGCACCAGGTGGTGACCGACCCCTCCGGGCGCTGGGTGCTCGGCGTGGACCTCGGTACCGACTCGGTACACGTCTTCGTACTGGACACGGCGAGCGGTGTGCCGCGGCCGCACGGCGTGACCGCCCTGCGGCCGGGCACCGGGCCGCGCCATATGGCTTTCCACCCTGACGGATGCCATGCCTACGTCCTGTGCGAGTTCGAGCCGACGCTCACGGCCTGCCGCTGGGACGCGCAGGCGGGCCTGCTCGAGCCGCTCGGCGAGACGCCGGTGCTGCCCGAGGGGACCGAGGTGACCGGTCATCCCTCCGAGGTGGTCGTCTCGCAGGACGGCCGGTTCCTGTGGGCCGCCGTCCGCGGGTCCGACTCCATCGCCGTCCTCGCGCTCGACGGCGTGGGGAGCGTCGACGAGCCGGTCCTGGTCACCACGGTGGACTGCGGCGGCCACTGGCCGCGTGATCTGGCCCTGGACCCGTCCGGACGCCGGCTGTACGCGGCCAACGAGCGCTCCGGGGACGTCACCTGGTTCGCCATCGACGAGCGGACGGGCATCCCGCGGCGCGCGGGCTCGATCGAGGCGCCCGCGGCCTCCTGCGTGGTCTTCGCCTGACGCATCCGAGCGGCGGGCCCGCCCCGGATGTCCGAGCGGGCCCGTCGGCTACGTCGACGGGGGTCAGCGGACCGGGGCGCCGTCCGGCTGCGGGGCGATGCCCAGCGCAGTCGTGTACTTGGCGAGCGCGAGCTTGCCGATCGCCGGGTAGGCGCCGAGCGCCTCCGCCGAGGCGCAGTCCGCCTCCTTGACGGCGCTGTCGAGCAGCCCCTCCGTCACCTCGGGGCCGATCACGTACGGCGCGAGCGCGAGCTGCACCGAGCCGGAGCCACGCAGCTGCTCGGCGATCGCCGCCACCGAGCCCTCCTGGTCGAGGGCCGCGGCCATGACCGGCACCGCCAGACGCGCTGCCAGCAGCATTCCGGTGATCCCGGCCGCCTGCACGGCCTCCTCGCCGCCCACGGTGGCCAGGATGATGCCGTCGGCCGCGGTCGCCACGGTGAACAGCCGGGCACGGTCGGCGCGGGCCAGGCCTGCCTCGGAGAGGCGGACGTGCAGGGCCTCGGCGAGCAGCGGGTGGGGGCCGAGCACGTCGGCCAGCTCGACCGGCGCCTGGCTGTCCATGACGGCCTGGCGTATACGGCGCATCAGCGAGTTGTCCGGGCCGGCGAGCAGCGGTACCACGACGCCCACCGGGCCGTCGGGGTCGGCCACGTCCTGGCCGGCGGCGCGGGCCTGCTCGACGCGCGCGGAGCGCTCGGCGGCGGCGTGGGCCAGGACGGCCTGGAGGGTGGGGTACTCGTTGTCGTCGCCGTCGAGGTAGCCGATGCGGGCGTCAAGGCCGGGCAGCTCGGAGCGCGCGATGCTGATGGCCTCCTCCGCCAGGCTGCGCGTGGCGGTCCCGGGGGTGCCGGGGACGGCGAGAACCAGAGCGGGCGCGCCCTCGGGAGCCACCACGGGTTCCGGGCGGCGGTGCCGTCCGGGCTGGCGAGGTCGCGGCATTCGTACAGGCAGGCCGGATGCGGGCCCAGTGGGGGAGCTCATGGCGTCGCATGCTACTGGTTTTGTGTGCGCGGCTGTTCGGTGAGGGGGCGGTCGGGCGGCATCTGTCCATATTTATCCAATGAATGACAAACGCGGTCAACTGCCCGGGTCTGCCACGACGGAGAGCAGTCCCGGGTCGCGTGGCAACCGCAGGTCTCCGGTCGCGAGCGCCGAGGCGATGCGCAACGCTCCGACCAGAGGATCTCCCGCGGCAGGCACCTGCCGGGCGTGCGGCAGCAGTTCCGCCAACTCCTCATGGAGGGGCACGAAGAGTGGGTCGCCCATCCTGAACAGGCCACCGGTCAGGGCGACTTCGCACTCCCCGGACGGCGGACACGCGGCGGCGGCGGTCTCGGCGATCTGCCGGGCGGCCTCGCGCAGGATGGCGGACGCGACCGGATCGGCGGGCGCGCAGCGCGCCACCTCGGGAGCGAAGGAGGCGAGCACAGCGGGCCGGTCGGTACGCGGATAGAGCAGCCCCGGCAGTTGGGGCGCGGACCCGAACACCGCTTCCACACGCGCCAGCAGAGCGGTGGAACCGCCTCGCCGGCCGTCGTGGGAGCGCATCGCGGCTTCGAGGCCGGCCCGGCCGATCCACGCCCCGCCCCCGCAGTCGCCCAGCAGGTGCCCCCAGCCGTCCGCGCGGCGCCAGCCGGCCAGGTCCGTGCCGAGCGCGATCATTCCGGTGCCGGCCGCGACCACCACGCCGGGGCGCTGGCCGAGCGCGCCCGCGTACGCCGTCACGGCGTCGGCGGCGAGCGCCAGGCGCCGCACTCCGAGTGAACTCTCCAGTGCCCCGGGCAGTTCGGCGCGCAGGTCGTCGCCGAGTGTCGCCAGACCGGCCGCGCCCAGGGCGACGGCGTCGAGCCCGTCCGCGCCGGCCCGCTTCAGCAGGCCGGCCACGGCGGGCAGCAACAGTTCCAGCAGATGTCCGGCGTCGATGCCCCTCGGCCCGGTGCGCACCGGGCCGCCCGCGCTCACCACCTCCGCAGGCCTGTCGGCCGCAGGGCTGCCGAGTGCGATCCGGAGCCCGGAGCCGCCTGAGTCGACGCCGAGGACCCAGCTCACGGCAGCCGCCAGTCCACCGGTTGCCCGCCCTGTCGGGTCAGCAGCTCGTTGGCCCGGCTGAACGGACGCGAGCCGAAGAATCCGCGGTCCGCCGACATGGGAGAGGGGTGGGAGGACTCCACGGCCGGCAGCTGTCCGAGCAGCGGGCGCAGATTGCGGGCGTCACGCCCCCACAGCACGGACACGAGCGGCTTGCCCCGCACGGCGAGCGCCCGGATGGCCTGCTCGGTGACCTCCTCCCAGCCTTTGCCGCGGTGTGCCGCGGGTTTGCGCGGAGCCGTGGTGAGGGCGCGGTTGAGCAGGAGCACCCCCTGCCGGGTCCATGGCGTGAGGTCACCGGTGGACGGCCGGGGCAGGCCGAGGTCGGTGTGCAGCTCCCGGAAGATGTTCTCCAGGCTGCCCGGCACCGGCCGCACCTCGGGCGCGACGGAGAAGGAGAGCCCGACCGCGTGACCGGGGGTGGGATAGGGGTCCTGACCGACGATCAGGACCTTCACCTCGTCGAACGGCTGCTGGAACGCACGCAGCACATGAGCTCCGGCCGGCAGATAGGTACGCCCTGCGGCGATCTCCGCGCGCAGGAAGTCGCCCATCGCGGCGATCTGCTTGGCCACCGGCGCGAGCGCGTGCGCCCAGCCCGGCTCGACGATCTCGTTCAACGGTCTTGCTGGCATGGGGCGTCACTCTACTGATGCAGCCGCCCCTGGTATCAACCGATGGCCGCCGCCCTCACGCAGAGCACATCCGGCAGATGGGAGGCGAGAAGCTGCCAGCTGTCCCCGTCGTCCGCGCTCGCGTAGACCTCGCCGTTGCGGTTGCCGAAATACACGCCCGCCGGATCTGCGTCGTCGGTGCACATGGCGTCCCGCAGCACCGTGCCGTAGTGGTCCTCGGCCGGCAGGCCGGCGGAGAGCGCCTCCCAGCTGCCACCCGCGTCGTCCGTCCGGTAGACACGGCACCTGCGTCCGGCGGGTACGCGGTCGGCGTCGGCGTTGATCGGGAACACGTAGGCGACGTCGGCCCGGTGCGGGTGGGCGGCCACGGCGAAGCCGAAGTCGGACGGCAGGCCGGCGCCGATGTCGGTCCACTTCGTCCCCGCGTCGTCGCTGCGGTAGACGCCCCAGTGGTTCTGCAGGTACAGCCGATCCAGATTGCCCGCGTCCTGCGCGATCTTGTGCACGCACTGGCCGAACTCCGGGTTCGGATCCGGAAGGAAGACCGCGGAGATGCCGCTGTTGGAGGGTGTCCAGCTCGCGCCGCCGTCCCGGGAGCGGAACACGCCGGCGGTCGACACCGCCACGGTCACCGTGTCGGCGTCGCGCGAGTCGGTGACAACGGTGTGGACCGCCTCCCCACCGCCCCCCGACACCCACTTCGACCGGGTCGGATGCTCCCACAGGGGGCGGACGAGCTCGAACGTCACGCCGCCGTCCTCCGACCGGAACAGGGCCGCCGGTTCGGTGCCCGCGTAGACCACGTCCGGGGCGGCCGGGCCGGCAGGATGGAGCTGCCAGACCCGCTCGAGGGAGGCCCCCGTGTCCTTGGGGAACTTCACCGGAGCCCGCTGCGGCTCGGTCCAGGTCCCCCCGAGGTCGTCCGAGTGGAACACGGACGGGCCCCAGTGCGCGCTGTCCCCTCCGGCCAGCAGCCGGGGTGTGGACCTGCGCTTGTCGATGGCGATCGAGTAGACGGCCTGGGCGTTGAAGTGGGGTCCGTCGAAATCCCACGTCCCGCCACGCCTGCGGCCGGTGAAGAGGCCCTTCCGGGTGCCTACGGTGAGCAGTACGTCGGTCATGGCCGACACCTCCTGGACGCCGTTGTCTGAAAGATACGGGCCAGTCTGCACCCGCCCACCGACAACGTCTCGCGGAGCGCGTCGGGTCGCCGAACCGCGTGAACGATACCGATAGTTAACCGTGCGTATACGGAACTTACTTGACCGTAATCGACCAAGGGCGCTTGACTGCAGCTTCATGCCCTCAACGCGAGAGGCACACCTTGACGACCGATCTCCTCTCCCCGCTCGATCTGGCCTTCTGGCACATCGAGTCCGACGGACACCCCATGCACCTCGGTGCCCTGGGAGTTTTCACCGCGCACTCGGCGGCCGCCGCCGACCAGGCGGCGGATCTGCTGGCAGCCCGGTCGGCCGGGGTACCCCAGCTGCGCAGGCGCATCCGGGACGTGCTGCTGCCCGTGGGCGGCGCGGCGTGGAAGCCCGACCCGGACTTCTGCCCTCAGAACCATGTGCATCTTGTCCGGGCTGCCGGCGCGGACCCGCACACCGTGGCGGGCACGCTCATGCAGCGCCCGCTGGAGCGGGAACGGCCGCCGTGGGAGGCCCATGTCGTCGCCGGGCCGGACGACACGACGTTCGCCGTGCTCTTCAAGTTCCACCACGCGCTCGCGGACGGACTGCGGGCACTGGCACTCGCGGCGTCCCTTTTCGACGGCGCGCCCCCGGCCGAACGTCCGCGGCGGCCGCGAGCAGCCCGGCCGGGGAGAGCCGCGCCGGTCACGGGATTTCCCCTCCCCCTGCTGGATCCGCGACGGTTGCAGGGCATGATCCTCGACCGGATGGGTGACGTGGGGCAGGCGCTCGACATCGGCGCGGCCGTCGCCCGTGCGACCTGGCCGGTGCGCAGCACCGGCGCGCTGACCGCCCCGGCCGGCGGCACGCGCCGGATGGCCGCCGTCGCCTTCGACCTCGACGACGTGCATCGGGTCCGGAAGGTCAGCGGCGGCACCGTCAACGACGTCCTGATCGCCGTGGTGGCGGGCGGACTGCGCAGATGGCTGGAAGGGCGCGGCGAGAGCAGCAGCGAACTGGCTCCGCGGGCCCTGATCCCGGTCTCCCGCCGCAGGCCCGGAAGCGCTCCGGGGACGGGCAACCGGCTGTCCGGCTACCTCGTCCGGCTCCCCGTGGGAGACCCCGATCCGCTGAGCCGACTGGCCACCGTACGCGCGGCCATGGACCGCAACAAGGACGCCGGGCCGTCCCGGGGTGCCGGTGCGGTGGCGCTGCTGGCGGACCATGTCCCGCCGCTCGGCCACCGGCTCGCCGGTCCGGTCGTCGCCCAGGCGGCCCGGCTGCTGTTCGACATCCTGGTCACCAGCGTGCCGCTGCCCGGCGTCAATCTGGCGCTGGGAGGCAGCAGGCTGCGCGAGGTGTACCCGCTCGCTCCGCTGGCTCGCGGGCAGTCGCTGGCGGTGGCCGTCTCGACCTACCGGGGCACGGTCCACTACGGGCTGATCGCCGACGGCGAGGCGGTGCCGGACCTGGACGACCTGGCGGCCGGCATCACCGCGGAGCTCGCCGCCCTGCGCGAGGCGGCGGACGCCGTCCCGTAAAGTGCCGCCCCGGGTGAGACACGACCGGGGGCGCGGACCCGACAGTCCGCGCCCCGCGTGTGTCCCGCCGGTCAGACCGAGCGGTGGTACTGCTGCGGGACGTGGGCCTCCGCCCCCAGCTCGTGTGCCGCGTGCCGGGCCCAGAACGGGTTGCGCAGCAGCTCGCGGCCGAGCAGCACCGCGTCCGCCTCGCCATTGCCGATGATCTTCTCGGCCTGGTCCGGCTCCGTGATCATCCCCACCGCCGCGACCGGCATTGACGTCTCCGCCCGCACCCGGGCCGCGAACGGTACCTGGTAGCCGGGTCCGGTCGGGATGCGCACCCGGGCGGCGTTGCCGCCGCTGGAGACGTCGAGCAGGTCGACGCCGTGGGCGTACAGATCCTTGGCGAACCGCACGGTGTCGTCCGCGGTCCAGCCCGCCTCGTCGAGCCAGTCCGTGGCGGAGATACGGAAGAAGAGCGGCAGTTCCTCGGGCCACACCGCCCGTACGGCGTCGACGACCTCGAGCGCGAAGCGGGTCCGGTTCTCGAACGAGCCGCCGTACTCGTCGGTCCGACGGTTGCTGTGCGGGGAGAGGAACTCGCCGATCAGGTAGCCGTGCGCGCCGTGCACCTCGGCCACCTCGAAGCCGGCCGCCAGAGCGCGTCGGGCCGCGTCCGCGAACTGTCCCACGACCTCACCGATCTGCTCCACCGTCAGCTCGTCGGGAACCAGGTGCCCCTCGTCGAAGGCGACCGGGCTGGGGCCGAGCGGCTGCCAGCCGTGCGCCTCGGGGCCGACCGGCCCGCCGCCCTTCCAGGGGCGGTCGGTGGACGCCTTGCGACCGGCGTGCGCGAGCTGAATGCCGGGTATGGTGCCCTGGCCCTTGAGGAAGGCGGTGATCCGCCGAAAGGCCTCGGCCTGGGTGTCGTTCCAGATGCCGAGGTCGGCGGGGCTGATACGGCCCTCGGGGCCGACGGCGGTCGCCTCCACGATCACGAGCCCGGTGCCACCGGCTGCGCGTGCGGTGTAGTGGGAGAAGTGCCAGTCGTTCGGAACACCGGCGTCCGGGCCGGACATCTCGGCCGAGTACTGACACATCGGGGCCATCCAGACGCGGTTGGGGAAGGTCAACGACCGCAGGGTGTAGGGCTCGAACAGTGCGCTCACGGCAGACTCCATTCACGACGGCACCGGGTACGTCTCGTACGATACTCATCGTAGTAAGGCGAATGTCAAACTACGAAGACCCTCGTACAATGGGCGCCGGAACGACGACGGCGACGACGGAAGTGGAGAGTCACCGTGACCACCGCATCGAGCAGCCGCGAGCTTGTTCACCCCGGGCGGGACGAGATCCGCCTCGAGAGCGTGCTCCACGCATTCTCCGACCCCATGCGGCTGATGGTGGTCCGCCATCTCGCGGCGGCCGAGGACGAGCTCTCCTGCTCGCACTTCGAGCTGCCCGTCACCAAGTCGACGACCACCCACCACTTCCGGGTACTGCGGGAGAGCGGCGTGATCCAGCAGACCTACCGCGGGACCGCCAAGATGAACGGGTTGCGCCGGGCCGACCTGGACGCGCTCTTTCCCGGCCTGCTCGACCGGGTCCTCGCAGCGGCCGCCGGGCAGGAGGCCCGGCTCACCCACGCCTCCGGCGTGACCGGGACCGGCGAGAGCGGCGGCTGACTCCCGCTCCAGGGGTCCGACGACTAGGAATGTGGGGCAGCGCTGGGGCTCTCCTCGGGGACTCCGGCCGCAGTGAGCAGCCCGGGCCAGTCTCCGATCTTCACCGACCGCCGGCCGAGGGAGCGCCCCAGGGCGGCTTCCGCGTCCTCGATCGCCAGCCAGCCCGGCCACTGCACCGGACGAAGCCCCGAATCCCGCAGTACCTCGAGCGGTTCGGCGGCGATCTGCCGCCCGCCGAGCAGTTCGGCGTCCGCGATCAGCGACGTCACCGTCTCCTTCGCGCACGGCCGGTTGGTGCCGATGACCCCGGTCGGCCCGCGTTTGATCCAGCCGGCGACGTACTCGCCCGGGGACGGCACGCCGCCGCGCAGAACTCGTCCCGCCGCGTTCGGCACCGTGCCGTGCGCCGGGTCGAACGGGAGCCCAGGAATCGGCACTCCGCGGTACCCGACCGACCGCAGCACCAGCTGCGCCTCGATCTCCTCGTACGTGCCCGTGCCGGTCACCCCGCCGAGCCCGTCGGGCATCGTGTGCTCGAACCGCACGCCGGTGACCCGGCCGACCGCGCCGAGCAGCTCCACCGGACGCAGGTAGAACCGCAGGTGGATGCGGCGGGCGCCGCCGCGCGGCGGCTGAGCGGCCCAGTTGCGGAGCGCCTCGACATTGCGCCGGTTCACGGCGGGCAGCCCGGACGGATCCTGGAAGGCAGGATCGAGAGCCAGCTCCGCCGCGTCGACGATGACTTCCGCGTCCGGCAGCGAGCCCAGTTCCCTCAGTTCCTTGGTGGTGAACTTGCCCTGCGACGGGCCGCGTCTGGCCACCATGTGGACGTCGCGCACCTGGCTCAGAGCCAGCGCCCCGAGCGCCGACTGGGGCATGTCGGTCGGGAGCAGCTCGTCCGCGCCGCGGGCGAGGATGCGGGTCACGTCCACCGCCACGTTGCCCGCGCCGACGACCACCGCGGAGCGGGCTCCCAGTGCGAAGCCTTCGGCGGCCGTGTCCGGATGCGCGCTGTACCAGGAGACGAACTCGGTGGCCGAATGGCTGCCCGCCAGGTCTTCGCCCGGCACCCCGAGCCGGCGGTCCTTCGCGGCACCGACGCAGTACACCACCGCGTGGTAGAGCTCCAGCAGACGCCCTGGAGGCAGCTCGGGGCCGCCGACCTCGACATTGCCGACGAAGCCGATCCGGTCGTGCTCCAGGACGGTCCGCAGTGCGCCCTGGAGCGACTTGATCTTCTCGTGGTCGGGGGCGACGCCGTAGCGGACCAGTCCGTACGGGCACGGCAGGCGGTCCAGCACATCGACCCGTACGCCCGGCACCTCGTTCTGCTGGACGAGCGACTGCGCGGTGTAGACCCCACTCGGGCCTGAACCGACAACGGCGACACGAAGCACGGCGGGGCTCCCTTCCCGCTGGGTGCTACCAGGATGACACCGGGACCCGCCCGCGGGCCACGGCCCGGCGGGCACCGGTGTGTCACGGGAGGCGGATCGCGGGAGGCGTGGCACGGAGGCATGTGCCGGCGGGGCCGGCCGGTGGGCATGTCACGGCGTCATGGACCGCATCCGGCCGATCTCGGCGGTCTGCTGGGCCATGACGTCCGTCGCCATCTCCTCGACGGTGATGTTGTTCCCGTCGGCGAGGGCCTCGGTGGCCATGGTGACCGCGCCGTCGTGGTGAGTGATCATCAGCTTCAGGAAGAGAGCGTCGAACGCCTTGCCCCTGGCCCCGCCCAGCTCGGCCAGCTGCTTCTCGGTGGCCATCCCCGGCATCGCGCCGTGCTGGTGCCCGTCCTGCTTCTTCGGCCCGCCGTGCTTGTCCAGCCATCCCTGCATGGCGCCGATCTCCGGCTTCTGGGCGGCCGCGATACGGTCGGCAAGGCGCTTCACCTTGTCGGATCCCGCCTGCTCGCGTGCCAGTTCGGTCATGGTCAGAGCCTGGGTGTGGTGCACGATCATCATCTGGGCGTACCGGAAATCGGCCGCGTTGGGGCTGTCGTCCGCCCGCTCCGCCGCGGCGTCCTCGGCCGACAGGGTCCTGGCCGGCTCGCCGGGTCTGCCCGGCGCGACCACCGAAGGCCCCGGTGCCGCGCCGTTTTTCGGCGAACCGGCGTTGTCGCCCGACTCGCAGGCACCGAGTGCGAGTACCGCGGCGACGGCCGACACCGTCACGGCGGACCAGCGGGCACGCGCACTCTTCTGACGACGGATCAACACCACGACCTCCTGTGACGCCCGGGTATTGCGGGGTGGTTGAGCACCGTCCTAGCACGCTTCCGAACGGCAGTGATCAAAAACTTGCATTACATCTTCGTTGCCATCTGTTGGAATGTGCATGCAAAGGAAGATACTGCCGTGGTCCGTGACCCGTTCAACTCCGAACGGATACAAGGGAGGACGTAGTGACCTCGTTGCACAACACCCGCGTGCGGCGCAGACACCTGGGTGTGGCCGCAGCCGCTGCCGGGCTCTTCGCCACACTTCTGGCGGCCGGTCCCGCGGCTGCCACGCCCGATCCCGGGGACGCCCCGACCCAGGGGCAGGTCTCCAAGGGACTGGCGGCCGACACCCGGTCCGCTGTGGAGAACGGCGAGATACCCGGCGTGGACGAGATCGTCCACAGCGACAACATCAACCACATCGCCAACATCCCCAAGGACGCCCTCCAGGGTCTCAACACCGACCTGGCCTTCCAGGGCGAGTACGCCTTCGCGGGCAACTACGACGGCTTCGTGATCTTCGACATCAGCAACCCGAAGGCCCCGAAGACCGTCAGCCAGGTGCTCTGTCCCGGAGCGCAGAACGACATCTCCGTCTCGGGCGACCTGCTCTTCCTGTCCACCGACTCCTCGCGCAGCGACAACTCCTGCACCAGCACCTCGCAGCCGGCGACCGAGAAGTCGTCCTGGGAGGGAATGAAGATCTTTGACATCAGCGACAAGAAGAACCCGAAGTACGTCGCCGCTGTCGAGACCGCCTGCGGCTCGCACACGCACACCCTGGTGCCCGAGCGCCGGAACGTCTACGTGTACGTCTCCTCGTACTCGCCCAACGCGACCTTCCCGGACTGCCAGCCGCCGCACGACGGGATCTCCGTCATCAAGGTGCCGCGCAAGGCACCCGAGAAGGCGGCGGTCGTGAACTTCCCGGTGCTCTTCCCGGGTGAGGGTCCCGACGGCGGCGGCAACCCGGGCGGGCCCACCAACCCGGGTGTCTCCAAGACCACCGGGTGCCACGACATCACTGTGCTGCCCTCCAAGGACCTGGCTGCCGGAGCCTGCATGGGCGACGGCATCCTCTTCGACATCGAGGACCCGGAGAACCCGAAGGTCATCGACCGTGTCCAGGACAACGTGAACTTCGCGTTCTGGCACTCGGCGAGCTTCAACCAGCGTGCCGACAAGGTCGTCTTCACCGACGAGCTGGGCGGCGGCGGCGCGGCGACGTGCAACGCGGCAGTCGGCCCGAACCGTGGCGCCGATGGCATCTACGACATCACCGGCGAGGGCGACAAGCGCAAGCTGGTCTTCCGGAGCTACTTCAAGATCGATCGTCCGCAGGCGGACACAGAGGTGTGCGTGGCGCACAACGGTTCGCTGATCCCGGTCAAGGGCCGCGACATCATGGTCCAGGCCTGGTACCAGGGCGGTGTCTCCGTGTGGGACTTCACCAACTCCGCCAAGCCGAAGGAGATCGCGTACTTCGAGCGCGGGCCCGTCACCCTGGACCGCGTCACCACCGCGGGTTCCTGGTCCGCGTACTACTACAACGGCCACATCTACTCGAACGACATCGCCAAGGGCTTCGACGTGCTGAAGCTCGACGACCGGCGCACGGACGGCGCCGAGAGGGTGCGGCTGCGCGAGCTCAACGTGCAGACCCAGCCCGACTACCGCTGATCAGGGCTGCCGTCGGGCGGCTTGCCGCCCGGCGGAGCTCCCAGCTCCCAGTCCAGCCCGTACCGCTGGAACAGCTCCGCCCGCAGCCGGGGCAGCGGCATCGGCGCCCCGGGCAGCAGCACCGCCACCACCGCGCCCATGAGCAGGGCCCGCAGCAGCGGGTAGTCGGTATCCACATCCGTGGATCCGGACCGGACGATGGTGTCCCGCAGCAGTTCCGCGAGGCGCTGCTGCTCGGGGCACTGGACAAAGCCCTCCGCCTGCAGAATCCCGGCCATGTGCGTCCGCATCAGCACCGGATGATCCCGAGCCAGGCCGAGAATCGCGTCGATGGCCCGGGCCAGCCGCTCACGGCCGTCGTCGGTACGCGGCTCCCGCTCCAGGGCCGCCTCCAGCGTGCGGTGCATCAGGCGGTGCACCGCGGACTGCAGGAGCTGCCGCTTGCCGGGAAAGTAGTACGACACCAGTCCGCGGGCCGCACCGGCCCGGTCGGCGATGTCGGCCAAGGTCGTGGCCTCGTAGCCACGCTCCCCGACCAGGTCCACCGTCGCCTGCAGCAGGCGCTCCCGGGAACGCCTGCGCAATTCTTCATTGACCGAGGCGCTGCGCGGGGACATGCTTAACTCCTGCGTTGACTGGCTCCCAGCCAATATACTCAGCGCATGCCGAGCCGGGCCCTTCCGGGGTGCTCGTGGTGCGGTTGTGCCGTCGGTACTGGGCGACGCGGGGGATCGTCCAGTACCGAGGGCGTTCTGCTGCACCGCCCCGGGACACCTCAGCGCCCCGTGCCCACCTGGGCCAGCACCGGCCGGAGCCCGTCGGGCCGTTCCGCCGTCGGCAGATGGTCCACGAAGTGCACCTCACAGCCGAGCGCCGCCGCGCCGCCGTCCGCGTGACGGTCGTCGCCCACCATCAGCACCTCGCCGGGAGGCCGGCCGAGCGCCGCACAGGCGGTGCGGAAGAGCAGCGGGTCCGGTTTCTGGACACCGTGTTCGTACGAGAGGACGTACGCGCCCACATGGGTGTGGAGGCCATGGGCCCGGAACACATGGCGGAGATCCCAGCCGACGTTGCTGACCACACCCACGCCGATTCCACGCCCGCGCAGCGCGGAGAGTACCTCGGCCGCGTCGGGATAGGGGGTCCACGCGACCGGCGTCATATGGCGCTCGTACAGAGCGTCGTGCAGCCGCGGATCGGGCAGGGAGACCTGCCGGCTCAGACCGGTGTACGCCGCGCGGTGCCGTTCGGAGCTCTCGTCCCGGGTGGCCCACAGCTCGGCGAGCTCCGGCGGCAAGGCGACGGGATCGGCGCCACCGGGCAGTGCGCCCGCCGTCTCCAGCCGCGCCGCGTACTCCAGGAACTCGGCGCGGGGCAGCCTGATCCGGAAATCGCCGAGGACGGCACCGAGCCAGGACCGGGTGGACTCGATTCGGAAGAGGGTCCCGGAGAAGTCGAAGAGCACGGCCGTGATCGTCATACGCGTGAGCCTCTCCTGCCCCTGCCGGAACCACACCGCGCGTACAGGATGGCCGAGAGTGCCACAAGTGCGGCCCCGAACAGGCAGCCGCCCAGGACGTCGGAGAACCAGTGGACGCCCAGATACAACCGGGTGAGGCCGACGCCTACGACTGAGACGGCGGCCACGGCGACCGCCGCCCGCCACACCGGCGCGGTCGCTCCGAACCGCCGCAGCAGCCACAGCAGCAGCCCGAAGGCCACGACGGCCGTCATCGCGTGCCCGGATGGGAAGGCCGCGTAGTGCGCCGAGTCCACCGGGTCCTGCCAGCGCGGCCGCTCGCGCCCGACGGCCGCCTTGAGACCCTGCTGCAGGAGCGTGCCCACGACAGCGGTGACCACGACCCACCCGGCGAGCAGCCGATCACCCCGCCACAGGAGCCATCCGGTGATGAGCGCCAGCATGGCCCGCATCGCCCACGGGTCCCAGACCCAGTCGGTCAGCACACGGTTCAGATGGACGAAGCCGGGGTCGTTCACGGCCTTGGCGTGCAGTACGTCGGCGACCTCGCGGTCGTACGCGAGGAGCGGCGACCACTCGGCCGCGACCAGCGCCAACAGGACCGCCGACAGCACCGCGAGGACCCCGAGCAGCACCCCCGCACCGGACGGACGGGCGAACGGCGTACGGGACTTGGGGGGCGTGGCCGTAGTGCGCATGACGCGATCATCGCCGATGGCGGGTCCGCCGGGCTATCCGAGAGTGCTGAGTCCCGGAATGAACGCAACGAGCAGCGGAACGGAGGGCACCAGCGCGGCGGCCGCGGTCAGCCGGAGGCGACGGCCCGCGGTCAGCCGGGGCGTGGCGGTGAGCAGCCGGTGCACCCGCTGCGGCACCTGGGCCTGCGGAGTGGGACACGGCCCGAACACGCCCCGGTGCTCGTTGAGTTCGACCAGGGCCAGGGCGATGGTCAGCCGGCCGAACCGGCGCGAGGCGACGTCGTCGGCGGCCAGTTCCACCAGCCGGTGCATCTCGTCGCGGAACGCGGCGAACACCGGCACCTGTGGAAAGCCCGTGGCCAGGGCTTCGGAACAGTGCAGCAGCCAGTCGTGCCGGGCCGCGGCATGCCCCTGCTCGTGGGCGAGTACGGCGTCCAGCTGGCGCCCCTTCAGGCGCTGGAGTGCGCCTGTGGTGATGACCAGTCGGGGCGCGGCGCCCGGCAGCCACCAGGCGTCGGGGCGCGCGCCTTCCAGGACGACCAGCCGTTCGGGGCCGGGCTCCTCCCCGGGCAGCAGTGGGGAGCGCACCAGGAGTTCCGTGCGCCGCTGCCTGCGTCGGAGACGGGTACGGCGGATTTCCTGTGTGAGCATCGCCGCGGTCCACAGGGCGCCGCACGCGAGCAGAACCGCGGTACCGGCGGCCCATGGGCCGCCCACCCCCAGGGCGTACGCCTCGACCACCCCGCCCGGCGCGTGGGCGAACACCGGGCCGCGCACCGCCTGCCAGGCGGCGGCCGCGCTGATAGTCATCGAGAGCGCGAAGGACAGCAGCACCCCGGCCACCACGCACTGCCACACCCACAGCGCCACCACCGGCTCTCGCTCCGGCCAGTCGGCCCGGGCCAGCAGCCTCGGGGCCACGACAGCGGCCAGTGCGCCGAGCAGCAGCAGCACCCAGGGGACCATCATGGCTCCAGCCTATGAGCTGCTGCTACTCGCGGGTATGACCTTGACCGCCAAGTGACGGACGACACGTTTCCGTAGCGGTGCTGCGGTCAAAGGGCGAGCAGCATGGCGAACATCCCGATGCCCATGGCCAGCCGGCAGGCGTCGGTCACCTCGGGCCGCACCGCCCTCGAACCGGTCAGGGCGGTCTTGCCGGGCCCGCCATGACAGCCGGGCCCGGCGAACCCGGCGGCTCCCGGCCCTCCGGCCGGGGCGGCAGCCGTGACGCTCATCAGCCCGGCCCCGGTACGCAGCACGTACACCCCGTAGTAAGCCAGCAGCAGACCGGTGAGCAAGGGGACGCCACCGGCCGTGGCCGCGCCGTGCCCCGCGTGGCCGGCGCCCGGCAGCATCGTCACCGCCATGTAGAGCATCGCCAGCGATCCGACCAGATGGTGCAGATGGTGGGCACTCAGCCGGGACAGCCACAGCGCCCTCAGCGCCGCGACGCCGAACACCCCGCACAGCGCCGCCCCCGCCCACTCCGGCGGCCCGGCCACCGCCGCGGGGACCGCCATTGCGGCCATGCCGAAGCCCATCACCGCCTCACCGCCGGCCGCGCTGCGCTGTTCGTCGGACGGACTGCGCAGCCGCAGCAGGCAGTAGCTGCCGGTCGCTGCGCACAGCGCCACGAGCAGCCATGCGGACGTCACCGGACCGTGCAAGGCGCACCTCCCCTTCGACGGTGTTCCCGGGGTTGATGCCCACGGCCCCCCGGGGCGCACGCGAGCGCAGCGGGGTAGTGGGGGAGCACACGGACCGCCCGACGGGGCCGGGTTACGCTCTGAGTGCCCGGGACCGGCGGCCGCGGCAGGACCCGGCGCCGGGACACCAGCACGTGAAACGGAGACCGCACCCGATGGACACCGCCCCGCGCCAGGCCGCAGCAGAACTCACCTTCCGGGACGCCACCGAGGCTGATGTACCGGCCCTCGTCGAGTTGATCGAGTCGGCATACCGGGGCGACGCCAGCCGGGCGGGCTGGACCACGGAGGCGGACATCCTGGAGGGGCAGCGCACCGATCCCGAGGGTGTCCTGGACGTGGTCAGGTCCCGCGGGAGCCGCCTGCTCGCGGTGGAGCGCGGGGGCGGGCTCGTGGCCTGCTGCCAGCTCGAGCACCGAGGCGACAGCGCGTACTTCGGCATGTTCGCCGTTCGTCCGGAACTCCAGGGCGCCGGCCTCGGCAAGGTGATCATCGCCGAGGCCGAACGCTCCGTACGTGAGACCTGGTGCGCCCGTGAGATGCACATGACGGTCATCTCGGCGCGGGACGACCTGATCGCCTGGTACGAGCGCCGCGGGTACCGGCGTACCGGGAAGATGACGCCCTTCCCGTACGGCGACGAGCGCTTCGGCATCCCACAGCGCGACGACCTGGAGTTCGAGCTCCTGGTGAAGCCGCTGGGCGGCTGACCGCGCCCGGTCCGCCGGCCTTCCCGGACCCGCTTGCTCCGAGGGACCCTAAGCCGTGAAGCGGCCGGTGCGCCGGATCTCGGGATAGTCGGTGGTGGCGCCGTCCAGCTCGAGCGCCCTGACGAGTCGCAGATGGTCCTGGGTGTTGACCACCCAGCCGATGACCTTCAGTCCGGCGGCGTGCGCGCTCTCGACCGTCTCCAGCGTGAGCCGGCGGATGTTGAGGGCGATCGCTTCCGCTCCTGCCGCCCGGGCGCGGTCCACGACGTCGGCGCCGTAGTGGCTCGCGATCAGGGTGGTGCGTACGCCCGGCACGAGCCGCGCGATCTCGGTGACCGCCTCGTCGTGGAACGACGACACGTCCACCCGGCCGGTGAGGTCCCGCCGGTGCATCACGTCGGCGAGGGCCCGGGCCGCCGCCACGTCCTTGATCTCCGCCTGCAGGGGCGACCGCACCGCGTCGAGGACCTCCTCGAAGACGGGGATGCGCTCGCCCTGGCCGGCGTCGAGCTCCCGCAACTCGGCGAGGGTCATGTCGGCGATGGCTCCCCTGCCGTCCGTGGTGCGGTCGACCTCGGCGTCGTGCATCACCACGAGTGCGCCGTCCTTGCTCAGGTGCAGGTCCAGCTCGATGACGTCCATGCCCGCGCGTTCCGCGCGGGCGAAGGACCGCAGGGTGTTCTCCGGCTCCACACCCATGACCCCGCGATGACCGATGGTGAGGAAAGTCAAGGTCTCTCTCGCTTCCGTCGACGGCGGCAACCCCGCGCGGCGACCTGACACCGACCACGCGGCAAACAGGGAGCCTAACGGCCTGCCCCGGCGATGGGACCGGGCTCACACGACACAATTTCGCCCGTGGAACCGGGCGGTTCCCGGCCCTCCCGCCTTCACCGCCGACCCTGCCGCGCATCCCGTCACCCGTGCGTGGGCGATTCCTGCGCGCCTTGACGCGGCACCGGGCCGATCGTCCGGTACGACGGCCGCGATCCCCGGTGTGACGAATGTCAGGCATACGCGTGGGGGCTTCGGGCAGTCGGAGGGCGGGTCCCCGGGAGTCACCTGGCCGGTCCGGGCCTGGACGACTCGTGGAACGCCCCCGCCGAAGTTGTGGAAGCGAGCGCCGCAGCCGCGTCAGACGGAAAGAATTGCGGTGACAGTGGGGTAAGCGCGGGATAATTTCCCGAGTTCCCACTTGAGTGGAAGAGCCTCGCGCGGCTACGGTGTCCTCACGCGAGGTTCTCCTGTGAAGGAAGTGTCATGACGGAAATTCTTGTGCAGGACGTGCCCGGTGGGGGCATAGCCACCGACGAGCGGGTGATCGACCACCCGGCATGGCCCGTGCTCAAGACCGCCGTGGAAGAGATCCGTCCCTGGCAGTCCAAGGACGGCTCCATTGATTTCGGCGCCGAGGGCGCTCCCTCCCGCGTCACGGCGGAGGCCACGCTGGAGCGTGCCGCCGCCGCGATCCAGGAGCTCGCTCCGCTGCTGCCGCACAACGCCGCGTACCACCGGGCCCTCGTCGCGGACCTGCGTAAGTGGGCCGACGGCGGGTTCGTGGTTCCGGACTTCCTGGACTCACTGCTCGCCTTCCAGCCGGCCGCGCAGCGCGCCGACGGCCGGCAGCACCTCGTGGTCTTCCCTATGTACACGCAGAACGGCAACCCCGACCGCAACCTCGAGGCCGTCGTCCTGCGCATGGTATGGCCCGAGTGGCTCGCCGAGCTGGAGCGCACCCGCTACGACAACCCGCTCTTCCTCGGCATCACCTTCGAGGACTTCACCGCCGGATACGACACCAACTCCGCGGTGCTCTTCCCCGAGACCATCGCCGTGCGCGAGGCGCCCGAGCGCTTCACCTGGGGCGGCATCTTCTGCGACCGCGAGGCTGCCCGCTTCCGCCGGGTGACCGAGGCGGCCGTCGCCACCCTGAGACTGGAACTCCCCGGCGACATCCGCGAGATGATCGCCGACCAGGAGCGCTGCGAGAAGGCCTTCGTCCTGTGGGACATGGTCCACGACCGTACGCACAGCCACGGTGACCTGCCGTTCGACCCCTTCATGATCAAACAGCGCCAGCCGTTCTGGATGTACGGGCTGGAGGAGCTGCGCTGCGACCTCACCGCCTTCAAGGAGGCGGTGACGCTGGAGGCCGAGGGCAACGTCCACGGCCGCGATGTGCAGTACGCCGTGCTGTTCGACCGGATGTTCCGTTTCCCGCTCAGCGGGGACCGCGTCCGCAACTACGACGGCCTCGGCGGGCAGTTGCTCTTCGCGTACCTCCACAAGCACGACGTGGTCCGCTGGACGGACAACACCCTGAAGATCGACTGGGAGCGTGCCCCGCAGGTCACCAACCAGCTCTGCGCCGAGATCGAGGAGCTGTACCGGGCCGGCATCGACCGCCCGAAGCTCGTCCACTGGTTCGCCGCGTACGACCTGGTCTCCACCTACCTCGCGCCGCACCCGGGATCGCGCTGGGCCAAGGGCCCGGACGCCCTCGACCTGACGCTGCCGCCGCGCAAACTCGTCGACGACGTGCTTCCGGACGAGTTTCCGCTCAGCATGTTCTTTGAGGCGCTCTCCAAGAAGCTCAAGGACGTGATTGCCTCCACCAAGGGGATCACCGCGGCGAGCGCCGCGTGACCACTCGTGCCCAGGAGGAGACGTCCATGAACGGAAACGGCAACGACAACGGGGCGCTCGCGGGAGCGGTGGTCGCGGTGGCAGGCGCCGCCGGCCCGGCAGGCCGCGCAGCACTTCTGAGGCTGGCGGAGGCGGGAGCGACCGTGGTCGCGTCCGACGCCGACGCGGCCCGTCTGGCGGAGGCGGTCGACGCGGCGCGTTACGCCCACGGAGGGGCCACCGTCGTCGGTGACACCGTCGACCTGCTCGATCTCGGCGCGACGCGGGAATGGGCTACGCGGACCGAGAAGGAGTTCGGCCGGATCGACGGTCTGGTCCACCTCGTCGGCGGCTGGCGCGGCAGCGCCACCTTCGCGGAGACCGACCTCGCCGACTGGGAGCTGCTGGAGAAGCTGCTGATCAAGACCGTCCAGCACACTTCGCTGGCGTTCCACGACGGGCTGCTCCGCAGTGACCGCGGGCGCTATCTGCTGATCAGCGCGGCCGGTGCGTCCAAGCCCACCGCCGGCAATGCCGCCTACGCCGCTTCCAAGGCTGCGGCCGAGGCGTGGACGCTGGCGCTGGCCGACGCCTTCCGCAAGGCGGGGGGCGAGGAGGGGCCCCGTACGGCGGCTGCGATCCTGATCGTCAAGGCACTGGTGCACGACGCCATGCGCGCCGAGCGCCCGAACGCGAAGTTCGCGGGCTTCACGGACGTCACGGAGCTGGCCGAGGCCATCGCCGGCGTCTGGGACCGACCCGCCCAGGAAGTGAATGGATCCCGTCTGTGGCTGACCCCGCAACTCTGAGGACCGACGCCCGCCGGCATCACGACCCGGCGGTGCGCGGATTCGCCAGCGACAACTACGCGGGAGCGCATCCGGAGGTTCTGGCGGCGATCGCCCTCGCCAACGACGGCCACCAGGTCGCCTATGGCGAGGACGACTACACCGAGCACCTGCAGAAGGTCATACGAAGCCACTTCGGCCCGTACGCCGAAGCCTTCCCGGTCTTCAACGGCACCGGAGCCAACGTCGTCGCGCTCCAGGCCCTGACCGACCGCTGGGGCGCGGTCATCGCCGCCGAGTCCGCGCACATCAACGTGGACGAGGGCGGTGCGCCCGAGCGGATGGGCGGGCTCAAGCTGCTCACCGTCCCCACGCCGGACGGCAAGCTCACCCCCGAGCTCATCGACCGGCAGGCCTGGGGCTGGGAGGACGAGCACCGGGCGATGCCGCAGGTCGTCTCGATCACCCAGAACACCGAGCTCGGCACGGTCTACACGCCGGACGAGATCCGGGCCATCTGTGAGCACGCCCACGAGCGCGGCATGAAGGTCCACCTGGATGGCGCGCGGATAGCCAACGCCGCGGCGTCCCTGGACGTACCGATGCGCACGTTCACCAACACCGTGGGTGTGGACGTCCTGTCGTACGGCGGCACGAAGAACGGCATGCTCTTCGGCGAGTCCGTGGTCGTCGTCAACCCGGACGCGGTGCGGGCGATGAAGCACATCCGCAAGATGTCCATGCAGCTCGCCTCCAAGATGCGGTTCGTCTCGGTGCAGCTGGAGGCGCTGCTGGCCAAGGACCTGTGGCTGCGCAACGCCCGGCATGCCAACGCCATGGCGCAACGGCTCGCCGACGGTGTCCGCGCGGTCGGCGGTGTGGAGATCCTGTACCCGGTGCAGGCCAACGCGGTCTTCGCGCGGCTGCCGCACGAGGTGAGTGTGCGCCTGCAGAAGCGTTACCGCTTCTACTTCTGGGACGAGGCGGCCGGCCACGTGAGATGGATGTGTGCCTTCGACACCACCGAGGACGACGTCGACGGCTTCCTCCTGGCGCTCAAGGAAGAGATGAACAGGTAGCACCTTGCATGGATATGCGGCCGACCGGAATTCGATTGATTCCGGTCGGCCGATTCGTTCGGGGCCAAGCCCTCACGAACCCGCAACTCGGCCGAGGCGCTGGCCCGGAGGGCGCTCACGGACGGCGGACTGCCGCGCATCAACCTGCTGGTCGACCTCTACGACGCGATCAGCGTGGCCCACCTGATCCCCGTCGGCGGCGAGGACACCGATCACATCCGGAGCGGCATGCGACTCGTCAGGGCGGCGGGCCAGGAGCCGTTCGCCACCGTCGCGGGTGGCGAACCGGCTGTCGATCACCCCGAGCCCGGGGAGGTCGTCTGGTGCGACGACGAAGGCGTCACATGCCGGCGCCGGAACTGGCGCCAGGGCGTGCGCACCCGGCTCACCGAGGAGTCGGTGAACGCCGTCTTCCTGCTGGAGAGCCTGGCTCCCACGACCCACGGCGAACTCATCGGCGCGGGCGCCGAACCCGCCGAGATGCTGGAAAAATGCAGCCCCGGGGCGAACATCTCGGTCGGAACCCCGGAGTGACGTTTCGGCCGGGGCCTCCGGCTTGCGCCGGGCCCTCGGCTCAGCCGGCCTCGCGCACCTGTGCAGGCGTCGGCGCGGTGCCGCCGAGGTGCGCGGGGATCCACCAGGTGTCATCCGCGTCCTTGGGACGCACCGGATAGGCGCGCTGCGCGGCCTCCAGCAGCTCCTGCACACGCCCGCGCAGCCGCCGGGTGATCGCACCGGCGTACTCGTCGGTGGGCGCGGGCATCGGCTCGCCGACGCGCATCGTGATCGGGATGTGGCTGCGGCCGAAGTTGCGCGGCCGGCCCTTGGTCCAGATTCGCTGGGTGCCCCACAGCGCCATCGGGATCAGCGGAACGCCGGCCTCCTGGGCCAGACGCGCGGCCCCCGACTTGAAGCTCTTCAGCGTGAAGGACTGGGAGATCGTCGCCTCGGGGAACACGCCGATGATCTGACCGGACCGCAGTGAGTCGAGCGCGTGCGCGTAGGCCGCCTCGCCCTGCTTGCGGTCCACCGGAATGTGCTTCATGGCACGCATCAGCGGCCCGGACACCTTGTGCCGGAACACCGACTCCTTGGCCATGAAGCGAACCAGCCGCTTGGAGGGCCGGGCGGTGAGCCCGGTGAAGATGAAGTCCAGATAGCCGATGTGGTTGGAGACCAGGACGGCGCCGCCCTTGCGCGGGATGTTCTCCGTCCCCTTCATGTCGATGCGCAGGTCGAACGCCTTGAAGACGGCGTGCGCCGCACCGATCACCGGGGGATATACCAGCTCTGCCATCTCGAGGGGGGACCCTTCTCTCATGCCTGGGGAGGGTTCTCCCGGCGAAAGTTACGCAGCCGTAGGTTCCGGCAATGGTGCAGATCGTGCCCCATGTACGCCCGGGTGGCCAGTCCTGCTGCCCGCAGGGCGCGAGATTCTCATCACTTCATGAGGACCGCGCGGTCACCCTGCGCAGCAGAAGGTACATCTCACAGCCCAGGCAGTAGCCGAACGCGGAGTTCAAGAAGGCCGCGGCGAGCGCCCCCGCGGTCGCTGTCATGCCGAGCCACAGCGGCCCCGCGGCGTAGCCGGCCAGCCCGACCGCGGCGAAGGCGAGTCCGATGGCTTGCGCGAAGCGGGGCGGCGCAGCGTCCTCGAACTCCGTGGGGGGCCCGACACGGGGCCGGACCGCCGCGCGGAACAGCAGGCCGTACGGCGAACGCTGGACGCCGGCGAAGGCCCCGATCGCGAAACACAGCGTCTGCCACGCCAGGAGCGACGCGCTCCCGGTGATCAGTACAGCGGCCAGCACGACGGTGGAGACGGCCGCGCCGAACCGGGGGCCCCTGATGTCGATGTCCATGCGCCCCAGCATGGCGCAGGTAATGCCGTGCCGAGAACCGGGAATTCTTGCGGTCGTGTGAATGCTGGAGGGTGGGATGACCGGACTGATGGTGTGCGTGGCGGTGCTCGTGGCGGCGAGCGTCTTCGGGCTGCTGCACACGCGGCGCAGCGGGAGGCTGAAGGTGCGGGGGCGGGACGACTCGAGGTGGCTCGGCGCCGCCGACCTGGGTACGGAACTGGGGGCACGGGCGACGCTCGTCCAGTTCTCAAGTGCCTTCTGCCAGCCCTGCCGGGCGACCCGGCGGACGCTCGCCGACGTGGCGGGCATGGTGGCGGGTGTCGCGCATGTCGAGCTCGATGCCGAGGAGAACCTCTCTCTCGTCCGTGAGCTGGGGATCATGAAGACGCCCACCGTACTGGTGCTGGACCGCCAGGGGCGCGTCGTCCGCAGAGCGGCCGGGCAACCCCGGAAGGCCGATGTCATCGCCGCACTCGGCGAAGCGGTGTGAGCGGGCAGGGGGCGCGGGCAGGTGCACGAGAACGGGCCGTGACGCGGCTCGCATCTCCGGCCGGGCACTTGACTGCACCCACCACGAATCGTCAGTCTGACGCCATGCGGCCACAACTCCTTCTCCACGGCCGGGTCCACGTGGACCTCGCCCGCGATGCGAGCGCGCGCTGTCCGGGTTGCTGAGCAACCACGGCCCCAGCTCGTCTCCACCGCACAAGGACAAGTCCATGACCGCCACGCCCGATCTCGGCACTCTCCGTCAGGCTTCGCCCGACCTCCTCCGCTCGGTCTTCCGGCAGCACGCAGCGGGTGTCGCGGTGATCACCGCCGCGGGGGAGAACCCCGCCGGCTTCACGGCCACCTCGCTCAACTCGGTCGCGGCCGAACCTCCGCTGATCTCTTTCGGCGTGGGCACCGGCTCCTCCAGCTGGCCCGTTCTCGCCCAGGCGGAGCACATCGGCGTACACATACTCGGCGAGCACCAGCAGGAGCTGGCCGCCACCTTCGCCCGCAGCGGCGCCGACCGATTCGCACCGCCCACCGAATGGCGTACGGGGCCCGAGGGCGTGCCGGTGCTCGAAGGCGTACTGGCGTGGCTGGTGTGCCGGGTGGTGGCACGGGTGCCTGCAGCGGACCACCGCATCGTGGTCGCGCAGGCCGTCGTCGGAGACCCCGAGGGAGCCGGCCGGCCGCTGCTCTACCACCAGGGACGCTTCAACGCCCTGAGGGACTGAAAGGACGCCGGTTACGCAGCGTTGGCAAGGTCACAGTTCAAAGCGCTTGCTTACGGGGAAACTGCTGGGTGTACTGACGAGTAATGTTTCGTTCGGAGCGCGGCCCGCCCCGACCGGGATCCGCCCAGTAAGGCGCCTATGCTGCCAAGCACAAGGCAGCTCAATAGAGACGATGCAGTAGGAGAGCCGGCGTGAGCCTGAGGATCGTTGTCTGTGTGAAGTACGTGCCCGACGCCACCGGCGACCGGCACTTCGCCGATGACCTGACCGTCGACCGCGATGACGTCGACGGCCTGCTGTCGGAGCTCGACGAGTACGCGGTCGAGCAGGCACTGCAGATCGCCGACGAGGCGGACGACGCGGAGATCACCGTGCTGACCGTCGGCCCCGAGGATGCCAAGGACGCGCTGCGCAAGGCGCTTTCCATGGGCGCCGACAAGGCCGTACACGTCGAGGACGACGATCTGCACGGCACCGACGTCATGGGCACCTCGCTGGTGCTCGCCAAGGCCATCGAGAAGACCGGCTACGACCTGGTCATCTGCGGAATGGCCTCCACCGACGGCACCATGGGCGTGCTGCCGGCGATCCTCGCCGAGCGCCTGGGCGTCCCGCAGGTCACGCTGCTCTCCGAGGTCTCGGTCGAGGACGGCACCGTCAAGGGCCGCCGTGACGGCGATGCCGCCAGCGAGCAGCTCGAGGCGTCCCTGCCGGCCGTCGTGTCGGTGACCGACCAGTCGGGCGAGGCGCGTTACCCGTCCTTCAAGGGCATCATGGCCGCCAAGAAGAAGCCGGTGGAGTCCCTGGACCTGGAGGACCTGGAGATCGAGGCCGACGAGGTCGGTCTCGAGGGCGCCTGGACCGCGGTCGACGCTGCCGCGCAGCGTCCGGCCCGTACCGCGGGCACGATCGTCAAGGACGAGGGCGAGGGCGGCAAGCAGCTGGCCGAGTTCCTTGCGAGCCAGAAGTTCATCTAAGGCTCACTGCCCCCAACTGCCCCCAGATACTTCGCATTCGCAGGAGACAATCCCCATGGCTGAAGTTCTCGTCTACGTCGACCACGTGGACGGCGCCGTCCGCAAGCCCACCCTCGAGCTGCTGACGCTGGCCCGCCGCATCGGCGAGCCCGTCGCCGTCTTCCTCGGCTCCGGCGCCGACGCCGCCGCCTCCGTGCTCGGCGAGCACGGCGCGGTGAAGGTCCTCGCCGCCGACGCCCCCGAGTTCGCCGACTACCTCGTCGTGCCGAAGGTGGACGCGCTCCAGGCCGCGTACGAGGCCGTCTCCCCGGCCGCCGTGCTCGTCCCCTCGTCCGCCGAGGGCAAGGAGATCGCGGCCCGTCTCGCGGTCCGTATCGGCTCCGGCATCATCACCGACGCCGTCGACCTCGAGGCCGGTGACGAGGGTCCGGTGGCCACCCAGTCGGCGTTCGCCGCCGCCTTCACCACCAAGTCCCGTGTCTCCAAGGGCACCCCGGTCATCACCGTGAAGCCCAACTCGGCGCCCGTCGAGGCCGCCCCGGCCGCCGGCCAGGTCGAGCAGCTCGCGGTCGCCTTCGGCGAGCAGGCCACCGGCACCAAGGTCGTCTCCCGCACCCCGCGTGAGTCCACCGGCCGTCCCGAGCTGACCGAGGCCGCGATCGTGGTCTCCGGCGGCCGTGGCGTCAACGGTGCCGAGAACTTCCACGTCATCGAGGCGCTGGCCGACTCGCTCGGTGCCGCCGTCGGCGCCTCGCGCGCCGCCGTCGACGCGGGCTGGTACCCGCACTCCAACCAGGTCGGTCAGACCGGCAAGTCGGTCTCCCCGCAGCTGTACATCGCCTCCGGAATCTCCGGCGCGATCCAGCACCGGGCCGGCATGCAGACGTCGAAGACCATCGTGGCCATCAACAAGGACGCCGAGGCCCCGATCTTCGACCTGGTCGACTACGGCGTGGTCGGCGACCTCTTCGAGGTCGTCCCGCAGCTGACCGAAGAGGTCCGGTCCCGCAAGGGCTGACCTGCAGCATCTCGGAAGTCCCGGGGCCGCGTGGTGATCTTCACCGCGCGGCCCCGGGCCGTTCCGGGCAACCATTGACGCAGGTCGGGCACGGAGACTAATTTTGCTATACGGATTGTTGATTCCGTGCAGCGGAAATAGGAGGGTGCAGGATGGGTCAGCACGAGAAGGTGGCAACGAGCCTCGCAGGCGCGGTCAGCGAGGGCATCAGCGCCTCCCTCGCCCCGGTGGACGCGGAACTCGCCCGCCGCTACCCGGGAGACCCCGGCACCCGCCAGCCCGTCCACACCGTCTACGTCCCCGGCGACGTATTCGAGCCCGGCACCGTCCGCTCCTGGGGCGACCAGGCCCTCGCCGCCCTCGACGAGCACGCCCCCGACGCCGCCGCCCTCGCCGGTGTCCTCGGCATCTCCGACGAGCTCGCCGGCCCGGTCTACGAGCGCGTACGCGCCAAGCTCCGCCGGGAGCCCGTCGAGGACCTGCGCATCGATTTCGAAGACGGCTACGGGCCGCGTCCGGACGACGAGGAGGACGCCGCGGCCGCTCGCGCCGCCCGCCTGGTCGCCGACGCCTTCCGCAGCGGCAGCCCCGAGAACACCGCCCCCCACATGGGCATCCGGATGAAGTGCATGGAGGCGGCCGTCCGCGACCGCGGCATCCGCACCCTGGACATCTTCCTCACCGGCCTGATGGAGGCGGGCGGACTCCCCGGGGGGCTGGTCCTCACGCTGCCCAAGGTGACGTATCCCGAGCAGGTCACCGCGATGGTGCGGCTGGTCGAGGAGTTCGAGAAGGCGCGCGGACTGGAGCCCGGCCGGATCGGCTTCGAGCTCCAGATCGAGACCAGTCAGTCCATCCTCGCCGCCGACGGCACCGCCGCCGTCGCCCGCATGATCGACGCCGCCGAGGGCCGGGCCACCGGGCTGCACTACGGCACTTTCGACTACAGCGCCTGCGTGGGCGTCAGCGCCGCCTACCAGTCCAGCGACCACCCGGCCGCCGACCACGCCAAGGCCGTCATGCAGGTCGCCGCCGCCGGCACGGGCGTACGCGTGTCCGACGGCTCCACCAACGTCCTGCCGGTCGGCTCGACCGCGCACGTCCACGAAGCCTGGAAGCTGCACTACGGCCTCACCCGCCGCGCCCTGGCCCGTGCGTACTACCAGGGCTGGGACATGCACCCCGGTCACCTCCCCACCCGTTACGCCGCCGTGTTCGCCTTCTACCGCGAGGGCCTCGAGCCCGCCGCCGCCCGGCTGGCCGCCTACGTGGCAAAGACCGAGGGCGACATCATGGACGAGCCGGCGACCGCCAAGGCCCTCAGCGGCTACCTGCTGCGCGGCTTGGACTGCGGCGCTCTGGACACCGGCGAGGTCGCCCGGCTCACCGGGCTGACCCGCGCCGATCTCGAGGCGTTCGCGATCCCGCGCCGGGCAGCCCTGACGGTCACCGCCCCCTAGGCCCCTGTCCGGGCGCTCTCGTCGGGACCGCGACGACGGCTACGGCACCTCGCTGTGTTGTCGGAGTCGCCCAAGTACGTCCAGGACGAGGGCGATCCTCCGCCGTGCGGTGCGCCGCACCCGACGCCGCGGTCCGGATGCAGCGCGAGGCGAGAGCCGCCGCCCGCATCCGGCACCCCGGAGTCGTCGCCGTGCACGACGTCGCCGAGGAGGGCGGCAGGCCCGTCATCGTCATGGAGCTCATCGACGGGCCGTCTCTGGACGACGTGTTGGGCGAGCGCGGCGTCCTCGAGGCCCATGAGGCCGCTGTCATCGTGCCCGGGTCGCCGAGGCGCTGGGCGCCGCGCACCGGGCCGGTGTGCTGCACCGCGACGTCAAACCGGGCAACATCCTGCTGGACCGCGGTGGCCGGGTGGTGCTCACGGACTTCGGCGTCGCCGCCATGGACGACCCCGGTGACGGCTCCACCACCCATATCACACGCAGCGGCGAGATCGTCGGGTCGCTGGACTACCTGGCGCCCGAGCGGGCCCAGGGCCATGAGCCCGGCCCCGCGTCCGACGTGTGGGCGCTGGGCGCCACGCTGTACCCGGCCGTCGAAGGCGCCCCGCTCTTCCGCCGCACCTCCACGTGGTCGACGCTCAACGCGATCGTCGTGGAACCGCTGCCGGAACCGCGGCGGGCCGGGCTGCTCGGGCCCGTCCTGCGGCAGTTGCTGCACAAGGACCCCGCGCAGCGTCCCGACGCCGAGCGGGCGGCGCAGCTGCTCGCGGCGGTCGGCACCGGCCAGGAGGCCCCGGCCGAGGCGCCGGCGCCTGCCGCGCCGCCGGTGAGCCCCGCATCCCGGTCCGCGGTGCCTCCGTCCTCGGTGCCCCCGCCCGCCGTGCCCCGGCCCTCGGCTCCTCAGGTGCCGACCGTGGCCAACGCGGTGCCTCACCAGCCGCCGGGCTTCGGCCCGTTGGTGAGCAACCTCCCCGAGTCCACCCCCGCCATGGCGACGGCCTCGGGGCCGGGTGGCCGAGGTGGTGCTCGCCGTGCCGGTGGCCGGGACAGGGCCGTGATGGCCGCGGCGGTCGCGGCCGTGCTCGTCGCGGGCGGTGCCCTCGCATACGTTCTCACCGACCGGTCCGACGAATCCCCGCGTGGCCGGGAACTGGCCGCCGACGCGCGGCCGGGCGCGTCCGCCCCGGCGGGCGAGCGGCTCAGGCCCGGCGCCCTGCCGTCCGAGGGCAGGAGTGGCTCGGCGTCACCGGTCCGGTCCGGAAAGGACGGGGCAGCGGAGAAGTCCCCGTCCGGCACGGCGAAACCGCCCGCGGGTGGCGACGGCGGCAAGGGATCCGGAGGTACGGACGGCGGTTCGGCGGGGTCCGGCTCGTCGGGGGGCTCGAACGGCTCCGGCTCGTCGGGGGGTTCGAGCACCGGCGGCGGAGGGACCACCAGCTCGTCCGGCGGCGGCCAGCCCGCTCCGGCACCGGCCTGCCACGGCATCGGCGGCGGCAAGTACAACTGCCAGGTCTGGCGCACTGCCAAGTCCTACAGCCACTCCGGCAACGAGGTGGGTGTGCTCAACGCCGGCACCAACTACTTCTACTGTCAGGCAGACCTGGGCCGTCGCGAGACCTCCGGGCAGTGGACGAACGTCTGGTGGGCCCGGACCGACGACGACAGCGGCAACACCGATGTGTACGTCAGCGTCGTCTTCGTCCAGGGCGGCGACAACGACCAGCCGGTGCCCGGCCTCCCGGCCTGCTGAGCGGCCACCGCCCCGCAGCCGGCCCGCTATCAGGCGGAGGGCGGGATCTCACCCGAGCCGCGCCGGATCAGCCGTGTCGGAAGCTGTATGCGTTCCGGCGCGCCGCCCGCGCCCTCGAGCCGGCGGAACAGGCGTTCCGCCGCAGTCCGGCCCAGCCGCGCGGCGTCCTGCGCGATGACGGTCAGGGCGGGCTGGAGCAGCTCGGCGAGTTCGATGTCGTCGAAGCCGACCAGAGCGACGGGGCGGTCCCAGCTCGCCAGAACGCGTACCGCCGTGACAGTCACGCGGTTGTTGCCCGCGAAGAGTGCGGTCACCGGCTCCGGCCCGCTCAGCATCGCCGTGGCGGCGGCCCGGACCCGGGAGGGCTCGGTGGAGCCCAGCGAGATCCAGGACTCGGCCACCGGCAGCCCGGCCCGGTCCATCGCGGCCCGGTAGCCGCGCAGCCGCTCGCTCGCGGTATGGATCCGCGGCTGGTCGCCGATGAAGCCGATGCGGCGGTGGCCATGGGCGATCAGGTGCGCAACGCCCTCGCGGGCCCCGCCGAAGCTGTCGGAGAGCACCACGTCGGCGTCGATGCGTCCGGCCGGGCGGTCCACGAAGACGGTGGCCACGCCCGCCTTGATCTCGGGCTCCAGATAGCGGTGGTCGTCCCCGGCCGGGATGATGATCAGCCCGTCCACGCGGCGGGCGCACAGGGCGAGTACGAGTTCCTGTTCGCGCCCGGGCTCCTCGGCGCTCGAGCCGTTGATCAGCAGTGCGCCGTGGGCGCGGGCCACCTCCTCCACGGCGCGGCTCAGCGGGCCGTAGAAGGGGTCGGCGAGATCCTCCAGGACCAGGCCGATGCTGGCCGTGCGGCCCTTGCGCAGCACCCGGGCGCTGTCGTTGCGGCGGAAGCCGAGCGCGTCGATGGCCTCCTGGACGCGGCGCTCGGTGTCGGGGGTGACTCCCGGCTCGCCGTTCACCACCCGGGAGACCGTCTTGAGGCCGACTCCGGCGCGGGCGGCGACGTCCTTCATGGTCGGCCGGTTGCCGTAGCGGGGCTCGGGCTGGCGGGCGGTCTCGGCCACAGTGCGCTGTCCTGTCGTTGTCGGCATGGGCGTCGTCGGAGGATCCTATGAGTGTGGTGTCGAGCATAGAGCCTGGACAACGTTGTCAGAGGAATGGAGACTGGTCACCGAATCCGCCTCTCGCCCCCCTTCTCACCTGGAGATCCCACCCACATGCACACCGACCTCGTCGCCGCGCTCGACATCGGCGGCACCAAGATCGCCGGCGCGCTGGTGGACGCCGGCGGGCGGATTCTGGTCCGTGCGCAGCGCCCGACACCCGCGGAGGAGGACGGCGCGACGGTGATGCGTGCCGTGGACGCGGTGCTCGCCGAGTTGGCCGAATCGCCGCTGTGGGCGGGGGCTCAGGCCCTGGGCATCGGCAGCGCGGGCCCGGTGGACGCCGCCGCGGGAACGGTGAGTCCGGTCAACGTGCCAGGCTGGCGCGGGTTTCCGCTGGTCGAGCGGGTACGCCCGGCCGCCGGCGGGCTGCCCGTCACCCTGGTCGGTGACGGGGTCGCGATGACGGCCGCGGAGCACTGGCAGGGCGCGGCCCGCGGCTTCGACAACGCCCTGTGCATGGTCGTCTCGACCGGGGTCGGCGGCGGCCTCGTGCTGGGGGGCCGGCTGCACCCGGGCCCTACCGGCAACGCCGGGCACATCGGCCACATCAGCGTCGACCTGGACGGCGATCCGTGCCCCTGCGGGTCCAGGGGCTGCGTCGAGCGCATCGCCAGCGGCCCCAACATCGCGCGGCGCGCGGTGGAGAACGGCTGGCGTCCGGGGCCGGACGGCGACCTCACGGCCGCCGCGGTCGCTGCCGCCGCCCGGGCCGGAGACCCGGTCGCCGGCGCCTCGTTCGACCGGGCGGCGCAGGCGCTCGCCGCCGGGATCGCCGCCACCGCGACGCTGGTCGAGATCGACATCGCGGTGGTCGGAGGGGGAGTCGCCGGCGCGGGCGAGGTGCTCTTCGCGCCGCTGCGCCGCGCCCTGCAGAACTACGCGACGCTCTCGTTCGTGCAGAACCTGCGCGTCGTACCCGCGGTGACGGGTACGGACGCGGGTCTGGTGGGCGCGGCGGCCGCCGCCCGGACGGCCGGAGTGACCCCGGCCACGGCCGCGCCGGCCGGCGCCTGAGAGGGCCGCCTCACAGACTTGCTGCGCGGATCGCGACGACGCCGGTCAGCGCTCCGACCACTCTTCGGCGCTCTGTTCGGACGGTATGGCGGAAAGATGACATCGTGTCGCTTGGGTGACGCGCGTTTACGGTAGGCCGTGTTGGACTTTGTTGCGTCAGACCCCTTGACTGCACACCTTCTTGGGAGTGAGATCCAAGCCTTGCGTTCGGTTGTGTTCGGTTGCAGCCCGGAGGAGGGGACATGGCACAGTCATCGTTCGAAGGTTCGGTCACGCCCGGCAGCGTGGCAGGACATCGGATGTCCCGCCGAAGTCTCCTGCGTGGTGCGGCAGTCGGGGCGGGGGCGGTCACACTGCCGGCCCTGCTCACCGCGTGCGGCGGCGGCCCCGGCGGAGACGGCAAGACCGTGACCCTGGGGTCCAACTCCTCGGACCCGGTGCCGAAAAAGGCCTTCGCCAACGCCTTCGCCGCGTACGAGAAGCAGGCCGGTGAAGGCCGGAAGGTCAAGGTCAACACGGTGGACCACAACACCTTCCAGGAGAACATCAACCGCTATCTGCAGGGCAAGCCGGACGACGTCTTCATGTGGTTCGCGGGCTACCGCATGCAGTTCTTCGCCAAGAAGGGGCTGCTCCACGACATCAGCGACAACTGGCAGAGTTACGAGGGTTTCTCGGACGCGCTGAAGGCCCAGTCGACGGGCGAGGACGGCAAGCAGTACCTCACGCCGTATTACTACTACCCGTGGGCGGTGTTCCACCGGAAGAGCGTGTTCGAGGAGCGCGGCTACCAGGCTCCCGGGACGCTCGACGAATACCTCGCCCTCGCCAAGCAGATGCGAAAGGACAAGCTGGTCCCCATCGCGTTCTGCGACAAGGACGGCTGGCCGGCCATGGGCACGTTCGACTACATCAACATGCGCACCAACGGGTACGAGTTCCACGCGTCCCTGATGGCGGGCAAGGAGGCGTGGACGGACAACCGGGTGAAGCAGGTCTTCGACACCTGGCGCAGCATCCTCCCGTACTGCCAGCCGGGTGCCAACGGCCGCACCTGGCAGGAGGCCGCGACCAGTCTCCAGAAGAAGGAAGCGGGCATGGCGGTCTTCGGACTCCCGCATCCCGGGGCCCAGTTCCCCGAGGAGGAGCAGGCCGACATCGACTTCTTCCCGTTTCCGGTGATCAACCCCGAGCACGGCCAGGACGCGGTCGAGGCGCCCATCGACGGGTTCCTGCTGGCGAAGAAGGCCAGGAACCTCAGGAGCGACGCGGGCATGGAGAGCGCGAAGGATCTTCTGAGCTGGCTGGCCACCGGTGAGGCGGAGGACATCTACCTGGCCGGCGACCCCAACAACATCGCCGTCAGCGACAAGGCCGACACCTCGAAGTACACCCCGATTCAGAAGAAGGCCGTGGCACTGGTCTCCGGGGCCAAGCAGATATCGCAGTTCCTCGACCGCGACACCCGGCCGGACTTCTCCTCGACGGTGATGATTCCGGCCATCCAGAGTTTTATCAACGACCCGAAGGACGTGGACGGCCTGGTCAACGGCATCGAGAGGCAGAAGAAGACCATCTTCGCCGCCGACTGACCAGCCACGACACCCCTGGAGTCCAGACCCGTGCCGCTCAAGACCGCGTCGCGACCCGCCGGACGACGGGGCCCGCGACGGTTCAGCCGCCGTGACCGCCTCGTACTCGGCGTGCTGCTGGGCATACCGATCCTGCTCGACCTGACCATCGTGTGGGGACCGACCCTTGCCTCCGTCATGCTGTCGTTCACCAGTTGGGACGGCATCGGGGACATCTCGTGGGTCGGCACGGAGAATTACGCGAACCTTTTCGGCGGCTATCCGCAGTTCTGGCCGGCCGTGCGGCACAACCTCCTCTGGCTGGCCTTCCTCGGGCTGGTGGCCACGCCGTTCGGGCTGCTGCTGGCCGTACTCGTCGACAAGGGCGTACGGTTCGGCCGCTTCTACCAGTCGACGCTATACATGCCGGTGGTGCTCTCACTCGCCGTCGTCGGTTTCATCGCGCAACTCGTCTTCTCCCGCGACCAGGGCGCGCTGAACGCCATCCTCGCCGACACGCAGAGCCCCACCGACTGGCTCGGCGACCCCGATCTGAACCTCTGGATGATCCTGCTGGCCGCCGCCTGGCGGCACACCGGCTACGTGATGATCCTCTATCTGGCCGGACTCAAGGCCGTCGATCCCTCCCTCAAGGAGGCCGCGGCCCTCGACGGCGCCACTGAGGCACAGACCTTCTTCCGCGTCGTCTTCCCGGCCCTTCGGCCTGTGAACGTGATCGTCGGCGTGATCACCGTCATCGAGGCGTTGCGCGCCTTCGACATCGTCTACGCCGTCAACAAGGGGAGGAACGGACTTGAACTGCTCTCGGTCCTCGTCACCGACAACATCGTCGGGGAGGCCGCCCGGATCGGTTTCGGCTCGGCCATCGCGGTCGTCCTGCTGACCGTCTCGCTGGGCTTCGTCGTGACGTACCTGGTCCAGGAGATCCGGGGGGAGAAGAACCGATGACCGTGGACACCGCACCCGTACGCGCCCCCGCGCAGCCGCCGGCACCGGGCGGAACCGGCCGGCGCCCCCGCGTCCGTCCGGCCCGGCTGGGTCTGCACGCCTTCCTGCTGACGGTTTCGCTGGCGTTCCTCGCGCCGCTGGCCCTTGCCGTCTACGCGTCGCTGAGGCCGTACGAGGAGACGTCGGAGCATGGTTACTTCTCGCTCCCGGAGAACCTCTCCCTCGACTACTACCGGCAGGCCTTCAGCGACTCCGGGATGACGAAGTACTTCGTCAACACCCTGATCATCGCCGTGCCGGGTGTGCTGCTCGCCCTCTTCCTCGCCTCCTTCGTCGCCTTCGCCGTGGCCCGCCTGGACATGCGTGGCGGCATGGTCCTGCTGATGCTGTTCACGGCCGGGAATCTGCTGCCGCAGCAGGTCATCGTCACCCCGCTGTACGTCCTCTTCAACCGCATCCCGCTGCCCTACTGGATGTCCGACTCGATGACGATGTACGACTCCTACTGGGCCGTCATAGCGGTCCAGGTGGGATTCCAGATCGGCTTCTGTGTCTTCGTCCTGGCCAACTTCATGCGCACCCTGCCGCACGAGATCCTGGAAGCGGCCGTCGTCGACGGCGCGGGCGTGTGGACCCAGTACTGGCGGATCACCTTGCCGCTGTGCCGGCCGGCCCTCGCGGCGCTCGGGACGCTCCAGTTCACCTGGATGTACAACGACTTCCTGTGGGCCCTGGTCTTCATCTCGGACGGCGACAAGCTTCCGGTCACCTCGGCCCTCAACAACCTCCGCGGCCAGTTCTTCACCGACTACAACCTGCTGGCGGCCGGGTCGGTCATCGTCGCCCTGCCGACGCTGCTGGTCTTCCTGCTCCTCCAGCGCCACTTCATCGCCGGCCTGACGCTCGGTTCCAGCAAGGGCTGAGTGACCGTCCCCCGCTTCCGGGTTTCCGTGGCAGGGTGTTGCGGGCAAGCCACTGTGGGCTACGGATGAGGGGGAATCGTGATTGTCTGGATCAACGGTGCGTTCAGTGCGGGCAAGACCAGCGCGGCACGCGAACTGATCGACCTGATCCCGAACAGCACGTTCTACGACCCGGAACTGATCGGTGCCGGCCTGCGCCACCTGCTGCCACAGAAGCGGCTCGCCGAGGTGAGCGACTACCAGGACCTGCCCATCTGGCGCCGCATGGTCGTCGACACCGCGGCCTCGCTGCTGGCCGAGCTGGGCGGACTGCTGGTGGTCCCCATGACCCTCCTGCGGCAGGAGTACCGCGACGAGATCTTCGGGGGGCTCGCCGCCCGCCGGATTCCCGTACGGCATGTGCTGCTGGCCCCGGAGGAAACGATCCTGCGTGCACGCATAGCCGGCCGCGAGGAGTTCGAGAGCGACCCGGAGGGCAGCGAGCGCGTCCGCCAATGGGCGTACGACCACATCGAGCCCTACCGCGCCGCGCTGCCCTGGCTCACCGCCGACGCCCATGTGATCGACAACAGCGCCCTGACTCCGTACGCGACGGCCGGGCTCATCGCGGAAGCGGTACAGACCGGCGCCGCCGGTGCCTGCGACATCGTGCAGACACCCGAGCCCACCGCGGAGACGCTCGCCGCCGGAGTGCTGCTCTTCGACGAGCACGACCGGGTTCTGCTCGTCGACCCGACGTACAAACCCGGATGGGAGTTCCCCGGCGGCGTCGTCGAGCGGGGCGAAGCGCCGGCCCGCGCCGGGATGCGTGAGGTCGCCGAGGAGATCGGCTTCCAACTGGACCAGGTGCCCAGGCTGTTGGTCGTCGACTGGGAGCCGCCCAGGCCGCCGGGGTTCGGCGGACTGCGGCTCTTGTTCGACGGCGGTCGGCTCGACAGCGAGCAGGCGAGGAGCCTGTTGCTGCCGTGCGCCGAACTGCGCGGCTGGCGCTTCGTCACCGAGGAGGAAGCGTCCGGGCTGCTGCCCGCGGTCCGCCTGGACCGGCTGCGCTGGGCACTTCGGGCGCGCGAACGGTCAACCGTGCTCAACCTCGAGGCCGGAGTCCCCGTCGGCTGAGCCACGGGCGGAGGCGTACAGGACGGCCGCGGCGTCCTGGGTCAGCGGATCGCCGTGTCCGAAGCAGACGGTGGAGGGGGTGAGTGCCGCCAGCCGCCGGAACGAGTCGACGGCCCATGACCTCCGACCCGTGGCGCAGGGCGAGTTCCTCGGCCGCGCCGACATGATCGCGATGGCAGTGGGTGAGTACGATCCGGCGGATGTTCCGGGGACGCAGGCCCAGGCTTCGTACCGCCGCTTCGATCTCGGGAGCCGATGTGGCGTTTCCGGCGTCGATCAGGGTCAGTTCGGCTCCGTCGCGCCAGAGATAGGCCTGGCCGACCGGGAAGCGGAACATGTGCAACTGCTCGGGAAGTACCTCTACGAGATCCATGCGGCGAACGTAGGCAGTGCATCCGCTCGCCGCACGGATCTTCGCCGGTGGCGATCAGGGCGCCGAGTGCTTGGCGCTCTTGGACTCGGCGTAGTTGACCAGGAACAGGGCCTCTGCGACCGACAGCCGCTCCAGTTCCTGCGGAGAGACGCTCTCGTTGACCGCGTGGATCTGCGCCTCCGGCTCGCTCAGCCCGATGAGCAGGATCTCCGCCTCGGGGTAGAGCGCGGCGAGGGTGTTGCACAGCGGGATCGAGCCGCCCATGCCCGAGGACTGCATCTCCTCACCCGGGTACGCCACACGCATCGCCTCGCCCATCGAGGCGTACGCCGGGCTGCTGGTGTCGGCCTGGAAGGGCTGGCCCTGGCCCACCTGCTCCACCGACACCCGCGCGCCCCACGGGGTGTGCGACTCCAGGTGCGCGGTCAGCAACTTGGTGGCCTCGGCCGCGTCCTGGCCGGGCGGCACCCGCAGGCTGATCTGTGCCCGGGCGCTCGCCTGGAGAGACGGGGTGGCGCCCACGACCGGCGGGCAGTCGATGCCGATCACGGTGACGGCGGGCCGTGCCCAGATCCGGTCGGCGACGGTGCCGTGGCTGATCAGCCCGACGCCGTCGAGCACCTTGGCGTCCTTGCGGAAGTCCGCCTCCGGGTAGTCCACGCCGTCCCATGTCGCATCCGCCTCCAGACCGTCGACGGTCGTCGAGCCGTCCGCGGCGCGCAGCGAGGCCAGAAGGTGGATCAGAGCGGCGAGCGCGTCGGGAGCGGCGCCGCCGAACTGACCGGAGTGCAGGTTGCCTTCGAGGGTGTCGACGCGGACGCGCAGCATGGTCATGCCCCGCAGGGTCGCGGTCACCGTCGGAAGGCCCACCCGGAAATTGCCGGTGTCCCCGATGACGATCGTGTCGGCGGTGAGGAGCTCGGGATGCGCCTCGGCGTACTGCTCCAGCCCACCCGTGCCCTGCTCTTCGGAGCCCTCCACGATGACCTTGACGCCCACTGGGACGCCACCGTTCGCCTTCAGTGCGCGCAGCGCGAGCAGGTGCATGATGAAGCCGCCCTTGCAGTCGGCGGCGCCCCGCCCGAACCAGCGGCCGTCGCGCTCGGTCAGCTCGAACGGCGGGGAGTCCCAGGAGGCCAGGTCGAGCGGAGGCTGCACGTCGTAATGGGCGTAGAGCAGGACCGTGGGCGCGCCCTCGGGGCCGGGCAGGAACCCGTAGACCGACTGCGTTCCGTCCGGGGTGTCGAGCAGGGCGACGTCCTGGAAGCCCTCGGCGTGCAGCGCCTCGGCGACCCAGCGGGCAGCCGCCTCGCACTCGCTCCTGGGGAACTGCGCCGGATCCGCCACCGACTGGAAGGCCACCAGCTCGGCCAGCTCCTTCTTGGCGCGGGGCATCAGCGAGGCGACGGTCTCGGCGACCGGGTTCGGCGGCATGGGCACGCTCCTGGTGGGTGCGACGTTGTTGTACGTGTAGGTGTACGTACGCGTGTACGGCTGGGTAAGGCCGATCCTCCCACAGCGGGGCCGACACGGGCCCGGCCGTAGGATGCGGTCGGTAGCCGGAGCAACTGGTCGGATCAGGAGCAGAAGCACATCGTGAGCAGCGAGAACGCAGACACCGGCAGCACGCACGGCGAGCCCGTCGGCGAGCCGGACGGGCCGGTCGGCAAGTACGACGGGCCGGCCGGCGAGCCCCACGGGCGGGCCCGCGAGGCGGACGGGCCGGACAGCGGACGGGACAGCGGGGCGGGCGGGTCGGACGGCCGCACGGTCTGGGATGTCGTCGTGGTCGGGGCCGGCCCGGCGGGGGCTTCCGCGGCGTACGCGGCGGCGGCCGCCGGACGGTGCGTACTGCTGCTGGAGAAGGCCGGGCTGCCCCGGTACAAGACGTGCGGCGGCGGCATCATCGGGCCGTCGCGAGACGCCCTGCCGCCGGGATTCGAACTCCCTCTCAAGGACCGGGTGCACGCCGTCACCTTCTCGCTGAACGGGAAGCTGACCCGCACGCGCCGGTCCCGGCACATGCTCTTCGGCCTCATCAACCGTTCGGAGTTCGACGCGGGACTGGTCGAGGAGGCGCGGAAGGCCGGCGCGACAGTGCGTACGGGCGTGAGCGTGACCCGGGTCGAGCAGCACGGACCCGCCGTCCCCGACCGCCGGACCGTCGCCGTCGTACTGTCGGGCGGAGAGACGGTCCTGGCGCGGGCGGTCGTCGGCGCGGACGGCAGTGCCGGCCGCATCGGAGCCCATGTGGGCGTGAAACTCGACCAGGTGGACCTCGGGCTCGAGGCGGAGATCCCGGTTCCGGCCACGGTCGCCGAGGACTGGGCCGGGCGAGTGCTCATCGACTGGGGCCCGATGCCGGGGAGTTACGGCTGGGTGTTCCCGAAGGGCGACACCCTGACCGTCGGTGTGATCTCCGCGCGCGGCGAGGGCGCCGGAACCAAGCGCTACCTGGAGGACTTCATCGCCCGGCTGGGACTGGCCGGCTTTGAACCGGCCGTCTCGTCCGGACATCTCACGCGGTGTCGCAGTGACGACTCGCCGCTGTCCCGCGGCCGGGTTCTGGTGTGCGGCGACGCGGCCGGGCTGCTTGAGCCGTGGACACGGGAGGGCATCTCGTACGCGCTGCGCTCGGGGCGCCTCGCGGGGGAGTGGGCGGTGCGGATCGCCGAGGCCCAGGATGCCGTGGACGCGCGAAGGCAGGCGCTGAACTACGCCTTCGCCATCAAGGCCGGGCTCGGCGTCGAGATGGGGGTCGGGCGGCGGATGCTCGTGCTCTTCGAGCGCCGCCCGGGGCTGCTGCACGCGGCGATCACCGGATTCCGGCCGGCCTGGCGGGCGTTCGCCCGTATCACCCGCGGGTCGACGTCGCTGGCCGAGTTGGTACGGACCCACCCGGCGGCCAGGCGCGCGCTGACCGCGTTCGACCGGCGGCAGGACGACCGGCGGCGGCAGGGCTCCCGGAGGCCGGGCGACCGGACGCCGGAGCAGGTCAGCGCTTCACAGTGAGCCGGAAGACGGGGTGCTTGGGCGCCGCGGCACGCAGTTCCTCGTCGGAGGAATTGGCGTTGACCTCGCCGAAGAAGCGGCCGACCTCCCAGCCCCAGCGCTCGAGATAGGTGCGGAGGATCTCGGGCTTCTCGTGGTCCGAGAGCTCGACGGCGGTGAAGGTCCGGGTCTTCCGGCCGATCCGGAGCTTCCCGCCGCCCGCGGCCCGCATGTTGCGTACCCACTCTGAGTGGCCGCGGGCGGAGACGAGGTACGGGCCGCCCTCGTACGGCAGGGGGTTCACCGGGACGCGACGCCATTCGCCGCTCTTTCGGCCCAGCACGGACAACTCGTTCGTCCCGGCCAGGCTGATGCCCCGGCGGGCGAGCCAGCCGATCGTCCCGTTGACCACATTGTCGAAGCGGCCGGGCCTGATGTAGTGCGCCATGGTGTCCTCCAACTGGAGAGAGCACTGCTCTCGCTCGAGATCAGTGTTTCACCCGCTTTGCTCAAAAACAAGAGCGCCGCTCTCGTAACTGGTCGGTGCTCTGAAATGTGAGACACTGCTCGCATGAGCACCATCCGAGGGGCCAGGGAACGGGCCCGCATCGAAGTGGCCGCCGCGATCAAGGACGAGGCCCGCAGACACCTCGCCGCCGAGGGAGCGGCGAAGCTGTCACTGCGCGCCGTCGCCCGCGAACTCGGCATGGTCTCCTCCGCGCTTTACCGGTACTTCCCGAGCCGCGACGAACTGCTGACCGCGCTGATCACCGACGCCTACGACGCCGTGGGCGCGGCAGCCGAGACGGCCCTCGCCCGGGCCGCCGGCGCCCCCCATCCCGACCGCTGGATCGCCGTCTGCGTGGCCGTGCGCGGGTGGGCGCTCGCCCACCCGCACGAGTACGCCCTGATCTACGGATCGCCCGTGCCCGGCTACACCGCACCGCGTACCACTGTCGGCCCGGCCTCCCGGATCGGGCTCGCGCTCATCTCCGTCGCCCGCGACGCTCATGCGTCCACCGGTCTCGCTCTTCCTCCCCTCCCCGGCTCCCTGCGCTCCGAAGCCCTCCGTATGACGGCGGACCTCGCCCCCGACCTTCCACCGGCGGTCCTGCCGGCGCTGGTGGCCGCCTGGTCGCAGCTTTTCGGCCTGATCTCCTTCGAGGTGTTCGGCCAGTTCAACCGCGTCGTGGAGGACCGGGAGGACTTCTTCACCCACGCTGCGGCCCAACTGGCCCACAGCGTGGGCCTGCTGAGCGGCGGGCCGGCTGGGACCGTGCCCGCCTGAGCAGAGGTCCCCGGCGTCCGAGCCGCCACCCCTCCACCACCTCGGCCGGGTACTGCGCAAGGAGTACGCCTGGTCACCACGCCGGGCTGACGCCCCGCCCGCCGGCCGGGTCTAGCGTGGCCGATATGGAAGAGCAGCGAACGCGTGCCTGCGGCGGTCGGCCGCGGCCCCGGGGCGGGCCGCCGCGGTGGCAGCAGTGGACGGACGGGGGGCGGGCCGGCCGCCTGCCTTGAGCCTCCTCTCTGGCCGTGGCCGTGTTCGCGCAGGTGGGAACCGGTTTCGCGGCGCAGGCTCAGCCCGACCGCGAGCCGGTCGACACGCTCGCCAGAATTCTGCTGCTGATCGGCCCGCGCTGCTGGTACTCAGGCACCGGTACCCGGTGCCGGTGGCGTTCGGCACGTCGGCCGTGGCGCTGGTGTACCTGGCCGCCGGATATCCGTACGGCCCGGTGTTCGTCAGCGTCGCGCTGGGCGCCTTCGCCGCCGTGGTCGGCGGGCACCGCAGGGCGGCCTGGGGCGCGGTCGCCGGCCTCTGGGCGGGCCATCTGCTGATCGGCCACTGGCTCTACGAGGTGCTGCCGCCGCCCGGGGACGGGCCCTCGCCCTGGGGCCAGGAACTCGCCGCCATCGCCTGGGCGACCGCGATTCTCGCCGCGTCCGAGGTCGTCCGCGTGCGCAGGGAGCAGATCACTGACGACGAATCGCTGGCCATGGTGAAGGCAGTCATGCTGACCACGTTCGAGCTCGACGATTACGTCTTCGAGGCGATCCGGTCCGGCGCCTCGGGCTTCCTGGTCAAGGACACCGAACCGGAGGAACTGCCGCGGGCGGTACGGGCCGTGGTGGACGGCGACGCGCTGCTCTCGCCCGGGGTGACGCGCCGGCTCATCTCGGAGTTCGCGGCCAGGTCGAAGGAGCCCGCGGCAGCCGAGGAACTGAGCCGGCTCACCGAGCGGGAACGGGAGGTGATGGCTCTGGTGGGAATCGGTCTGTCCAACGGCGAGATCGCTCGCCGACTGGTTGTCGGCCCGCTCACCGCGAAGACCCATGTCAGCCGGACGATGGTCAAACTCGGCGCCCGCGACCGGGCCCAACTCGTGGTCCTGGCCTACGAGTCCGGTTTGGTGCGGCCCGGTTGGCTCGGCTGATCCGCGGCCGGGCGGCTCGTGAAGCCCCACAGCGCATGCGCCACCCGGAGGATGAACACGAGCGTGACGGCGGCGCCGCCCGTCGGTACGACCGCCCGCTCCACAGGCTGGGCCGGCTCGAACAGCGGATGCTCGCCGAGCGGCCGTAGGCCGTGTCCGGCGGATCAGGCCGGGCCCGGCCTGATCCCTCGTACCGGCTACCAGGCGATCGCGGAGGTCTCCCGCCACAGCCGGGCCAGCGAGTCGTCCCCGGTGACGGTCGGTGCCGAGAGCGGCAGCCGGTTCCACAGGGTCGCGTAGAGCACCTCCGCCGGTCCGCTCACCTCGCAGTCCGCGGGCCCTTCATCCGTACGCTCCACCCGCGGCGGTGCGGCCGACAGGTGCACCGTCCAGACGGTTCCGGTGTCCGTGGCCCGTACGCGCAGGACCTGCGGCTCCGCCGTCCGTACCCGGCTCTTGGCGCGGGCGTGAAAGGCGCACAGCAGCTCGTCGACGCCGTCGTCGGCGAACACCGCTTCCACACCGCTGGTGCGCGCGGTCCGCGCCGACTCGGCGTCCAGGCGGTGCACCGTCGTCTCGTGGGCCTGTCGCCGTGACCAGAAGGCCACCGGTGACGGGGCGGGCATGAAGGTCCAGCAGTCCAGGTCCGGCGGCGCGGCGCGGAGCGTGCCGACCAGCAGGTCGTGGCCTTCACGGAACCACTCCAGCAACTCCGCCCCGTCCAGCTCCGGTTCACCGGCGTCGGGCAGGAACCCGGTGGCCCCCTCGGCGACGAAACGCGTCGCCCACCGGTGAACCATGCCGGTGTGCCGGAGCAGGTCCCTCACCTGCCAGCCGGGGCAGGTGGGGACGGGCGCGTCCGGCCCGGCATCCTCGGCGGCCGAGGCCAGCAACCGGCCTTCCGTCCCTAGGGCCTTGATGTGTTCGGCAACGTCCATGCGGGCGATTGTGCCAGCAGGTCAGACGCCCTGGGGGTGGGCGGGGCGCGCCCGCCCGCTCAGCAGACGCAGCAACAGGCCGAGGGCAAGCGACTGAAGGAGTACGGAGGCCACCATCGCGAAGTAGAAGAACCATTCCGGCGCGGTTTCCAGACCCCACAGCGCGTCCTGAGCGATGAAGAACCCGAAGATCGTCGGGACGGCCATGAAGATCACCAGGACTCCCGAGAACGAGGCGTCCTCGTGCGTGACGAACAGCAGGTCGAAGGCCACCAGGAGGGTCACCGCGGCGACCAGGGCGAGATACGCCAGTGAGGCGGGATTGCCGAAGGTGAGCCGTGCCAGTCCGCGCAGCCGGGCCTTGTTCATGGTCTTCTCCCCGTCGGTTCGTGTGACGTGGCTTCATCCTCGCGCCGCGGGACGCGACCCGCCTGAGTACGCCTACTCATCCGCCGCCCCGTACGGATACGTGGCGTACCGAGTACCCGATGAGCGCGGCGGCGGCCGCGAGCAGAGCGACCGTCGTCAGTGCGGCGGGCAACGAGAACCACTCCGCCAGGAAGCCGATGGCGGGCGGGCCGAGCAGCATCCCGCCGTAGCCGAGTGTCGACGCGGCCGCCACCCCGGTGGGTCCGGCGAGCGCGCCCGCGCGGTCGATGGCCACGGGGAAGAGGTTCGCGAGACCGAGTCCGGTGACGGCGAAGCCGAGGAGGGCGAGCCAGACCGTGGGCGCGAGGGCGCCGAGCAGCATGCCGGCAGCCGCGGTGGACCCACCGGCGACGAGCGTGCGGGTCTGGCCCAGCCGTTCCAGCAGCGCCGTCCCGCTGAGCCGGCCCGCCGTCATGGCCAGGGCGAACAGCGAGTACCCGGCCGCCGCGACACCCGGATGCGCGCCGAGGTCGGCTTGCAGGTGCAGCGCCCCCCAGTCGGCCAGCGCGCCCTCGCCGTACGCCGTGCACAGGGCGATCAGGCCGAACACGGTCACCAGAGCGCGGGTCCGGCCGGCGAGGCGCTGCGGTGCCCGCGCGGCGGAGGCCTTTTCGGGCGCGTGGTGCGTCTCGTGCGACGCTTCGTGCGTCCCGCGCCCGGGTACGGACGCGGGGTGCCGCAGCAGTACCGGTCCGGCCACGGCGGTCACGAGCAGCCCGATGCCGGTCAGGGTCAGCAGGTGCGTCATGGGCGAGAGGCCCGCCGCCACCAGGCCGCCGAGACCCGCGCCGATCATTCCGCCGAGGCTGAACGCGGCGTGGAAGCTGGGCATCACCTGGCGGTGCAGGGCGGCGACCAGGTCGACCGCAGCACTGTTCATGGCGACGTTGATCCCGCCGTACGCGGCGCCGAAGACCAGCAGGACGAGTCCCAGGGTGAACGCCGAGTGGGTCAGGGGCGGCAGCGCGATGCTGAGCGCGAGGAGCGCCCCGCACGCGACCGTCACCGGGTGGCTGCCCAGGCGCCGGCATAGTCGTCCGGTGAGCGTCATGGTGATCACCGCGCCCGCGGAGACGCCGAGCAGAGCGAGGCCCAGATCGCCGGCGGATGCGCCTGTCTGCTGTTTGATCGCGGGGATGCGGACGACCCAGCCGGCGAAGATGAAGCCGTCGAGGGCGAAGAACACGGTGAGAGCGAGGCGGAGCCGGGTCAGAGTCACCGGTGCGGGGTCGCCGCCCGGTGCTCCTGCTGCGGCCGTTCGGAGTTTGTTTAGGAGCGGCACAAAATCAGAGTAGGGGTCGGCCCCCAGTTCGTACAAGCCGCAACGACATAGCCGGCTACTTCGCCGCGGGAGGATCGCGGGGATCGCGGAGGTCGTCATGCCCCGGCTGCCCGGGGTCCGGCCGCAGACCGGGTGCCAGGGCCAGAGTGACGGCGACCGAGGCCGCCGCCGTGACGGCGATGGCCGTCGCCGGAGACGTGAACTGGGCGACGGCGCCCGCGAGCGCGGCGCCCACGCCCTGCATGGTGAGCATGCCGGAGGTGTGCAGCCCGAGGGCGTGCCCGCTCAGCTCTTCCGGCGTCAGGGAAAGCAGACGCTCCTGGAGCAGCAGAGTCGCCGAGTACCCGATCGAGGCGAGGGCGACAACCGTCACCACCAGGGGCAGCGCCGGGTGCAGGGCGAAGACCAAGTACGGCACGGCCAGCAGCAGGCGCAGTGCGGCGCCGAGCCGTTCTCGCCGGCGCCGGGGGAGAAACCGGCCGGTCAGGGTGTCCCCGGCCAGCATGCCGAGGGCCGCGAAGGCGAAGAGCAGCCCCGAGTGCCGGGGCGCGTAGGGGATGAAGAGGGACTCACAGCCGACGATCAGCCCGTTGGGCACCCAGAGGGCGAGGTAGACGCGGCGGCGCGGCCTGGCCGACCACAGCCGCGCGTTGGTCCGCCACGTCTGGGAGACCGACGGCCGTCCGGCGGCGCGCGGCGGCCGGCTGCTGAGGCCGAGCCGGGCGACGGCCGAGGCGGCGGCGTACAGCACGGCGCCGGCGAGCAGTGTGCCGCGCGGGGACAGGGTGGTCACCAGCACACCACCGACCGCGAACCCGCAGACCTGCATGGCGCCGGCACACATGTTCAGCACGGAGCGGCCGAGCAGGTACCCCTCCCGGGGGAGGATCTCCCCCAGCAGGCCGTAGCGCACTCCGCCGCCCAGTGAGGCGATCATGCCGAGCCCCAGGAGGACGGCGAAGGCAGCCCAGACGGGCAGGCCGGGAACGGCCTGGACGGCGGTGCCGAGAGCGAAGAGCAGCGCCATGCCGGTCATGGCGGCGCGGGGCGGCAACCGGTCGGCCGCCGACAGCAGCGTTGCCGCGCCAACCACCTGGGCGAGGGCCGGCCCGAACATCGCGAGGGCGGACAGCAGGGGTGAGCCGGTCGCCGCGTAGATCAGTGTGCCGAGGGCCAGACCGCTCACCGTCTGGGCGGCCACCTGCAGGGAGGCGGTGAGAAAGAGTGGCTTGAACTCCGGTGTGCGGAAGAGCTCTTGGTACGTGCGCATGGCCTCAAGGCTCAGAGGACCCGCCGCCGGGGCGTTACTTTTTCGCAGGGAGGCGAAACGATGGGCTGGTGGCAGGTCAACGCCGACACGCTGGCGAGAAGCCGGTTCGTCGTCTCCCCCCTGGCCGAGGTCACCTCGAGCCTGAAGACCCTGGAACGCGGAACGGCGGCCCACCCGGGCGAGCGCACGTGGCTCGACGCCCACCTGCCCGCCTACCGGGAGCGGCTGGCCGGCGACCCGGTCACCCAACTGCTCGTACGCACCGGGCTCGGGCGCAGCTGGAACGCGGACTTCCTCACCCCAACGCCCGTCGGCGAGGCCGGACCGTCTCCCCGGGGCACATGGAAGCCCAGCACGACTCCGCCCGGGGCCGTCCCTCCGGTCACCTTCGAGCAGGAGCTGGCGCGCATACGGCGGACGCCGGCCGAGACCGCCCACGCGGACCTCATCGTGTCGCTGGGCGGCCCGCTTCCCGCCGCGCTGCGCCGGTCCGACCTGGCCGAACGCGCCGCCGACCTCCTGGACTGGGTGTGGCGGGAAACGGTGCTCCCCTCCTGGCCGCGGCGGCGACGGATCATCGAGGCCGATGTGGTCGCGCGTACGGCACAGTTGAGTCAGGGCGGCTGGGCAGCGGCACTGGACGCCATGCGCCCCGGTATGCGCTGGCTGGGAGAGAGCCGGCTGCAGATCAACACGTACGACTACCCGCCGCGAGAGGTCTCCGGGGCGCAGTTGCTGTTCGTACCGGTCACACCACGCCAGGGCTGGGTGTCGTGGGACTCTGCTCGTGCCCCCGGCCGGGGGGACTTCCAGCGCAGGTACGCCGTGGTCTACCCGTGCTCGGGCGCGCTGGCCGGGGCGGACCGGGTATCGGTGCCGGGGGCGCTGGGCGCGTTGCTCGGGCCTGCCCGGGCCGGCGTCCTCGTCCTCCTCGACACCCCGAAGAGCACGACTCAGCTGGTGGCACTGACCGGGCAGGGTCTAGGGTCCGTGGGCCGGCACCTCAAAGTCCTGCTCGACGCCCGCCTGGTAGAGCGCCGACGTGCCGGGAGGTCGGTGCTCTACTACTGGACGGACGCCGGCCGGGTCCTGGTCGGAGCCCAGCAGAACGACTGGGGAGCCTGATCTCCGACATTGACGCTCATCTCCGACACTGGAGGAATGGACGTCGAACTGTTCCCCCGGAACCGGACCGTGCCGGCGGCCGGCGCGGTGCATGTGCCGGACTGGCTGGGCCCCGATCAGCAGCGGGAGCTGGTGGCGGCGTGCCGGGAGTGGGCCCGGCCGCCGGCGGGGCTGCGGACGGTCCGCACCCCGGGCGGCGGGACGATGACGGCCCAGCAGGTCTGCCTCGGATGGCACTGGTACCCGTACGGTTACGCCCGCACCGTCGTCGACGGCGACCAGGTCCCGGTGAAACCACTGCCGGGGTGGCTGGGCGACCTGGCGTGCGAGGGGGTCGAGGAAGCGTACGGCCGGCCCTGCGCGGCGCCGTACGACATCGCACTGATCAACTTCTACGGCGCGGAGGCCGGGATGGGGATGCACCGTGACGCCGACGAGAAGTCCGATGACCCGGTGGTGTCCCTCAGCCTCGGTGACACCTGCGTCTTCCGCTTCGGCAATACAGAGTCACGCGGGCGTCCGTACCAGGACCTGGAACTGCGCAGTGGAGATCTCTTCGTGTTCGGCGGCGCTTCCCGCCTCGCATATCACGGCGTGCCGCGAGTGCGTCCCGGCACCGCGCCACCCGCCCTCGGGCTGACCGGGCGTCTGAACATCACCCTGCGGGTCAGCGGGTTCGCCCGCAGCGGTACGACCGGTCTGCCAGGCACCCACCGAGGGAGCGACTGACACGGGGCCCGGGGATCATGCGAAACTCGCCTTCATGAATGGCAACGCGGCCCCGCGCAGGGTGGGGGATGTGTCCACGCGGACCAGGATCGATAGAGGCCGCGGCGCACTGGGCCCCGCGCTGGAGCTCGTCCACACCGGCCGGGCCCCCACCCGGGCCGTCCTCACGGCCGAGCTCGGCGTCACCCGTGCCACCGCAGGAGCGGTCGCGGCAGAGCTGGAGGCGCTCGGGCTCATCCGTGTCGACTCCAGGCCCGTGGTCGCCGGCGGCGCGCAGGGACGGCCCTCGCACCGGCTCGCCGTCGACGAGGCGGGGCCGGTGGCGCTGGCCGCCCAGGTGCACGCCGACGGGTTCCGAGCCGCGCTCGTCGGGCTCGGCGGCCGGATCGTCGCCACCGCCCCTGGCTGCGTGACCGTCTCCGCCGACCCGGCGCAGGTGCTCGGAGCGGTGGTGGACGCCGGAGCCGGTCTGCTGAGGGACAGCGGGCGTCGGTGCATCGGCGCGGGTCTCGCCGTACCGTCCGCCGTCGCGGAACCGGAGGGCACGGCTCTGAACCCCCTGCACCTCGCCTGGCCCGCGGGCGCTCCGGTCCGCGCCATCTTCGCCGAGCGGGTACGCGCCGCCGGCATCGAAGGCCCCGCCCTGACCGGCAACGACGTCAACCTCGCGGCCCTGGCCGAGCACCGGCACGGCGCCGGCCGCAGCGCACAGCACCTGCTCTGTGTGGCCACCGGCCACCGCGGCGTCGGTGGCGCCCTGGTCCTCGACGGCCGTCTGCACTCCGGCAGTTCCGGCCTCGCCCTGGAGGTCGGTCACCTGACCGTCAACCCGGAGGGCCGGCCCTGCTACTGCGGCAGCCGCGGCTGCCTCGATGTCGAGGCCGATCCGCTCGCCTTCCTCACCGCCGCGCGGCGCGACCCGGGACCCGAGGTATCGCTGCTGCAGCAGGCCCGTGACCTGCTGCGCGCGGAGTACGGCGATCCGGATGTGCGGCACGCCGCAGAGGAGCTCATCGACCGGCTGGGGCTGGGCCTGGCCGGGCTGGTCAACATCCTCAACCCCGACCGGATCATCCTCGGCGGGCTGCACCGCGAGCTGCTGAACGCAGATCCGGAGCGGCTGCGCGCGGTCGTCGCCGACCGCAGTCTGTGGGGGCGCAGCGGTGGTGTACCGATCCTGCCCTGCACACTGGATCACAACAGCCTGGTCGGGGCAGCCGAGTTGGCCTGGCAGCCGGTACTGGACGACCCGCTGGCCGCGCTGGCGTGAACCCGGTGCGGGGAGCCGGCCATCTCCTGGCGGCTCCCCGCGTCCTCCTGGGGTCAGACCTCCAGTTCCGCCTCGATGCTCTTCAACTGGTGCCGCGCCATCGCGAGATTTGCCCGGCCCTTGTCCAGGGCGAGGTAGAGGAACAGGTTGTCCTTTCCGCGCCCCGACAACAGACGGATCAGGTGGTACTGAGTGCCGAGGGTGATCAGGATGTCCTCGATGCCGTCCTTGAGGCCGAGGTGCTCCATGGTCCGCGCCTTGGCGCGGACCACATCGGTATTGCCGGCGGCGGCCACCGTCAGATCGAGGTCCTTGCCACCGCCCAGGGTGCCCAGGGCCATACCGCTGGAGTAGTCCACGAGGGCGACCCCGAGGGCTCCCTCGATGGAGGTCATCGCTTCCTTGAGGGCGGTTTCGGTGTTGGCCATGATCGTTGTGCTTCCTTTCGGTTGACCTGCTTTACGGGGTGGTGCTCTCAGGCCGGTCGAGTGCGGCGTCGACGAGGTCCGCGATGCGCGCCCCGGCCCGGCGGCCTTCGAGGTGAAGCCGGCCGACATTGGTGTGCGGCCCGGCGAGTACGGTGAGGACGGCCGCCGAGCCGGCGGCGTACGTCGCGACATAGCCGCGCTCGGCGCGAACGAGCAGCTCGCGGAACTCCCCCTGGCCGGTGGTGTCCGCCAGCCGCAGGGCGACGCCGAGGGCGGCCGCGGTCAGTGCGGCGATCCCCTCGGGCTCCAGGGCCACCACGTCCTGGGCGAGCACGAGGCCGTCGATGCTCGCCGCGACCGAGCCGGTCACATGCGGCACGCGAGCATGCAACCTCCGCAATTCGTCGAGCACTTCGGGTTCCGCCGCCATCAACTGCCTCCTTTCGGCGCGCTGTCTGAGTACGCGTTTCATGACGGCGCGCAGCGTGCCTCAAGGACGGATCGGACCATCACAGGTGTGCCTCCAGGGCGTCACGGAGCCTGCGCAGCAGGGCGATGTCCGGGTCGGCGCAGACGTCCGGGACCCGGGCGGGAGCGGGGGAAGGGCCGGTCGGGTCCGGCGCGCGGGGTGTCGCGATATGCCCCGCTGCCGCGAGCCGCCGTACGTCGATGAGGGTGTGGAACGCGGGGCGGCCCAGCAGGCGGGAAATGGCGGCCGGTGTGCGGACTCCGTCCGCCAGCTCCAGCACGGCCCGCTGCCGGGGAGTGACCGGCGGACTGCGGACGGCCTGCCTGCGGACGACGGGCGCCCTGTCCACCTCCGGGCTGGGCCACAGGTCTTCCAGCAGTTTTCTGCGGCGGCGCGTCTCGCGCTCGACCGCGTCGGCGGTCACCGGTCTCACCGGACCGAGCCAGTGGACCGCGCCGTAGCGGAAGCGGGTCGGGCCGCTGGCGGGAGCAAGTACGAAGAAGGCCGCGTCGAACAGGGCGCCCAGGTGGCATATCTCCAGCTCGCCGTCGCTCAGGCGGCCGCTGTCCACCAGGAACCGGCCGACCTGACGGCGGGCGCCGGCCCGGTCGAGCGCCTCCTGCCAGCCGTCGGCGGGCAGTCGCCCGGTGGCCGTCAGCAGCACGTCGACGCCGGGTGAGGCCGGACTCTCCGCGTGTACGACGCGGCCGTCCACGAGGTAGAGCGTGCCGGCGTCCCGCAGGAGCGCTCCGGTGGCGCGCTCGGAGGCGAGCCGGACGAGCATGGGGGAGATCGCGGCGCTCATATCAGGGAGAGCCGATCCGCCAGGTCCCGCAGGCGTATGCGGGCCAGAGCCAGGTTGCCTTCGTCGCGGCCGAGCCACAGGTGGATGAACACGCCGTTGTCGAAGGCAGTTTCGACGAAACGCATCAAGTGGTACGCGGAGGGGGTGGTGAGAACGATGTCCTCCACGGGCAACGCCTTGGCGCCGTCACCGGCGTCGCGGCCGACGGGCGCGGCGAACGCGGTCTGTTCCGCGGCCATCCGCGCAAGTTCCGCGGTTTCGGCGGCGGTTGTCTCATGACTGCCGTTCGGTGAATCGCCGATGGTGCCGAGCGCGAGCCCACTGATCCACTCGACCACCGCAGCCCCGCGCGCACCCGGCAGGGTCATGGCTTCGAGCAGGCACTCGTCGATTCCGGGCACGCGGAGTCCCCTCCCTGGGTGATCGCTCCGTCACTGCGGGTGTGGCAGTGAGGAAGAGGTTACGCAACGTTGCGGACAGGGGAAGGAGTTCTGGCATTTTCCGCAGGAACATGCGATCGCCGGTTTCGGCACGGGCGACATGTCGCGGAATGCGGGCCTGTTTCTCGGCGGATGACTGCCGACGGCCGCATCTGCGGATAATCGGGCGCGCTGTGAACCGCTTCCGCAGTACGGTCTGGCGATGGACGACGGGGACGGCTACTTCGGAGAGCGCGTCGCGGCGACGTACGACGAGTCGTCGGTGGACATGTTCGCCCCGGACGTCCTGGACGCCGCGGTGGGCGTTCTGGCGGGGCTGGCCGACGGTGGCCGGGCGTTGGAGCTGGGCATCGGGACGGGACGCGTCGCGTTGCCGTTGGCACGCCACGGAGTTCCGGTCCACGGCATCGACCTGTCCCGGGCCATGGTTGCCCGGCTGAGCGCGAAGCCTGGGGGCGACGCGATCGGCGTGACGATCGGCGACTTCGCGACGACGAGGGTCGAAGGCACGTTCGCGGTCGTGTATCTGATCTTCAACACGAAGATGAATCTGACGACGCAGGCGGCGCAGGTGGCGTGCTTCCGTAATGTCGCGGCCCACCTGGAACCCGGGGGTTGTTTCGTCATCGAGGTCATGGTCCCCGAGCTGAGGAAGCTTCCCGCCGGGCAGAACGCCGTGCCGTTCCGGGTCAGCCCGACGCGGTGGGCGTTCGACGCCTACGACGTGGCCACTCAGGCGATGAGTTCGAACTACGTCGAGGTCGTTGACGGACGTGGCGAGTACAGGTCGATCCCCTTCCGGTATGTGTGGCCCGCGGAACTCGATCTCATGGCTCAGCTCGCCGGGCTGCGGCTGCGCGAGCGGTGGGACGGATGGACGCGAGAACCCTTCACGAGCGAGAGCACCCGGCATGTCTCGGTCTGGGAGAAACCTGCCGACTGACTGCGGGGCCGAGATGGCGCGATGATTTTGGAGCGGCGCGGCAGTCTCTATTGCCGTAACCCCGGAGCAGCGAGGAAGAGGAACGAGTCCCATGCGCATGGTGATCAGTGAGTTCATGAGCTTGGACGGCGTTGTGCAGGCGCCCGGCGGACCCGAAGAGGACACCGACGGCGGGTTTGCCCACGGCGGCTGGTCGCACCCGTTCTTCGATCCGGAGGTGGTGGGCGGTGCCTTCGACGACGCGCTGGCCAACGCCGAGGCGCTGCTGTTCGGGCGCCGCACATGGGGGACGATGGCCCGGGCGTGGCCGGAGCGGGCGGGCGACCCGTTCGCCGACCGGATGAACGCCATCCCGAAGTACGTCGTGTCCAAGACGCTGCGCGACGACGAGCTGACGTGGGAAAACACCACGCGCATCCCCGGCGACAAGGCGGTTGCCCGCATCCGGGAGCTGCGCGAGTCCGACGGCGGCGACCTGCTGGTCATGGGGAGCCCCACGCTCGCGCGCACCCTCCTGAGCGAGGGCCTGGTCGACGAACTCCGGCTCATGATCATGCCGGTGATCCTCGGCGGCGGTAAGACGATCTTCCCCGACGACGGTGGGCTGCACACGCTCGAGCTGGTCTCCACGGTGACCAGCGGCACGGGCGTGCAGGTGTGCACCTACCGGCCGGTCGCCAAGGCGTAGGCGGGGGCGGACACACCACCGAACCGGTCTTCGACGGCCCCAACGCAGCCGAGGACAGCGTGGCCGGCCTGCTGCAGAAGGCGAAGGACGCCGGGCTCACCGAGCCCGATGCGGACGCGCGTGCGGAGGCGATCGGCCTGCTCGCCACGTCGGCGGGACTCGGCACCAGCATTTTGGTCGGTGAGGGCCCGGAGTCCGCCTTCGCGGTCCTGGGCCACCACCTGGACCGGATCTTCCGACGGTGAGAGTCTCCGGCCGTCGGCACGGACGAAGTCGGGCGTGCCGACGGCCGGCATCCCGCCCGCCGGGCGGGACGCCGGCCGCGTACTGCGCACCGTCGCCAACGGGTAAGCGGGATTTGGCCGTCGGCGGGGTCCTGCCGGTCAGCCCGCGAGGGCCGACCGGACAGGCGCGTGCTCCCGTACGGGCGCCGCACCCTGCGGCTCGAGCTCCCGGCCGGGGAACGGGCCGGTGGTCGTCGCGCCGTACACCGGCCGGGACGGCAGCGACTCGGCCGACGAGGGCGCCGGCAGGGTGAACCAGACGACCTTGCCGCCGCTGTCCTCCGGGCGGGCGCCCCAGCTCTCACTCACCGCCGCTATCAGCGCGAGGCCGCGCCCGCCGGTGGAGAGGGTGTCGGCCTGTCCGACGGTGGGCAGCCGCGAGTCGTTGTCGCGAACCGACACGGTGAGCCGGTCGAAAAGCAACTCGATCTCCACGGTGCACGTCTTGTCCGGCTGTGCGTGCCGGTGGACGTTGGTGAGCAGCTCGGTGACGCCGAGCGCCGCCCGGTCGATCAACGCGTCCAGGTGCCAGTAGCGCAAATGCGCGCATACGATCCTGCGGACCTGGCCGATCCGCGACGGCAGAGCCTGGAGCTCCACCGTGCAGTGCCTGCTTGGATGGCTGATCACGGCTGCGACTCCCCGAATGAGGTCCGGAAGAAGACGAAGATCGGATCCAGCAGAGGCTGCCTGCTGTGTGGTCCGGCGGGCTGGTTCGCAGCGTCACCGCCGGTAAACCCTGAGTGATGTCACACCAGCGTGAACCAGAGGCTGCCGCTCCGCAACTCGCACCCCTTCAGCCTCGTGAGTCCCTTGCCCGGCGCACGGCCTCCAGGAAGCGGCCGGCCGTTTCGTCGGCGGCTCCGGGGGTGTGGTCGCGCTGCCCCATCCGCAGCCGGTAGCGCGTGCCGTTGACATGGGCCACCGTGCTCTCACCACCCGTGAACCAGGGCCTGCCCGCGCTCACCGAGTTCAGTGGCGCGCTGTCGATCTCGGTGCCGCTGCTGGTCAGCAACTCCAGCCGGCCTTCCCTGATCAGGATCTTGCCTGCCCTCGTGAGCGCGCGGGGCCACCGTTCGATCCGTACGCCCGTCGCACTGAACTCGGGTTCAGCCATGCCACTTCGCCCCTTCTCGCCGGATGCCGCCCCCGCGCGGACAGGTACGCAGTTCCTGCCGGGCAGTCTGCATGGGCCCGGGCTCTCGCACCAGTACGCGTGCCAGAAGCGATCCCGATGGAAACCCAAAGTCATCGTTTGTGCAGGTGAGGGGCGTAAATTACTCGTGAGGGCCGAGGTTCGGACTGCACCGTGCGGACCGCAGAAACGACGAGGAGCGGCGCGGATGAGCACTACCGAGCAGGCGCGGACCGGCAGAGCCCTGACCACCATCGATGTGGACCGCAGTGATCCGGATTACCGGGCATGGCTGAAGGAAGCGGTACGCAAGGTCCAGGCCGACGCCAACCGTTCAGCCGACACCCATCTGCTGCTCTTCCCGCTGCCCGAGCAGTGGGGGATCGATCTCTACCTCAAGGACGAATCGACCCACCCGACCGGCAGCCTCAAGCACCGGCTCGCCCGCTCGCTCTTTCTCTACGGGCTGTGCAACGGCTGGATCCGTCCGGGCCGTCCGGTCATCGAGGCGTCCAGCGGCTCGACCGCGGTATCCGAGGCCTACTTCGCCAAGCTGATCGGCGTCCCCTTCATCGCGGTGATGCCGCGTACGACGAGCGCGGAGAAGTGCCGTCTCATTGAATTCCATGGCGGCCAGTGCCACTTCGTGGACGACTCGCGCAAGATGTACGAAGAGTCGGCCGCACTCGCGGCGGAGACCGGCGGCCACTACATGGACCAGTTCACCTACGCCGAACGGGCCACCGACTGGCGAGGCAACAACAACATCGCCGAGTCCATCTACCAGCAGCTGAGGCTGGAGCGGTACCCGGAGCCCGCCTGGATCGTCGCCACCGCCGGAACCGGCGGTACGTCGGCGACCATCGCGCGCTACGTCCACTACATGCAGCACGACACCCGTATCTGCGTACCCGACCCGGAGAACTCCTGTTTCTTCGAAGGCTGGACCCACCACAACCCGCTGGCGAGCAGCGACTGCGGCTCCCGCATCGAGGGCATCGGCCGGCCACGCATGGAACCGAGCTTCGTACCCGGGGCGATCGACCGGATGATGAAGGTGCCGGACGCGGCGAGCGTGGCGGCCGTACGCGCGCTGGAGCAGGCCATCGGCCGCAAGGCGGGCGGCTCCACCGGCACCGGGCTGTGGAGCGCGCTGAAGATCGTCGCCGAGATGGTGGCCGATGGCCGCAAGGGCAGTGTGGTCACCCTGATCTGCGACCCGGGCGACCGCTATCTCGACAAGTACTACTCGGACGAATGGCTCGCGGAGCAGGGCCTGGACATCGCGCCCTACTCGGCCGCGATCGCATCGCTTCTCGCGACGGGTGTCTGGCCCTCCTGACCGCCGTTACGCGGCGGTGGAGGCGAGCCGTCGGTCCAGCGTGCGGACCGCATCGCGGCAGGCCCGCCCCAGCGCCGCCCGCCCCAGCCGGAGGGAGATCCGGAGCGGAGCGGCGCCGGCCGCCGCGAACGTCCACTGCACCCGGGTGCCGGACCCGACGGGTGTCAGCCGCCACTCCTCCAGGAGGGCATGCAGACCGGGGGCGTTGGTCTCGTCCACCCGGTACGCGTAGCGTTCCGCCGGTACCGTCGCCATGATCGTTTCCATGAACCGGATGCCGCCGCTGAGCCGTACCTCGCGGCCTGCGCCGCCGTCGACGGAACGGGCGAGGGTCACCGCGGCGAACCAGTGCGGCCACGCCTCGACCTCTTCGGCGAGCGCCCGGTACACGGCCTCAGGGGGTGCGGCCACCTCGGCTGCGAAGACCAGACGAAGCGGAGCGGTCTCGACGAAGTCGAGTCCGACGGGGCGGAGTCGGCGTGCCATCGGACGTGCACCCCCAGCGAATCGAGTGATTGACGGGTTCGGCCACCATAGCTGACGCCTTGTCAGATGTCTGTGGCGTTCGCAGGGTATGCGTCGCGCAGGACGCCTGTGTCGTCCGTGGGCTCTGCGGGGTCTGTGGGTTCTGCGGGCTCGTCCGGTCCGCCCACCACCACCAGCCCCGGCAGATGCTCGGCGATCTCCGCGTGTACCTCCGCGGACAGGCCGCTGTCCGTCACAAAGGTGTCGACGTCCTCGAGCGAGGCGAAGGAACTCAGACCGACCGTCCCCCACTTGGTGTGATCGGCGACGACCACCACCCGCCGCGCGGCCTGCACGAACCTGCGGTTCGTCTCCGCCTCCGCCAGGTTCGGCGTCGACAGTCCGGCCTCCACCGATATGCCGTGCACGCCCAGGAACAGCACGTCGAAGTGCAGCGAGCGGATCGCCTGGTCGGCCACCGGTCCCACCAGCGAGTCGGACGGAGTGCGCACCCCGCCGGTGAGGACGACCGTGGCCGCTCCACCGCGGTCCCCGCCGCCCGAGGGCGTCCGCTGCGCGGAGTGGAACACATCGGCGACCCGAACCGAATTGGTCACCACCGTCAGATCCGGCACGTCCAGCAGATGGTGTGCCAGCGCATAGGTGGTGGTACCGCCCGACAGCGCGATCGCGCTGCCCGGCACGGCCATCGCCGCCGCGGCCCTCGCGATGTCCTCCTTGGCGCTGAGCTCCAGGCTCGACTTCGCCTCGAACCCCGGCTCGTGCGTACTCGCCTCGACCAACGGTACGGCACCGCCGTGCACCTTCTCGATCACGCCCTGCCTGGCCAGCGCGTCCAGATCGCGACGGACCGTCATGTCCGACACATTGAGCTTCCGGGTGAGTTCGTTGACGCGCACTCCGCCGCGCCGCCTGACCTCGTCCAGGATCATCGCGCGGCGCTGCTCCGCGAGGAGGTTCTGATTCTCGCTCACCGCCAGGCCAGTCCTTCCGGTTCGTGAAGCACGGGAGTGCTGAGGTTTCCACATCCTGCCATGTGCCACAGGGCCCTGCCCCACCGGCCGAACGGGCCGGGAGCTGGGGAGATTCCGTGAGAAGGGGTGTCGCGCACGCCCTTGTGCCGCGATCCTTGTGGCTGTCCCGGACCTGTCCGGACATTGCCCCGGTCCGGCCCCCGCGCCGGCTCCGACCGTGCTCAACCCCTGTCCCGCCCCCACCCGAGAGCGAGCCGCCGTGCCCCGTGCCACCCCCGCCCCGGAGAACGGAGAACTCGCGCTCGAGCTGCTGGTCCACGGAGTCGGCGGGGCCACCCCCAGCGGCATGCTCGGCGACCCGCGAACCGTGCGGATCACCGGCGACGGGACCGCGGCCGTCTTCCGGCGCACCGACGACGCCGAGGCCGAACTCCACCCCGAGCGGTATCGCGACCGCCCGGTCCCCGAGGCCTACTGCTGGTCCCGGCTGACCTCGGGCAACGGCGCCCGCGCTCTGTGGCTCATACTCCTCCCCTTCATGGTCGCCAACCTCGCCCACTGGATGCGACCCGCCGGCCGCGGGATGGCCAGGACCGTCCGTACGTACGGAGTCCTCGTCCGCCTGGTGGCCCTCACTCTCACCGTGCTGCTCACCGCGGCGGCCTGCGAGGTAGCCCTCGACCTGGTCGCGTGGCAGTGCGCGGGCTCGGCCGGCTGCGCCGAGTCCCGCTCCTGGCTAGGTTTCCTGTCGCCCGCGGAGGGCGGCTGGTGGTCGCAGCCCGGCCGACGGCTCGCGCTCGCCGCCCTGGTGCCCGGCGCACTCACCGGACTGCTCTGGTACCTCTCCAACCGCACCTGGAGCGCCTACGAATCACAGCAGCCGCTGCCCGCCGGCCGGGACCCGCTGGACGACGCGCCGGGCCCGCGCCCCGCTCTGGGCCGGCCCGGCTTCTGGTACGGCCGCAGACTGGTGGCCCGCCTGCGCGCCGCCCACACAGCGGCGGGCCTGCTCACCGTGGCGGCGGCGGTCGCCGGCGCGGCTGCCCGCTTCGACCGGCGGGACGGCGGCAGCACCCTGCTGGAGATCTGTGGGTGGCTGACCGAGGCGCTGCTCGCCGTCGGCGCGCTCGCCGTCGTCTGGGTGGTGTGCCGCAGGGGCCGCAAGGAGTCGCGGCCCGACTCCCGGCTCGACCGTGCCGTGGTCCGGCTGCTGCCCCTCGGCGCCCTCGGCCTGCTCGTCCTCGCCCTGCTGTACGCCGGATGGTCCCGGCCCGGCTGGGCGTCGCGCGGCATGCTTCCGGGAGACCGGGCCTTCGGGGTGATCACCCTTGCCCAGGGATTACTGGTGGTCGCCCTCGCGCTGACCGCCTGGCGGCTTTACCGGCGTCCCACCGCCGGGCCGGCAGAGCGTGGCACCACCGCCCTGCGGGGACTCGGCGGGCCGGCCATCGCCATGCTCGCCTGCGCGCTCGGCGGAGTGATGTCCGGTGGCGTCGCCCAGCGGGTGGCCGACTGGCTCGACGACGGCGGCACACCGGGCATGGGCCGCGGCTCCATCGCGGGCCCCCCGGTGCTGCTCTCCTGGCAGGCCGCGGTCATCCCGCCGCTGCTGGTGGTCGTACTGGCACTGGCCGGCTGGTTCGCCGGGCGCACCCTGCGGTTCAGGCGCCGGCTGCTCGCCGAGGTGGAGGCGGACTATCCGGGTGAACGGCCCGACGCGGCACGGACCCGCAGCATCGCCGGCGCGAGGGCCACCGCAGCGCTCACCGAGGCCGCGCCGCGGCTGATCGGCATCATCTCCGGGGTCACCCTGTTGCTGGGCGCCGGAGCGCTCGCGGGCGCCTGGACGAGCCACGAGGTGCCGGGGGAGGCCGCCGACGGGGCGCACCCCTTCCTCGCCTCCGGAGTGCAGACCGCGCAGGCGCTGGGCTCCTGGCTCATCGGCCTCGGCTTCATACTCTTCGTCACCTGGGGCCGCCGTGCCTACAAGGACGCCTCGGCCCGCCGAACCATCGGGATCCTCTGGGACGTCGGTACGTTCTGGCCGCGTGCCGCACACCCGTTCGCCCCGCCCTGCTATGCCGAGCGTGCCGTCCCCGACCTGACCTGGCGGATGGCCGGCTGGACCGACCGCACCGGCGGCCGGCTTGTCATCTCCGGGCACTCGCAGGGCAGCGTCCTGGCGGCCGCCGCGGTCTGGCAGCTGCCGCCGCGGGCCCGCCGCCGGGTCGCCCTGCTCACGTACGGCTCACCCCTCCAGCGGCTGTACGGGCGCTGGTTCCCCGCCTACTTCGGTCCCGGCCCGCTCGCCGCCCTGCACCGGGAGCTCGACTGCTGGCGCAACCTGTGGCGCGCCACCGACCCGATCGGAGGCCCGGTGCTGCCCGGGGACGAGACCCCCGAGGTCGACTGCGGGCCGCTCAAGGACCCCCTGACCTACGGCCGCACCGCGGCACGCCCGTTGCCCGAGCCGATCCTGGGCCACTCCGACTACCAGGCGGACCCGGCGTTCGCGGTCGAACGCGACGCCCTGCTGGACCGGCTGGCGCCGTGCGCGCCGGTTGGACCGGACGTGCCGGACGCCCCGGACGCAGCGGAGGGACGGGACGCAGCGGAGGGACGGGACGCGTCGGATGAACCGGATACGGCTGACGCACCTGGCACACGGGGCGTTCCGGCGCAGCGCCTCACACCAGCTCCGGCAGATCCTCCGGATACAGCAGGGTGAGTTCGTCCGTGCTCGGCTCGGTGAGCTGCGCGACCCGGCCCGCGTGCCGCTCGACCATCGACTCGAAGGTCTGGCGCGCGGTCCGGCCGTTGCCGAACGCGGGCCCCTTGGGCAGGGCGGTGAAGTACTTCAAGAGCGCCTCGGCGGCGCCGCTGCCGAGCCGGTACTCGTGCTCCTCGGCCTGCTGCTCCACGATCCGCAGCAACTCCTCGGGGGCGTAGTCGCCGAACCTGATGGTCCGTGAGAAGCGGGACGCCACCCCCGGGTTGACGGACAGGAAGCGCTCCATCTCCGCGGTGTACCCGGCGACGATCACCACCACCGCCTCCCTGTGGTCCTCCATCAGCTTCACCAGGGTGTCGATGGCCTCCCGGCCGAAGTCGCGCCCGGAGTCCTCGGGGGAGAGGGCGTACGCCTCGTCGATGAACAGCACACCCCCGCGCGCCCGGTCGAACGCCTCCTGGGTACGGATCGCCGTCGAACCGATGTGCTCGCCGACCAGGTCGACGCGCGAGACCTCGACCAGATGCCCTCGCTCCAGCACACCGAGGGAGGCGAGGATCTCGCCGTACAGCCGGGCCACCGTTGTCTTGCCGGTGCCCGGCGAGCCGGTGAAGACCAGGTGCCGGCGCACCGACGCGGCCTTCAGGCCGGCCTCCTGTCTGCGCCTGCCGACCTCGATCATGTCGGTGAGGGCGCGTACCTCGCGCTTGACGCTCTCCAGGCCCACCAGGGTGTCGAGTTCACCGAGGACGGTCTTAGAGGTGCGCGCGGCCGGTTCCGCTCCCGGCGCGGGCTCGACGGCGCGGGGGCCGGGCACGGCGGAAAGCAGTCCAGGTGTCTGCGCCGTCGTCTGCACCGCCGGCGCCGACGGCTCCTGCGGGCCGGTCCGCACGCCGCTCTCGTCGCTCGTGCAGTCCTCAACGAGCGGACTGTCCTCCGAGAACTCATACCCTCCGCGTGTGCACCGCTCGGTGTGGCAGCGGGTCAGCGTCGTCCGGCAGCCGTCGATGACATGGAAGCCGAAGCCCCCGCTGCCGGTCACCCGGCAGCCGCGGAACGTGCCGCGACCGCCGGCGGAGACGTAGAACCCGGCTTCGGCGGGCGCGGTGACCGAGCAGCGCTCCAGGGTGGGGTCCGCGCCCTTGGTGACGATGACACCCGTCTGAGCGGCGTCGATGGTGCAGTTGGCGAGGGTGCCGCCGCTGCCGTGGTCGCGGAACCAGGCGCCGGTGGAAGCCTCCCTGATACGGCAGTCGTCCAGTTGCGCGGTCGCCCCGTCGCTCACGGAGACGGCCGTGTTGCGGACCTGGGACAGATCACTGTCGACGACATCGGCACGCGAGCCGCGGTCCAGGACGAACAACGCGTCCGGCACGTCGTGCACCCGGCAGGAGTCGAGCACGGCGGTCGCGCCGTCGCTGATCCAGACCGCGGGGTAGTCGCCCGTACTGTCGTGGATCTCGCACTGGCTGGCGTCCACCCGGGTGCCCGGGTCCCACACCGAAAGGCCGTTGCGGCCGAACCGGCGAACGGTCGAGCGGGTCAGCGTCAGCACCGAGCGGGAGCGCAGGTCGACCGCGTTCTCGGGGATGTCGTGGATGTCGCAGTCGGAGAGGGTGAGGACCGCGTCGGTGTCCAGGGTGATCCCGTCGCCCGAAGTCCGGTGCACCTGGCAGTCGGTGAGATGGGCGGCGGCCCGGGACGCGATCTGCACCCCGGTGCCCTTGATCTCGTACACCTCGCAGCCGATCGCCTCCAGGCCGCTGCCCTCGCCGTTGACGGCGAAACCGGCGCCGGAGGAGTGGTGCACCCGGCAGCGCTCCAGCCGCGGATGCGCGCCGCCGCGCACCGAAATGCCGGACTGGCCAGCCGAGACGACCTCGCACTCCTCGAACACCCCGCCTCCGCCGTCCAAAACGGCGATCCCTACCCCGCCCGGATTGTCGACGGTGCAGCGCCGCACGGTCGGCCGGGCGCCGTTGCGTACCTCGATGCCCGCGGCGGACCGCGTGACCACCCGCAGATCCGTCAACTCCGGTGCGCCGTCCTCGATCAGCAGCGCGGGCGCGGCAGAGTCCTGGCCTTCCAGATACAGGTCCTGGACGGTCGCGGAGGCGTGCAGGGTGAGAGCGACGCCGTCCACGGGGGCGATCCGCACCGAGCCCGCGGTGGCCTCGGCGCCACGCAGGGTCACCGCACGGCGGACGACGAGGTTCTCGCGGTAGGTGCCGGGGGCGACGGACAAGACGTCGCCGTCTCCGGCTGCCTCGAGGGCTGCGGCGAGGGAGGCGTACTCGCCCGTGCGCCGGCGCCACCTCGATGAGCCGGTGTGCGTCACCTGGACCGTGCCCTGTGCCATGGCGCTGCTGTGCCCCCACCTCGAACCGACGCGACTGATCTAGGGTCTCTCGTTTGGATCTTGCCGGGCTCGCGAGATCTGGCACGCACGCTCGCCGCGTTGTCGTCGGCCGCCGATGCTCCGCATCGACTCCCTCTTCCGCCTCGCGATGCACGGCACCAGACCCCGCTGCCTGATCCTGCCTGATCGGGCAGGACAGGACCTGACCCGTCCACCGTAGCGCGCACCGGGCGCGCGAGTTGACAGGTCAGCCGCCCGCGCCGGTACGGCCCCAGTCCGGACCGGCCGCGGCCCACGCCCGGTCCAGTTGGACGTACCGCCGATGCACCAGTCGCCGTACGATCAGTCGGCGGGCCACTTCGACCAGGACGGCGGTCGCCGCGGCCGAGGCGAACCCCGCGAGCGCGGCGTGCGTGGTGGCGGTTGCGCGGTCCATCGGGCGGCTGACGATCCGGCCTTGTGTGTCGGTCCAGACCCGGAACCGGTCGCCGGTCTCCGAAGCCCGCGGCGCGCCGGAGACGGTGCCGGTGTGCCGTGAGCCGTCGGGGGCGGTCCAGTCGGCCACGACCCGGCGTCGCGATGGCTGTTCCGAGCCGGCGTCCGAGTGGGGGGAGAGTGCCGGGCCGCGCGGGCTTCGTACGACGACGGCCGCGATGTGGTGCCGCTGCTCGTGCTGGACCCGCACCGCCCGGTGAAGGGTCTCCTCCACTCGCGCGCCGGTGGACCAGCCGGTGGCCGGGGCGGCGAGCACGATGAGCACGAGGGCCACGAGCGAGACCCAGGCCTCCACCAGGTCGGTCGTCCGGCGCAGCGGATTGCGCCGCCACCGCCAGAGCCCCACCGCTGCCCGCACCCGTCCCGCACCCCCGTCCACGTCCACGTCACCCCGCTCAACGAGCGCGGCAGAGTGCCGGGTTCCCAGCGGGACGGCTCTCAAGCCGTGCGCGTCACGCGAGTACGCGGACCGGGTCGCCGACCCGGAGCGTTCCGGTGGTCTCGGGGACGAGGTTCTGGCCGAAGACCAACTGGTCGCCGAAGCGCCGGTGACGGGCGAGCGTGCGGAGCGGCTCCTTGCCGCGCTCGCCGGTGAGCTGGTCGGTGGTGGTGATGACACAACGGCCGCAGGGCTTCGCGACCCGGAACGAGACCTCGCCGATCGCGATGCGCCTCCAGTCGTCCTCGGTCCACGGCGCCGTGCCGTCCACGACGGCGTTCGGCCGGAACCGGCTCATCGGCAGCGGGCCCTCATCGGGATGGTCGCCCTGCGCGATGAGGGAGTTGAGCGCGTCGAGAGAGGCGGCGGTCGTGACGAGCAGCGGAAAGCCGTCGGCGAGGCTCACCGTCTCTCCGGGCAGCGCGAAGTCCGGGTCGAGCGGCCGGCGGTGCGCCGGATCGTCGAGATGCATCAGCCGTACCGGGGCGGCCAGATACTCGCTGAACCAGGCGTGCGCGACCTCGTGCGCGGGTACGGCCTCGACCTTGCGACCGAAGATCTCCATCACGGACGTGCCGGAGGGCTCGGGCACGTCGACGGTGAGCGGCTCCAGGCCGGGCGCGGTCAGCCTGACTCCGCCGCCGGGCAGCGGCTCGGCGGATGCCAACGCCAGGCGTGGCTGCTGGCGTTGGGTGACCACCTTGCTGTCACTGTCGATCAGCGTCCACCTGCGGTCCCCGGCCGGCCCCCAGGGCTCCATGACCACCTCGCCAGGAGCACACCCCGCTACCGATTTGACGGGATGGACGTGAAGCGATTGCAGAGAGGAGTTCGACATGAGGTCATCCTGCCAGCCGAGAGGGCGACAGGACGGGCCTCAGGTCAGTATCCGCGGCTCTGGTACTGGCGGCCGTACGGGTCCTCGTAGGGAGCGGGCGCGGGGCGTGGCGCCGCCGGGCGCATCGCCTCGTACCCGGTGGCCACCGGACGCTGCTGCTGCGGCTGCGCACCGGGGTAACCGCGCGGCCCCGCGGGCTGCTGCGGGATGTACGGCGCGGGCGCGTGCTGCAGCGGAACGGGCTGCGGCATGGCCTGCTGGTACTGGTAGGCCTGCGGGGGCGTCTGGTACTGGGACGGCGCGGCCGGGAGGGCGGGCAGCGCCGAGGGGAGCGCCGGCAGATAGCTGTTGCCGGTGTCGTACGCGGAGGGGACCCGGATCGGGGCGATCTGAGGGGTACCCCGCTCTGCGACGAGAGAGTCGTAGATCGGGGTGTCCGGGAAAGACGGCGCGGAGTAGTAACCGCCGCCATAGGTGGCGCGGGGGGAGGTCATGGAACATAAGTTAAGCCCACGATGTGCTGGTTGGGGAGCCCGATAAGAGGGTTGTTTCTTGTGCGGTGAGTGACCGGGGATCCCCAATGCGAGCGAACTTGGGAAAATCGGTCGTCCTCGGCCGTTGAGATCGTGTAAAGGACGAGGATGTGGGGGGTTACCGGCGGTCGGCCGGTGATCTTCAGACGCCTTCCGGGTTCCCCGGAGGGCGTCAGGGAATAGGTTGGCCGCACGAAATCCTCGGGCAGCCGGACTCGCGATGGGGGCGAGCATGTCAATGCGTAAGGGAACGAACGTTCCGGTGCCGGCGCAGGCCGTGCATGTCGAATTGGGCTGGCGTTCAGGCGCGGGTGTGCCGGACGTCGACGCCTCAGCTCTGCTGCTCGTGTCGGGAAAGGTCCGTTCCGACGCGGACTTCGTCTTCTACAACCAGGCGGTCCACTCCTCGGGCGCGGTGCGCCACGAGGGGAAGGCGACGGCCGGCGACGGCTTCACGGACAGGCTCTCCGTCGATCTCGCGCGCCTCGAGCCCGCCATCGAGACGGTGGTGCTCGCGGCCTCCTCGGACGGCGGCGGCTTCGGGCAGGTGCCCGGCCTCTACATCAGGGTCGTCGACGCGGCGAACGGCGCCGAGGTCGCGCGCTTCGAGAGCGAGGACGCCACCGTCGAGACGGCGTTCGTGCTCGGCGAGCTCTACCGCCGCCAGGGCGCCTGGAAGTTCCGGGCGGTCGGCCAGGGCTACAGCAGTGGACTGGAGGGCTTGGCAACGGACTTCGGGATCAGTGTGGACGAACCGCAGCAGGCCGCCGCCGCGGCCCCTGCCGCCGTCGTCGCCCCCGTCGCGCCGCCCGTACAGCCGGCGCCGCCCGTACAGCCGGCGCCGCCCGCACCCGTCGCGGCCCCCGCGCAGGCCGCAACGGCGCCTGCCGCACCTGTACGGCTGGCCAAGGTGACTCTCACCAAGGAGTCTCCCTCCGTCTCCCTCACCAAGCAGGGCAGCACCTCCGGCGCCATGCGCGTCAACCTCAGCTGGCAGGTGCGCAAGCAGTTCAAGGGCTGGGGTGCCAAGCTCGGGCGGGCCGTCGCGATGCACGCGGACCTCGACCTCGACCTGTGTGCCCTGTACGAACTGACCGACGGCCGCAAGGGAGTCGTCCAGGCCCTCGGCAACGCCTTCGGCGCGCTGCACCAGCCGCCCTTCATCCATCTCGACGGGGACGACCGCACCGGCGGATCCGCCAGCGGCGAGAACCTCACGATCAACCTGGACCACAAGGACATGCTCCGGCGCGTCGTGATCTTCGTGACGATCTACGAGGGCGCGCGGAGTTTCGCGGACTTGGACGCGACAGTCACTCTCCAGCCCCTGACCGGCGCTCCCATCGAATTCTCGCTCGGCGAGTGCACCGTCCCCTCGACGGTCTGCTCGCTCGCCCTCATCACCAACACCGGGTCGGACCTGGTCGTCCAGCGCGAGGCACGCTTCCTCGTACCGGAGCGCGGAGTGAGCCCGCAGCGCACCATGGACTACACCTACGGGTGGGGCATGAACTGGACGCCGGGCAGGAAGTGACCGTGCGGGGTTCTCATCGGTCGGGAGCGGCCTGCGGACGGGAGTAGGTCCTCCCCTTCCAGGCCGCTCCGCGGCCGCGGTAGTGCTGCACGGCGGAGTCGACGGTCATCAGCAGGTACAGCACCGCCGTGAACGGCAGCAGCGGCGCGAACCACAGCGACTGCCGGTAGTGGCGGAGCATAGGGATGTACGTCCCGGCCATCACCGCCCACGCCAGGCCACCCGCCCAGGCGGCGGGGGCGTGAGCGGACAGAACGCCGGCGCACAGGGCGAGCGGAGGCGCGAGATACAGCACCGCGAGCCCCACCACGGTCCCTGTCAGCAGCAGCGGGTTGTGCCGCAGTTGCGCGTACGCGCTGCGCGACACCATCCGCCACAGATCGCGCAGCCGTGGATAGGGACGCACGCTGTCCACGCGTTCCGCGAGCCCGAGCCAGATCCTGCCGCCACTGCGCCGCACGGCGCGGGCGAGCGAGACGTCGTCAATCACCGCCTGGCGGATGCTGTCCGGAATGCCGGCCCGTACGGCCGCCTCGGTGCGCAGCAGCACACAGCCGCCCGCCGCGGCGGCGGTCCGGCCGCGTCTCCGGTTCACCCGCCGGAAGGGATAGAGCTGGGCGAAGAAGTACACGAACGCGGGAACGACGAGGCGCTCCCAGCCGCCTACGACGCGCAACCGTGCCATCTGGGAGACCAGGTCGAGTCCGGCCGACCGGGCGGCGGCCACCAACTCCCGGAGACTGTCGGGTTCATGCGCGATGTCCGCGTCCGTCAGCAGCAAGTAGTCCGGCTCCCCGGCGGCGCGGGCCACAGCGATGCCGTGCCGCAGAGCCCACAGCTTTCCCGTCCAGCCGGGTTCCGGTTCGCCGGGGGAGACGACCGTCAGCGGAAGTCCCCCGTACCGCGCGGACAGGTCCCGGGCCAGCTTGCCCGTTCCGTCGGAACTCCCGTCGTCGACGAGGAAGATCCCGGCGTCCCCGGGGTAGTCCTGGGCAAGCAGCGAGGGAAGGCTCGTCGGCAGCATGTCGGCCTCGTTCCTGGCGGGTACCACGACAGCGACCGAGGGCCAGCGCGACGGGGCGGTTCGGGGCGGCAGCCGCACGTCCGTACGCCAGAAGAACCCGTGCCCCAGCAGTAGCCACAGCCACGCGGCCAGCGATCCCACGGCGGTCCAGGTAACGGCGCTCATCCGCCGCAGTCTGCACCACCGTCAGGGGAACGCAAGGGCTGTCGACTATGGTGACCGGGTGAAGATCGCGCTCATGGACTCCGGAATCGGCCTGCTCGCGGCAGCGGCCGCGGTACGGCGGCTGCGGCCGGACGCCGATCTCGTCCTCTCCTCCGACCCCGACGGCATGCCCTGGGGTCCCCGCACACCCGCCGACGTCACCGCCCGCGCGCTGGCCGTGGCCCGGGCCGCGGCGGCGCTCGGCCCCGACGCACTGATCGTCGCGTGCAACACCGCCTCGGTGCACGCCTTGCCGGCGCTCCGGGACGAGCTGGAACCGGACATCCCCGTCATAGGGACCGTACCGGCCATCAAGCCGGCCGCCGCCGGCGGCGGCCCGGTCGCGATCTGGGCCACCCCGGCCACCACCGGCAGCCCTTACCAGCGTGGGCTGATCAGCGCGTTCGCGGACGGTGTCGAGGTCGCGGAAGTGCCGTGCCCGGGGCTCGCGGACGCCGTACAGCAGGCCGACGAAGCCGCCATCGACCGGACCGTGGCGGCGGCGGCCGCGCTCACTTCCGGTGATGTACGGGCCATCGTCCTCGGCTGCACGCACTACGAGCTGGTCGCCGAGCGCATCCGGGCGGCCGTCCAGGCCCCGGATCTGCCGCCGGTCGTGCTGCACGGCTCCGCGGATGCCGTCGCCGCCCAGGCGCTGCGCCGCATCGGTGCCCGGCCCGCCCCCGGGGCGGAGCCGAGCCGTCGGCTGACGGTCCTGCTCAGCGGCCGCGAGACAGAGCTTCCGGGCCAGGCCCTGACCTACGCGGAAGGCCGCCTGCTAGCGGGTACCACGGCTCCCGTGCGCTGACAGCCTGGCGGGGCGGTCACTCTCCGCGATGTGCTGCTGCCGTAACGGAACCTGGGTACGCTGCTGGCATGAAGCACCACCTCCGCGTCGAGGGGGGCGTCATCGATCCCCCGCCCGAGCTCTGGAGCGGCCGCGCCACGAACCGTGCGCAATGGCTGCTCGCCGCCGCCGGTGCCGCTTGCATCGCCCTCGGCATCGAACTGGCAGTCGCCTCCAGTTGGACCTCCGGTCTGGCTCCTCTGATGATGTCGGTGGTCGGCTGTGTCGCAGCAGGACTGATCATTCTCTACGGGACTCTGGCGTTCGTTCATGTGGTCGTGCGGGTGGACGGCGAGGCGTTCGAGGTGCGGTGCGGCCACATGGGCCTGCCCCGAAGGCGCATCCTGCTCGCTCACGTGGTCCGCGCCGAGTTCGCCCCGAAGGTGACCCCCCGGCAGTGGGGCGGCTGGGGCTACCGCTGGCGGCCCGGCATGGGTACGGCCGTGGTCGTACGCCGCGGCGAGGGCCTCGTGCTCAGGCTCGGGGACGGGCGTGACTTCACGGTCACGGTCGACGACGCGGAGGCGGCGGTACGGATCATCCGAGCCCGGCTGCGTATGCTGCCGGGCGGCACCGCCGGGATTTAGGGTCTCCCGGAGTTTCCGCGCGTGCCCCTTGAGACGGCGGGGGTGGGCGTACTCAGTCAGAAGTGCGGGATACGGGCGTCGCTTCCGAACCCGCCCGGGACCGTTTCGAGTACCTCCTCGCGCAGCGGCCGAGCCGTCGCCAGGCCGGCCAGCAGTCCCGCGCCCGCCGTCACCGGGGTGAAGCTGAGCGCGTTACCCACGCTCGCGAGAACGGCCAGCGCGGTCAGCGCCGCTCCCGCGGTGAGCACCACCGGCGTCGAACGCGGCGACCGCCACAGCCCGTACAGCACCCAGCCGAACGAGGCGCCCAGCAGGGCCACCCCTACGATGCCCTGTTCCGCCGCCTGCTGGAGCGCGGCGGAGTGCGGAGTGCCGTCCGACTCGGGTGACTGCTGGGCGGCGGTGGGGCTGAGTACACCGAACCGGTCCGGCCCCGCCCCCAGCACGGGATGGTCCTTGGCCAGTTCGACCGCGTCCTCCCACAACTGCACGCGGTTCCGGGTCAGCTGACCTTCGAGCGACACCGACAGGCCGTCCGGCAAGGCGTCCTCCGCGACCGCCCAGGACAGGCCGGCCGTCAGCCCGGCGGCGAGCGCGAGTCCCGCCAGGCCCACCAGTCGGTACCGCATCCGGGACGCCGCCAGCGAGCAGAGCAGAACGCCCAGGGCCGCCGCGCACCCGGCGGCGGAGCCGAGGACGGCCGCCGTGCCGGCGATGCCGAGGGCGAGCAGCCGGAGGGACAAGCGCAGCGCCGGCCGCCCGGCCGCCGAGGCGGCGCAGCACGCGGCGCCTGCGGCCAGGGCCGCCAGTGCGGCGTCCGCGCCGGTGTGGCCGAGGGCGGGGGTGGCGGTCGTACCCGGAATGCCCTCCGGGAAGGCGAGCGCCAGGCCCAGCGCGGCGAGTGCGACGGCGGCCGCGGCGGCGACCGGCAGCAGGGAACCGCAGATCCGCCCACAGGCGTAGCCCGCGGCGACGGCGAGAACGGCGAGCAGCACCCCCTCGGGCCGCGCCTCCCGGCCGTAGGCACTCAGCAGGGACCACACGGCGCAGGCGCCGAGCACCATGACACCCGCCGCGTCGGGCACAGCGCGGCGCTCCCGCACGGCAGAGCCGACTGCCGGTGCCGTCATCCCGTCGACCCCCCGCTATAGGACTGGGCACACGGTAACGACAGTGACAGGGGTTTGTGGACGGTTGTGCAGGAACGATGCTGCACAACGGGGGCGGTGCCGGAGCGGCCCGGCCCGTGCGGCCGGAGCGGCCGGGATGGAGGGGGACCCGCCGCCCGCCGTAGACTCCGCCAGGTGAGCGTGACCACCACCCCCGTAGACGAGCCTGACCAGCTGGCCCCGCAGGAGTCCCCCGCCTCCCGCGCCGGCAGGCTGCTGAGGCGGCTCGTACCGGCCGGCGCGGCAGCGCTCTCCGGCGTCCTCCTCTTCCTGAGCTTCCCGCCCCGCCCCCTGTGGTGGCTGGCCCTGCCCGCCTTCGCGCTCCTCGCATGGTCTGTGTACGGCCGCCGGCTCCGGCCCGCGTTCGGACTGGGCTATCTCGCGGGGCTGGGTTTCCTGCTTCCGCTGCTGGTGTGGACCGGCGAGGAGGTGGGGCCGGTGCCGTGGCTGGCGCTCGCCGCGGTCGAGGCGCTGTTCGTCGCCGCGGCCGGCCTGGGCGTCGCGCTCGTCTCCCGGCTTCCGCTCTGGCCGCTGTGGGGGGCGGCGGTGTGGATCGCGGCAGAAGCCGCACGCGCTCGCGGCCCGTTCGGCGGCTTCCCCTGGGGCAAGATCGCCTTCGGACAGGCGGACGGCTTCTTCCTGCCGCTCGCGGCGGTGGGCGGCACCCCCGTGCTCGGTTTCGCCGTGGCTCTGTGCGGATTCGGCCTCTTCGAGGCCGTGCGCCAGGCACGTACGTACCGGAGCACCGGCGCACTGCCGCGAAGGACCGCGGCCGCCGCGGCTCTGGCCGTGCTGGTCCCGGTCACGGCGGCTCTCGCGGCCCGCCCGCTCGTGGACGCGGGCGCGGAGGACGGCAGCGCGACCGCGGCGGTCATCCAGGGCAACGTGCCGCGCCTGGGGTTCGACTTCAACGCACAGCGGCGCGCGGTGCTCGACAACCACGCCCGCCGCACTGTCGAACTCGCTGCGGAGGTCAAGGCCGGCAAGGTGGCCCAGCCGGACTTCGTGGTCTGGCCGGAGAACTCATCCGATCTCGACCCGTACGCGAACCCCGACGCGTACGACGTCATCGACAAGGCGGTGAAGGCGATCAGGGCTCCCGTCTCGGTCGGCGCCGTGATCGCTCCGGAGACCGGCCCCCTGCGCAACACCCAGATCCTGTGGGACCCCGAGAAGGGGCCGATCGGCACCTACGACAAGCGGCAGATCCAGCCCTTCGGTGAATACATCCCGATGCGCTCCGTCGCCCGCGTCTTCAGCTCCGACGTCGACCGCGTCCGGCGCGACTTCGGGCGCGGCAGCGAGCCCGGTGTGTTCGGCATGGCTGGCACCAGAGTCGGACTCGCCACCTGCTACGAGGCGGCCTTCGACTGGGCCGTGCGCGACACGGTCACCCGGGGCGCCCAGCTCATCTCGGTGCCCAGCAACAACGCCACCTTCGGCCGCAGCGAGATGACCTACCAGCAGCTCGCGATGTCGCGGGTGCGGGCGGTCGAGCACGGGCGGGCCGTCCTGGTGCCCGTCACCAGCGGCGTCAGCGCGGTCATCCGGCCGGACGGAGAGGTGGAGCAGCACACGCGGATGTTCACCCCCGGTGCGCTCGTGGCCGAGGTACCGCTGCGCTCCTCGCTGACCCCGGCCACCCGGCTCGGCACCATCCCCGAAGCCGTGATCGCCGCACTCGCCGCGGGCGGCGTCGGCTGGGCCCTCGGCCTCGCCGTACGCGCGCGCCGCCGTGCGCGGAGCTGACACTTCCGGACCTTAGGGTCGGTGCATGGCAACCCCCGAGTTCATCCGTGAGATCCGGGCCACCGCAGGCCACCAGCTGCTCCTGCTGCCCGGCGTGACCGCCGTCGTGTTCGACGACGAGGGGCAGGTGCTTCTGGGCCGTCGCGCCGACACCGGGAAGTGGTCGGTCATCGGCGGGATCCCGGAGCCCGGGGAGCAGCCCGCGCAGACCGCGGTGCGTGAGGTGTACGAGGAGACGGGCGTGCGGTGCGTACCGGAGCGGGTCGTCCTCGTGCAGGCGCTGCGGCCGGTCACCTACGCCAACGGAGACGTGTGCCAGTACATGGACATCACCTTCCGCTGCCGGTGGCTCGGCGGCCGGGCGCGGGTCAACGACGATGAGTCGCTGGATGTCGCCTGGTTCTCCGTGGACGCACTGCCCGAGTTGAACGAGTTCTCGCTCCTGCGTATCAAGCAGTCCCTCACCGGCGAACCCACATGGTTCGACCCCATGCTCACCCACTGAAGTATGGGTTCTGACCACATCGGTCGGGGAGTCGGCGCTGTCTAAGGTGCGGAACATGACCGTGCCCACCACACCTGGTCCCCAGCACTCCACCGTCGACCTCGACCTCAACGGTCGTACCGCGCTCGTCACCGGGGCCGCCGGCGGCATCGGCCGCGCCTGCGCGCTTCGGCTCGCCGCCGCCGGAGCCAAGGTACGGGCGCTGGACCGGGACGCCGCGGGGCTCGACGCCCTCGCCGGGCACGCCGAGGGCCTCGCCGGTGTCGTCGAACCCAGACTCCTCGACCTTACCGACCTCGACGCGGCCGAACTCGCCGCGGCCGGCACCGACATCCTGGTCAACAACGCCGGAATGCAACTGGTACGGCCCATCGAGGAGTTCCCGCCGGACGTCTTCCACACCGTGCTCACCGTCATGCTGGAAGCTCCCTTCCGGCTGATCCGGGGCGCGCTCCCGCACATGTACGGGCAGGGCTGGGGCCGGATCGTCAACATCTCCTCCGTGCACGGGCTGCGCGCCTCCGCTTACAAGTCGGCGTACGTCGCCGCCAAGCACGGGCTCGAGGGGCTCTCCAAGACAGCCGCCCTGGAAGGTGCCGCGCACGGTGTCACATCCAACTGTGTGAACCCTGCCTATGTGCGCACACCACTGGTCGAGCGGCAGATCGCGGACCAGGCCGAGGCCCACGGAATCCCCGAGGACCGGGTCCTCGCCGAGGTAATGCTCGGCGATTCCGCGCTCAAGCGCCTCATCGAACCGGAGGAGGTTGCCGAGGCGGTTGCCTACCTCTGCACCCCCGCGGCCTCCTTCATCACCGGCACCTCGCTGGCCCTGGACGGCGGCTGGACCGCGCACTAGGCGGCAACCGGCCGATCATGTTGGACCCCGGCGAAGTTGTCCCTCCCGTCCCGTTGTCCACAGGGCTGGCGCGGCCGCCCGTACGGCAGGTATCCCTGTTCCATGTCCCAGGATCATCCGCACGCAGACCACGCCGAGGCTCCCTACCTGGAGCTTCTCGCGCGTGGCGCCGCCCCCGAGGCGTACGAGCGGCCGGTGCTGCGCGCTCGCGCCGAAGGCGCGGGCGCCGGCACTCTCGCCGCCCTCGAGAACGCCAAACTTCTCGCGCTGCGCGTACGGTCAGAGCTCGAGGGGCGGCGGCGGCGCGAAGCCGAACTGTCCGCGCTGTTCGAGACCGCCCACGACCTGGCAGGCCTGCGCGACCTCGACGCCGTACTGCAGGCGATCGTGCAGCGGGCCCGTTCGCTGCTGGGCACCGAGGTCGCGTATCTCAGCCTCAACGACCCGGCCGCCGGCGACACGTACATGCGGGTCACCGAGGGGTCCGTCTCGGCGCGCTTCCAGCAGCTCCGGCTCGGTATGGGGGAGGGGCTGGGCGGACTCGTCGCGCAGACCGCGCGCCCGTACGTCACCGACAGCTACTTCGACGACGCCCGCTTCCAGCACACCAGGAGCATCGACTCCGGGGTCCGGGACGAGGGCCTGGTCGCGATTCTCGGCGTACCGCTGATGCTCGGCAGCAACGTGATCGGCGTGCTCTTCGCAGCCGACCGCCGGGCCAGGGTCTTCGAGCGGGAGCAGATCGCGCTGCTCGCGTCCTTCGCCGCGCACGCCGCTGTCGCCATCGACACAGCGAACCTGCTGGCGGAGACGCGCACAGCGCTCGCGGAGCTGGAGCAGGCCAACGAGATCATCCGCGACCGCAGCGGGGTCATCGAGCGAGCCTCCGATGTGCACGACCGGCTGACCGCGCTGGTGCTCCGCGGGGGCGGCGTGGACGACGTCGCGGCGGCCGTCGCCCAAGTCCTGGACGGTACGGTCGAGTTCGCGGAAGGCGGCTCGGCAGCCGCCAAGGCCCTGGCGGAGTCCGGTACCGACGGCCATGCCGTACAGCACGGCGACGACTGGATCGCCGGGGTCTCGGCCGGCGGCGAGCTCCTCGGCGCCCTCGTCCTGCACGGCCACCCCGCCCTCGACCCCGTCGACCAGCGCACGCTGGAGCGGGCCGCCGTCGTCACCTCCCTCCTGCTGCTCGCCCGCCGCTCCGCCGGAGAGGCGGAACAGCGGGTCCGCGGTGAACTGCTCGACGATCTGCTGGACGCACCGGACCGGGATCCACGTCTGCTGCGCGAGCGCGCCGACCGGCTGCGCGCCGACCTGGACGCCCCCCATGTGGTGCTGGCCGCCCGGATCGGCGCGAGGGGCACGGACACGGCGGAGCGGCAGAGCGCGGACCGGCAGCGGCTCTGGTCCGCTGCCTCGCATCTCGCGGCCACCCGCCACGGCCTCGCCGCCGCCCGGGACGGCGGCACGGTCCTGCTGCTGCCGCTGGGCCTGGACGACACTGCCGCTTCGGTCGCCCGCCGTGCGGCCGGGCAGCTGCGCAGTGCTATCCGGGAGCCGGTGACGGTGGGCGCCTCGGCGGTGGTCCGGGCGCCCGCCGCCCGGCCGGGCGCGGTCGCCGACGCGTACGCCGAGGCGCAGCGCTGTCTGGACGCGCTGCGGCTGCTCGGCCGCTCCGGCGAAGGGGCGGCGGCTGAGGACTTCGGCTTTCTGGGCCTTCTGCTCGCCGACTCCCGGGACGTCGACGGCTTTGTACGGCGCACCATCGGGGACGTCATCACGTACGACAGCAGGCGCGGTACGGACCTGGTCCGGACCCTCGACGCGTACTTCGCCTGCGGTATGAGCCCCGCGCGTACGAAGGACGCACTGCACGTCCACGTGAACACCGTGGCGCAGCGGCTCGACCGCATCGGCCGGCTGCTCGGCCCCGACTGGCAGACGCCGGGTCGCGCCCTGGAGATCCAACTCGCCCTGCGGCTGCACGGACTGGCCGGGGCGGTCGCACACTGAAACGGCCGGGCCGCGCGGACCCTGTGGTCCACGCGGCCCGGCCGTCCTTCAGGCGTGGTTCAGGCGATACGGGCGTCCACCGCGGGGGTTGTGGCGGCGGGCTCCCCCGCGGCCGGCGGCTCGACATCCGTGAGATCCCGCTGACGGGTCTCCTTGGCGCAGGCGATGGCGACCAGCGTGAGCAGCGCGGCGGCTATCACGTACAGCGCGATCGGCGTCGAGCTGCCGTAGTCGGCGAGCAGGGCGGTGGCGATCAGCGGAGCGGGGGCTCCGGCCGCGACCGAGGAGAACTTTGACTAGGTGCGTTGAAGGGTAGGTCGCCAGTTCTGCCGCTGTCCAGAGGAGTGTGTACTCAATTTCACGAATATTCGTCAGGCTTGGGATCGCCTATGCTGAGGCCATGGCGCTGCGCAACGCGATCTTGGCTGCCCTCCTTGAGGGAGAGGCTTCCGGTTACGACCTGGCAAAGGGCTTCGATGCCTCCGTGGCCAACTTCTGGACCTCGACGCCCCAGCAGATCTACCGCGAGCTGGAGAAGATGGAAGGCCAGGGTCTGGTGTCGGCGCGCGTCATCGCACAGGAACGGCGGCCCAACAAACGGCTGTTCTCGCTGACCGAAGCCGGCCGCGCCGAGCTGCACGGCTACACCACCCAACGGCCCAAGCCGATTGCGATCCGCGACGAGCTGCTGGTACAGGTCCAGTCGCTCGAGGCCGGTGATGCCGAGGCGGTGCGCCGCGCGGTTCGGAACAAGCAGGAAGTCGCCGAGACCAAGTTCAAGCGGTACGAACGCCTCCGGGACCGTCTGCTCGCCGGGAGCACCGAGACGGACTTCCTCGCCACGGCCGACCGGGTCGGTCCCTACCTCACCCTCGCGCGCGGCATCGCGTTCGAGCAGGAGAACATCCGCTGGTGCGAGTTCGTCCTCGACGTCCTCGACCGGCGGACCGACCACGGCTGAGCCCTGCACCTCAGCAGCCCGTCCACGAGGACATCGGTTGCCGGGGCGAGCAGCCGCCGGCCGTCGGCGACGGATTCCAGGCCGATGACCAGGGCGATGCAGATGTCGGCCGCTTCGGCGGGCTCGGTGCCGCCCGCGGTGCCCGCCTCGGTGAACAGGCCGATCAGCAGGCGGCGCAGGTCGGCGGTGAACGCGGTGCAGACGCTGCCGAACAGGCGGGCTTGGGCGTCCAGGAGTTCGGCGGTGTGCGGGGAGTCCCGGCGAGCTGGAGGACCAGGTCGAGCTTGGCGGCCAGGACGCCCCGGATACGCTCGGCGTACGGGGCTTCCTCGGCCGCGGCCGCCTCCCGGCCCGCTCCAGCGCCTGGATGTGCAGGCGCCCGGCGAGCTGGCGGAAAGCGTCGTCCTCGCTGCGGACGTACTGGTAGACCGCCGACCGGGACACGCCCATGGCGGAGCCAGGCTCCCCTTGTCCAGCGTCGGGACGACGCCGCCCGGGGTGGCGACCACGATCTCGTGGCCCGCGGCCTTGAACGCCTCGTACGGGGCGACGGCCTCCTCGGCCCAGAAACCGGTCGGGTGCCGCGTGCCGTCCGCGAGAGTCCAGTGGTCGGCGCCGGTCATCACGAAAAGGATCTTCGACATAATGCGCTTCTCCGGGGATGCGGGCCCCTGGCGGGCCTGAAGGTGGTCGGTCCGCCGCACGGTCAGACGCTCTGCGAGCGCTGACGCTTTGGATTCAGATCGTCAGTGCGGCGATGTCCTCGAAGCTAGGCCGGTCACCCACAGGTATCCAATAGGGCATCCAATAGTCGGCATTGGAAATCCAATGAACCGGCGGGAAGGCGGCATCCGCTCTCGCCGGGGCGCGCTCAGCCGTCGAAACCCCTCCCAGCTGCGCTTTGGCCGCGATACGTGATCGGTGCAGCGGAAAGGAATCAGTCGGTGGAGCGGGCGGTCCTGGCGCCGCGGCTGCTGGCCTTCGGGGCCGCGGCAGCCCGGTTTGACGGAGCCGGCCGGGCAATGGGCCGATCGCTGCGTCCGGGATGCCGATCAAGAGGGGGCGGGTCCTGCCGCAATGGGGCTGTGGGATCCTGGCGCTGTGTCGCTCACGCCGCTCGCCGCTGAACCGGAACCCATAACGGCTGATCCGCCCCGCTCCGCGGCGAACCCTCTGCTCACCCAGTCGTGGCTCGACCTGGCCTTCATCCACTGGGCCGCCGACCCGGCCGACGTCGCTCCGCTGCTGCCGGCCGGGACCGTACCGGACACCCTGGACGGGGTTACGTACGTCGGCCTCGTCGCCTTCCGGATGCACCGCGTCGGATGGTTCCGCCTCCCCGGCGTCCCGTACCTGGGCACGTTTCCCGAGACCAACGTCCGCCTCTACTCGGTGGATGCCCACGGACGCCGCGGCGTGGTCTTCCGCTCGCTCGACGCCTCCCGCCTCGTACCGGTGGCGGTGGGGCGAGCCGCCTTCCGGCTCCCGTACTTCTGGTCACGGATGGCCATCCGCTACGACGGCACCACCATCACGTACACCAGCACCCGACGCTGGCCCGGACCGCGGGGCGCGCACAGCCGGATCGCCATCCGGGTCGGCGACCGCGTCCAGGACCCCACCGAGCTCGAACACTTCCTGACCGCCCGCTGGGGCATGCACAGCGCCTTCTTCGGACGGCCGATGTACCTCCCCAACACCCACCCGCGCTGGCCGCTGCACCGCGCCGATCTCATCGAGTGCAACGAGGACCTGGTGGCCGCGGCAGGACTGCCCAAACCGGTCGGCGAGCCCGTGAGCGTGCTGTACTCGCCGGGGGTCCCTGTACGATTCGGGCGCCCAACCCGGCGCCCCGGCGGCATCCCCACCCCCTGACGTACGACCGCCTCCTGCAGTCACCTGCAAAGTTGCGACGTGGCTGTGGCTGTACCGGTCGCCGACGACGGCCCCGCGGCGCTGCACGGCATCCCCCTGGTCACCTACGCCGAGGACCTGCCCATCGCCCGCCGCTACTGGCGGCACGTCTTCGGCCGGCGCCTCACCTGCCAGGCCGCCGTCACCGTCCCCGACCTGCGCGGCGTGCTGTCCGCGGTCACCGCGGGCGCCGGCTTCACCGTGTTGCCCCGGTATCTGTGCGTTGCCGAGCTCGCCTCCGGCGCCCTCGTGCCGCTGCACGACCCCGAGGACGCCCCGATCAACACCGGCTACCTCGTCCAGCGCCCCGGTTCCGCCGACAACCCCCACGTCGCCCTCGTCCGCGACCATCTACTCCAGGCCGGCCGCACCTGGTAACGCCTGCGCCGCATCTGGTAACGCCACGGCGTCGCAGGTTCTGAGGGGAGCTGTAGGTCTTGAGAACGCAGCCGCCGGACATTGGATGGACCGGCTTGCGCCTCGCCAGTCAGCACGGTCCGGTGCCGGTGCTGGTCACGCCCAGCTCGACCTGCCGTGGGCCCCGGCGGGCGGACGCGACCCGTTAATCGCCGCTGGGGCTGTCGGGCACCTTGTCCAGCCGTTACCTCCACGACCTGGCGTTCGCACCTGGTGTCGGCCGTCGGACCGGTCTCGCCGATCTGGCCCCACGCGGCCACCTGGATGCCCACCGCGCCCACAACGCGGCCACCGCCATGACGCGGGTCGCCGACCGCAGGGCGTAACTCAGCGCTCGAGGACCAGGGCCAGGGCCTGTCCGACACCGATGCACAGCGCGGCCAGACCCGTGCCCGAACCCGCTTCGGCGAGCTGGTGGGCGACTGCTCCGGTGATGCGGGCGCCGGAGGCGCCGAGGGGATGTCCGAGGGCGATGGCTCCGCCCCTCGGGTTGAGGACATCGGAGTCGAGGTCGGGCAGGGCCGCGAGGCAGCCCAACGCCTGGGCGGCGTATGCCTCGTTGAGCTCGACGGTGTGCAGGTCGCCGAAGTCGCGCCCGGCCTTCGTCAGGGCCTTGCGGATGGCTTCCACCGGGCCGAGACCGAAGTACTGCGGCTCGATCCCGGTCACGGCGCCGGCCCGGATCCTGGCCAGCGGCTCACGACCGATCTCGGCCAGCCCGGCCTCGTCGGCCAGCAGCAGGGCTGCCGCGCCGTCGTTGAGGGGCGAGGCGTTGCCGGCCGTGACCGTACCGCCCTCAAGGAAGACGGGCTTGAGGCGGGCCAGCGCCTCGAGGGATGTGTCGTCCCGGATTCCCTCGTCGCGGGGCAGGTCGACACCGTCGACGGGAACCACCTCGGCGTCGTAAGCACCGTCCTTCCACGCCCGCGAGGCCTTCTCGTGACTGGCGAGCGCGAAGACGTCCTGGGCTTCGCGGGTGATTCCGTACTTGTCGGCGATCAGCTCGGCGCTCTCGCCGAGCGGGATGGTCCATTCCTCGGGCATGCGCGGGTTGACCATCCTCCAGCCCAGGGTGGTGGAGTACAGCTGCTGGTTGCCGACCGGGAAGGCCCGTTCCGGTTTGGGCAGCACCCACGGAGCGCGGCTCATGGACTCCACTCCGCCCGCTACAGCGATGGAGGCATCGCCGAGCGCCACTGCACGGGCGGCCTGGATGACGGCCTCCATCCCCGAGCCGCACAGCCGGTTGACGGTGGCTCCGGGGACCGTGACGGGCAGGCCCGCCAGCAGGACGGCCATGCGGGCGACATCGCGGTTCTCCTCCCCGGCGCCGTTGGAGTTTCCGAAGAGCACGTCGCCGATGAGGGCTGGATCCAGGGCGGGGCTACGGTCGAGCAGACCGCGCAGCACGCCTGCGGCGAGGTCGTCGGGGCGCACTGAGGACAGCGCCCCGCCATAGCGGCCGATCGGTGTACGGACGGCGTCGACGACGTAAACGTCCCGCAGGCGCTCGTTCATCGGGACTCCTTTGTGATGGAGAGGGAAAACGGGGGGTGTGTGATGTTGGCCCGCCGGTCCGGGGCGCTGTCCTGGAGGAATCCGGCCGGCGGGCGATCAGGGGGTGGGCCGACCGTGGTCAGCCGACGGGGTCAGGCACTCGTACGGGCGCGGCGGTACGGCTGACCACGTCGTCCGCGCTGACGCCGGGAGCCGTCTCGACGAGGACGAGACCGTCCTCGGTGACGTCCAGGACGCCGAGGTCGGTGATGATGCGGTCGACGCATGCCCTGCCGGTCAGGGGCAGGGTGCAGGCCCCGACGACCTTCGGACTGCCGTCCTTGGCGCAGTGGTCCATCACGACGATCACCCGCCGGGCGCCGTGGATGAGATCCATCGCACCGCCCATGCCCTTCACCATCTTGCCCGGGATCATCCAGTTGGCGAGGTCCCCGGCGGCGGAGACCTGCATGGCCCCCAGAATCGCGGCGTCGATGTGACCGCCTCGGATCATCCCGAAGGACAGTGACGAGTCGAAGAAGCTCGCGCCCGGCAGCACCGTGACCGTCTCCTTGCCCGCGTTGATGAGGTCCGGGTCCACGTCTGCGTCGACCGGGTACGGGCCGACACCGAGAATGCCGTTCTCCGACTGGAGCACCACATGCACTCCTTCAGGGATGTGCTCGGGTACCAGCGTGGGCAGTCCGATGCCGAGGTTCACGTAGTCGCCGTCCTGGATCTCGGCCGCCGCGCGTGCGGCCATCTCGTCCCTGGTCCATGGCATCAGCGCCGCACCGTCCTTCGTGCCGGAGGCGCGGAAACAGTGCGCCGTTCGATCTGCTTGTCCGCGGCCTGCTCCGGCGTCAGTTCGACCACTCGCTGGACGAAGACGCCGGGGAGATGGATCTCGTCCGGGTCCAGCTCACCGGGCTCGACCAGCTGCTCCACTTCGGCGACGGTGACGCGGCCGGCCATGGCGGCGAGCGGGTTGAAGTTGCGGGCCGAGCGGTGGAAGACGAGATTGCCGTGGCGGTCGCCCTTGGCGGCGCGGACGAGTGCGAAGTCGGTGGTGATGCCGTGCTCGAGCACGTAATGCCGGCCGTCGAACTCGCGTATTTCCTTGGGCGGTGAGGCGACTGCCACGGTGCCGTCAGGTGCGTAGCGCCAGGGCAGGCCGCCCTCGGCGACCTGGGTGCCGACACCGGCGGGGGTGAAGAAGGCGGGAATGCCGCAGCCGCCGGCCCGCAGGCGCTCGGCGAGCGTGCCCTGCGGCGTCAGCTCGACCAGCAGCTCCCCGGAGAGGTACTGGCGGGCGAACTCCTTGTTGTCGCCGACGTATGAGCCGGTGACACGGGCGATGCGACCCGCGGCGAGGAGGATGCCGAGGCCGCCGCCGTCCACGCCGCAGTTGTTCGACACCACGCTCAGCCCGCTCGCGCCGGTCGCGTACAGCGCCTGGACCAGCACATTGGGGACACCGCTGAGGCCGAAGCCGCCCACGGCCAACGACGCTCCGTCCATGACGCCGGCCAGCGCCTCCTCGGCGGTGGCAACCACCTTGTCCATGTGCACCGCACTCCGTTCGTGTCCGGCAGATCGCCGTGTCAGCCTTGGTTCGTGTGATCCCGCGTGAGGCCTGTGCCGTGCCGTCAGCACTGGAGCACGGTCCTCAACGCGCCGAGCAGCTCGGCGCAGGCCGAGGAGTCGGTCTCCGGCGCCGCAGCGGAACGCCAGGCGATGTATCCGTCCGGGCGGACGAGCAGGCAAGCGTCCTCGGCCACCTCGGATATCCGGCGCCACTCGCCGTATGCGTCGCGGCTGTTCTCGCCGCCGATGCGCGCGCACTTCAGAGGCACCCCCAGGGTGTGCTCGCAGGCGGCCGCGGCGGCCTCCCACACGCCACCGGACGGCCCGGTCACCAGAGTGAAGGTTCCCTTCCCGACGACGTCCAGCGTGGACAGGCGGTGGCCGTTGCTGTCGACGAGCCAGGCGTGCGGCAGTTTGGCGCCGGGACGGGTGGTGGGCTGGTGGATCAGCTCCGGGTCCCCTGCCCACACCTCGGCGGGGTCGGCGTCCTGGATGACCGCGGAGGAGACATAGCGCTGGTTCATCTCGACACCATGGGCGTTGAACTCGTAGTTCTTCAGCTGGATGGCTTCCTCCAGCGCCTGCCGCCGCTTGGTGCCGTCGGCCGTCTCGCTGCGGCACGCGGCGAGGCCGTCCGCGATGTCGTCCTCCTCGCTGTACCCGTCGACGCCCAGGGCCCGGAAGATGGGGCCGAACTGGTCGCGGCTCAGGTTGGCGCGATCGACGATCTGATTGCCGACCGGTGCCCGCTCCGCGGTGTAGGTGTCCAGGAGCCCTGGCCCGGCCTGACCACGGATGACCATGGCGAGCTTCCAGGCCAGGTTGTACGAGTCCTGGATCGAGGTGTTGGAACCGAGACCGTTGGACGGCGGGTGCCGGTGCACCGCGTCTCCGGCGCAGAAGACACGCCCGGCCGAGTACGTCGTGGCGTAGCTGTGGTTGACCGTCCACAGCGAGCTCGACGTGATCTCGACGGGAATGTCCCGGTCGCCGATGAGGTCGTGGACGATGTCCCGGGCTGCCGCCTCGTCCATCTGGGGCGGGGACTCGTCGATGTCGTATCCCCACACCAGCAGCCACTCGTTCCAGGGCCGCACCATGCGCACCAGGCCCATGCCGATGCCGCCCATGTGGGCGCCCGGACGCAACACCCAGTACAGAACGCTCGGGCGGTGGGCCACATACCGGGACAGGTCGGCCTTGAACGTGATGTTCATGCTGCCGGCCTTGCCGCTCTGCCCGGCGATCGGCAGCCCGATCTGCTCCGCCACCCTGCTGCGGCCGCCGTCCGCACCGATCAGATAGCGGGCCCGTACGGTGAACTCGTCTCCGCGTACCCGGTCCCGGAGCCGGGCGGTGACGCCGTCGGCGTCCTGTTCCAGGCTGAGGAACTCGGTGTCGAAGCGGACCTTGGCTCCCCGCGCCGCGGCGTTGTTCACCAGGATCGGTTCCAGAAGAGTCTGCGGAAGGTCGATCATCTGCGCGGGGCTGGCGGCACCGTACTCGGCAGCCGCGTGCGGGCCGGTGCCCCAGCTGCGGATCCGGCCGATCTCCTCGCCGGCCAGTGCGGTGCACAGGACGGTGTCGCCCATGAGCTCGGCGGGGCTGCCGACCGCGGCGGCTTCGGCGTCCACATCGAGGTCGCGCAGCACCTCCATGGTGCGCTGGTTGGTGATGTGCGCGCGGGGAGTGTTGGCCAGCCAGCCGTACTTGGTGACGAGCAGGGTGCGAATTCCGTAGGTGGCCAGGAGCAGCGCCGCGGATCCACCGGCGGGGCCACTGCCGACCACAAGGACGTCGGTGTCGTAGGTGTGGGTTGATTCCATGAGACTGCTCCTGATCAGCGAGCCGGTTCGGCGATGCGGGCGATGCGGAAGGTGAACTGCAGGCTGCGCCAGTCCCCGTCGATCGCGCGGCCGTCCGGGGGCAGTCCGACGCGGGGTTCGAAGTCGACGACCAGGCCCTCCTTGACTCCGAACACGGTGTCGGAGTCCATGTAGCGCCCGCCCTTCACGAACAACTGGGTGACCAGGCGCCGGTGGCCGGCTGCGGAGATCATGAAGTGGAGGTGGGGGGCACGGTAGGGATGACGGTTGACGGCCTGGAGCATCTGTCCCACCGGCCCGTCGTCCGGGATCGGATACTCGGCCGGCAGGGTCGTCCAGAAGCGCAGCCGTCCCTGCTCGTCAGTGCGCAGGCGCCCCCGCAGCACCGGGCCTTCGCACTCGGGCAGCTGGACGTCGTAGAACCCGTCCTTGTTGGCCTGCCACACATCCACGACGGCGTCCGGCAGGGGGCGGCCGTCCGCGTCGGTGACGCGGATGTCGGCCCACAACGGAGTGCCGGCGACGCCCTGCGAGATGTCGGCGCCGTGTGCGGTCTCCGGGGGACCGTCCGTGTAGAACGGCCCGAGCACCGCTGACGGTGTGGTCTCGGGGGTGCGCGAATTGGTGAGCAGGTCGACGATGCTGGAGACCCCGAGCGTGTCGGACAGCAACACGAACTCCTGGCGGGTGCTCGTGCAGATCTGCCCGGTACGGGTCAGGAAGTCGATGGCGTGCTGCCACTCGGATTCGGTGACATCGTTGTTCGTCACGAAGTGATGCAGGTGCCGTACGAGGTCACCGAGCAGCTGCCCGACCCGCGGATCAGGTGCGTCGGCGAAGCTCGCCACCACCTGATCGGTCAGGCGCTCCAGGTCCGCAGCCGCCCCGAGTGCCGAGGGGGCCTGCACCGCGGGAACTGCCGGACGGCGGCCCCGCCAGGCATCACGCAGCAGACTCTCGATGCCGTCCGACGTCAGCTCCCGGGGGTTGGGGTACGGCGTGGCGGTGGCCAGCCGCGCGGCCTCCGGCAGATCCGCTTCCGCCAGGCCCAGTTCGCCCAGCGAGGTGGGGCCTCCCACGGAGGCGATCAGGTCGAACACCCCGCTCGGTGCGTCTGCCACGCCGAGTGCCTCGGCGATGCGGTTCATGACGTCCCGGGCGGCAGGGGCGTTGTAGGCCATGGCGTGCGGCAGGATCACCGTGTGTGTTTCGGCGTGCGGCAGGCCGAACGTACCGCCCAGCGTGTGGCACAGCTTGTGGTGCAGCCCCATGCCGACGGAGGCGAGGCAGGTACCGGCCAGCCATGCGGCATGCAGAAGGTCGGCTCGTGCCGCGGTGTCGGACGGCTCGGCGACGAGAGCCGGCAGGGCGCGGGCGATCCTGCCGACCGCGTCGAGTGCCATGGCGTCGATCACCGGGTTCGCCTGCGGTGAGTACAAGGCCTCCACGGCGTGGGCCAGGGCGTTGACTCCGCTGGTGACCGACATGTCCACCGGCAGGCCCCGGGTGAACTCGACGTCGTAGACGACGGTCTCGGGGAGAATCGCGGGCGAGGAGACTGTGGTCTTGCGTCCGGCTTGCGTCTCGCCCAGCACGGGGGTGACCTCGGAGCCCGCGTATGTGGTGGGAAGGATCAGCTGCGGCAGATCGGTGCGCAGCGCCAGTGCTTTGGCCAGCCCTGTCGTGGAACCGCCGCCGACAGCCACCAGACAGTCGGCGGAGTGCTCCCGGAGTACGTCAAGCGCTCGCTCGGTGACCTCCACCGGAGTGTGCATCGCGGCACCGTCGAACTCCGCCACTGTGAGGTCCCCGAGGACATCACGCACTCGGGCGGCGGCCGTGGCCACCGGCGGGCTGGACAGGAGAAGGACGCGGGAACAGCCGAGCCGCTCGACTTCGTCGCGGACCCGGCCGACCGTTCCGGTGCCGAAAACGACCCGCGAGGGGTGGGAGGTGTGAACGAAGTTCCTCATCGCGTTCCGCCTTCGCGTGCGCCGTGGGTCCTTGGATGTCTGCCACCGAGTGTCGGGGCCGTGGACGTTCCGTTTCCTGCACGTTTCGCGCGTACTTCCTGCCGGATCGGGGCGGCGCCATTGGTCGTGAGAGGGGCGGTGCACGGATGTGAGCCACACCGGACGGCGGATGTAGGGGGCGCATGCGGTGGGCGGGGCAGGAGTGAATGCGGCGGCGTGGGCCGCGGAATCGAAGGTCAGCCCGCACGACGGAAGGCAGCAGGGGTTGTGCCCAGCTTGGCGCGCATCACGCGTGTCAGGTGCTCCTGGTGGGAGAAGCCGCAGTGGGCGGCCAGGTCGGCGATGGGCAGCGTCGTGGTGCGCAGCAGCCGACGTGCGTGGTCCAGCCGCAGTTGGAGCAGGAACTGGTGGGGTGACTTCCCAGTGCTGGCTCTGAACTGCCTGCTGAACTGGCTCGCACTCAGACCGGTGGCCGAGGCCAGCTCGGCGACGGGCAGCGGCTCGGAGATCCGAGTCTCCATCAACTCGCGTGCGGACGTGAGCTGCCGGCTGGTCAGTCCTGACGACGCGCTGTCGCGGTCGACGGGCCGGCCGGCGTGTGCGCGGGCAAGCTGAGCAGCGAGCGTGCCGACAAGGTGATCCACGTAGGTACGGGCGGAGGGCTCCCGGCGCCGCACGACACCGTCCAGAGCCAGGACGAGTTGCTCGATCAGCGGATCGGAGCTGCCCAGTTCTTCGACGAGTTCCACTTTCCCGCCCTCACCCTGCGCTTCCTGGAGGACAGAGTCGCTGAGGTACAGGTGGACGGTGTCGAGTCCCCCTTGGAGCTCCACGTCCAGCTCGCGGCCCGCGGGGTGGAGGAAGATCCCCCCGGCCGGAATCCGCTGGGCCCGCATCGACTGGCTGATTCGGCGCCGGACGGTCACGGGGCCGCCCAGGTGCAGGATCAGCAAGTGGGTGGGTGCAGCATCGAATGTGGCGTGATACGGCCGTTCCCGCTGAGTGGAGACGTACACGTGTTCCCAGCCCAGACCTGAGCTGGTCCGGTCCGGGCTCACCCAGGGCTGGCGCAGGATGCCAGTGGTGTCGAGGAGTCCCAGCTCACACATCGTTGCGCCCGAGGTGCCCATGTGACTCTCCCGTCCGGTCGGCGCCATATGATTTTTATTGAATCGTAAATCACCGTGGTGTATTCCCTGCCGGACCGCCTGCGCCTGCCCGCTGCTCCGGTCGGCCTTCGCGGCCGCGGTCCGGGATCGGAGAACGGCACGCTCGCCGTTCAAGGGCAGCCCGGCCGGCCGGGAGCACCGCAGGCTGCTTCCGGTACCTCATCGCGTACGTGCCTGGTGGAGAGCATGATGGAGGGCATGGCGAAGCCGTCGATCCTGACCGTCGATGACGATCCGGGCGTGTCGCGAGCCATCGCCCGCGACCTCCGGCGCCGGTACGGCGACCGGTATCGGGTGCTCCGCGCGCCTTCCGGCGCAGAAGCCCTGGACGCTCTGCGGGAGGTCAAGCTGCGAGGCGAGCCGCTTGCCGTGATGATCGCCGACTACCGCATGCCGACGATGAACGGAGTGCAGTTCCTCGAGGCGGCCATGGACCTCTTCCCCCTGGCCGGGCGGGTACTCCTGACCGCCTACGCCGACACGGGCGCGGCCATCGACGCCATCAACCTGGTCGACCTCGACCACTACCTGCTCAAGCCCTGGAGCCCGCCCGAGGAGAACCTCTACCCCGTCCTGGACGGGCTGCTGGAGTTGTGGGCGGCAAAGCCCCACGAAGAGGCCGGGGAGACGCGGATCGTCGGCCACCGTTGGTCGGCACCGTCGTTCGCCGTACGGGAATTCCTCGCCCGCAACCTCGTCCCCTATCGCTGGCTCGCCGCGGACGAACCGGAGGGCATGCGGCTGCTGGAAGCGGCGGGACTCACCGCGGAAGACGTGCCGCTCGTGATCACTGCCGACGGCAGGACGTTGCAGGCGCCGAGCGAGGCCGAACTCGCCGCTCACGTGGGCCTGACCACCACCCCCGCCGCCGACTTCTATGACGTCGTGGTGATCGGTGCGGGCCCCGCAGGACTCGGGACCGCCGTCTACGCGGCCTCCGAGGGACTACGCACCGTACTGGTGGAACGCAGCGCGACAGGTGGGCAGGCCGGCCAAAGCAGCCGGATCGAGAACTATCTCGGGTTCCCCGACGGGGTGTCGGGGGCCCAGCTGGCGGATGGCTGGACGGCGTCATCTCCCGCAGCGCGCGGGGATTCGTCCTGACCGGCCCCGACCTGCTGTCCGGCGGGGCCCGCCCCGCCGGGTGGCCGCTGTCCCGGGATCCCTACCACCTCGAAACCAGCTTGCCGGGCGTCTTCGCCGCCGGAGACGTACGCGCCGAGTCGGTCAAGCGGGTCGCCTCCGCCGTGGGGGAGGGGGCCATGGCCGTCTCCTTGGTACACCGCTACCTGGAGGCGCAATGAACCCTCGGAGCGAGCGCACCATGCTCACCCCCGCCGAGCTGCGCGGGTTGTTTCTCTTCGAGTCCCTCGACAGCACCCAGCTCGATTGGCTTGCGGAGCGTGGCCGGGTCGAGACCCGGCAGGGCGGAGCTGCCGTCTACTCCGAAGGCGAGCCCGCGACCTGCTTCTTCGTGCTGCTCGGCGGCACCGTGGCCCTCCTGCGCCGCCTTCACGGCGACGACATCGAAGTCAGCCGCACGGATCAGATCGGCGTCTACGCCGGCGCCACGCAGGCCTATCTCGGAGACCGGGTGGACCAGGTCTACCCCAACACGCTGCGAGCCATCACCGACGTCGAGGTGTTCGTCCTGCCCGCAGACGAGTTCGCCCACGCCGTCCGCACTTGGTTCCCCATGGCCCTCCACCTGCTCGAAGGCCTCTTTTTCGGCACCCGCGCCACCAACACGATCCTGGGCGAGCGGGAGCGGCTGGTTGCGCTCGGCTCCTTGACCGCAGGCTTCACCCACGAGCTCAACAACCCCGCGGCAGCGGCCGTACGCGCCACCGACTCCCTGCGCAGCCGTGTGACAGGAATGCGCCACAAGCTCGCCCTCCTCGCCGACGGCCGCCTCGACGGCAGTCGTCTGCACCAGCTGGTCGCCATGCAGGACGCGGCCATTACGCGGGCCACCGGCGAGCGCACGCTCTCGGCCATCGAGGTATCCGACGCCGAGGACGAACTCGCCGACTGGCTCGAGGATCACGGTATCGACCAGGGCTGGGACATCGCGCCCACGCTCGTCGCGGGTGGCATCGACGCGACATGGCTCTCCGAAGCCACTTCCGCGGTGGGTGAGGAGCACCGGGAATCCGCAGTGCGCTGGCTCGCCTACACCATCGACTCCGAGCTGCTGATGGGTGAGATCGAGGAGGCGGTCACCCGCATCTCGGGCCTCGTCGATGCCGCACGCCAGTACTCGCAGCTCGACCGCGCCGCCCAGCAGCCGGTCGACGTCCACGAACTCCTAGACGCCACACTCGTGATGCTGCAGGCCAAGATCCCGTCCGGCGTGAACGTGGTGAAGCACTACGACCGCGGCCTGCCACCGATCCCGGCGTACGGCGCGGAGCTCAACCAGGTGTGGACGAATCTCATCGACAACGCGCTCGGGGCGATGGATGGAGGGGGAACCCTCACCCTCGCGACCCGGCGCGACGGTGACCGCATCGTTGTGGAGGTGCAGGACACGGGACACGGCATCCCGCCGGAAATCCGCCCGCGGATCTTCGAACCGTTCTTCACGACCAGACCGGTCGGCGAGGGAACCGGCTTGGGACTCGACATCTCCTACCGGATCGTGGTCAACAAGCACCACGGCGACATCCGGGCGCACTCACAGCCCGGCGACACGAGGTTCGAGGTCTGCCTGCCCATCACACCACCGCTCGAAGAGCATGACGTGCCGGTCGGCCCTGCCCGGGAGAACGCCTCCTGCCAATCAGGCAACTGAGAGACCGACCAACAGCCACTAGTCGGCCCGGCCCGCTTGCACCGTCTGTTTGACCCCGGCAGCATCCAGCAGGGCCGCCGCCGTGACCATGCCGATGCCGGCGAGCGCCTGGGCTCGTACCACTGCCCGGGCGCTCGCGCCATCGAACACGATCGTCAGTTGCACGGCCAGGGTTTCCGGATCCTCGGCCTCGGCGGAAACGAGCTCGGTCCGGAAAAAGTCGGTCAGGTGCTCCTTGAAGTGGCGCGCGACCACGCTGCCCGGATGCTCGGGGTCCTTCAACTCCACCGCTGCACTCACGAACGGGCAGCCGAGGAAGTTGCCCTCGGCAGCCATCCGTTCCTGCCGCTCGAACACGGTGAGGATGCGCTCGCGCGGCGACCGCTCGTCGTCCGGGCCCGGTAGCAGCGCAACCTGGTACGCCGGGCCGCGGCCGGCGAGGCTCTCCGCGATCACCTCCTCCTTGGACCGGAACAACTGGTACATGGACTTCTTCGAGATCCCGGCGGCCTTGCACAGCGCATCCACCCCGATGCTCATGCCATGGCGGTAGAAGAGTTCGCCCGCCGCGGTCAGCAGTCGCTCGCGTGGTGTCGCCGAGGTCGTCATGTCATCGAGGGTACCGGCTCGGCTTGCATTCGGAAACCGATCGGTTTACTGTCATGAAAACCGATCAGTTTCCAAGGTTCTTCTGGAGTCGAAGTGACCAATCTCGAAGGCGCCGTCGTACTCGTCACGGGCGGCAGCCGCGGCATCGGCAAGGCAATCGTGGACGACCTTCTCACCCGTGGCGTGAAGAAGGTCTACGCCACCGCGCGAACCCCGCAGCCGAGCACCGACGCCCGCGTCGTACCGCTGGCTCTGGAGGTCACCGACCCGGCCTCGATCGAGGCGCTGGTGGCGGCCGCACCCGACGTCACGGTGCTGGTCAACAACGCCGGCGCCGGCTCCCCGGACACCTACCTGGACGCGCCGATCGAGGACATCCGGAACGTCTTCGAGACCAACTTCTTCGGCCCGCTCAATGTGACCCGGGCCTTCGTCCCGGTGATCGAGCGCAACGGGGGCGGTCACATCCTGAACGCTCACTCGGCACTTTCATGGGTCGCCTGGCATGGCGCGTACTCCGCCACCAAGGCCGCCTTCTGGCTGCAGACCAATGCCATTCGGCTCGAGCTGCTGGACCGCGGCATCGGCGTGACGGGCCTGCACATGGGGTACGTCGACACCGACCTGACCGCGGCGGTGACCCAGCCCAAGTCGAAGCCGGCCGACATCGCCAAGGCGGCGCTGGACGGGATCGAGGAGGGCGCGTTCGAGGTGCTCGCCGACGAGACCTCCCGTCAGACCAAGGCCGCCCTGTCCGGCGACATCACCAACCTCTACCCGCAGCTCAGGGCATGACCGGCGGCCTCTGGCCGAGACCAGCGGGTAGCGGGTCCCTCACGGCGCCCCGCTACCCCGCCGGCGGCCTGCGCGCAGCGTACGCTCCCGCGCCCGCCGCCAGCAGCATCACGCAGCCTGTGAAAATCAGCCCGGCTTGGCGCAGTCCGAGCCAGGTGGCCATGGCGCCGACACCGACCACCGGCAGGGAGATCCCGGTGTAGGCGACGACGAAGAACGCCGAAATGGTGCCGCCACGACGCTCTGCCGGGGCCGCGCCGCTGACCAGGGTGAGGGCCGCGCGAAAAGCGAGTCCCTGGCCGATGCCGCCGGTCAGGGCACCCAGGACGAGCAGGACCAGGGACTCGGCGATCAGTGACGACGCCACCAGGACCAGGCCCACGACGAGGATGGCGCACCCCACGGGGAGGGCGAGGGGCGCGCCGACCCTTTGGGTCAAGGACTGTCCGAGGGTCGAAGCGAGGAACACGGAGAACACGATCGCGCCCGAGACGGCCAGGTTCTGCACACCGAGCGTCTGTGAGGCGAAGCTCGGCGCGACCGCCGTGAAGAGCCCGAGAAGCGCGAAGCCGGCGAATGCCGCCAGCGCCGCCGGCGCGAACACGCCCTTCACCTCCGGGGGCACCGTCACTCCCTGCGGCGTCAACGGCGGCCATCGCTTCGGTTTCGCCACGGTCTCCGGCAGAAACCAGGTGATCGCAGAGGCCACCACCAGCAACCCCAGGTGGACCCAGAACGGCAGCATCAGCGGCCTCGGCGCATACTGCGCGAGCAGCCCGGAGAGCAGTGGCCCGCACCCCAGCCCACCCATGTTCGCCGCGGTGGCGGCGAACTCCGCCCGCGCCTTCTGCCCAGGACCGGCCAGCTCGATGACGGCCGCTGTCGCCGCGCCGCTCAGCAGACCGGCCGCGAAGCCCGACAGCAGCCGCCCCGCGAAGAGCAGAGGCAGACCACTCTGCAGGAGGAAGCAGCCGGCGCTCGCCGCCGACAAAGCCATGGCGCTCAGGATCACAGGTCTGCGGCCGACCTGGTCCGAATAGTTTCCCGCGACCAGCAGCACGGTGATGACCGCGACGGCGTACACGGCGAAGACAACGGTCACCATCAGCTCGGAGAACCCGATCTGATCCTGGTAGAGCCCGTACAGCGGTGTGGGGAGGGTGGTCCCGGCCATTCCGATGGCGAACACCACTGCCGCAGCCGGATAGCCGGGTCGCCGGCCGACGCGCGCGGTCACCGCGCCCTCGCGAACGATCACGTACCTCACCTTACGAGCGACCCCTCACCGCGGCGGTGCCAGGCGCGAGGCGGCGCGTTGCCCGGCACGAACGCGAGCCACCGCCGGACGCACCCGGCGCCGAACATGGGCCGAACAGGGAGAGAGGACTCGCCGGCCCGCCAGGGAATCGTCAGTCCCAGAGTGGGTAAGTCACTTCCTGCGGCGTCCGCTGCGGCTTGTCGTCGGTGTAGACGAGTTGTATCCGGGTGAAATGCTGCAGCTCAGGACGCTTTTCCCAGGTCTCCGGGCGGTCGAGCTTGACCGTCACTGGGTAGGAGTGGAACTTGCCCGCGGCGCAGTAGGGCTGACAGTCGTTCACCATGTCGACTCCCGTGCCCACAGCGGCCGTCGGCCCCCAGTCGGACCATCGGAGTGTGGTGAGGCGGTTGTTGCCGTCCCCGCAGGCGAGCAAGAAGTCGCCCGGGCGTATCTGCGGATTCGAGAAGCAGTCGACGGCCACCACGTCAGCGGGAGTGGGTGCCCCTGGGGACGCGGATGCGGAGGTCGGCACTCCTGCTGCTGCGAGCGCTGTAGCGGCACACAGCATGACCGCTGTCTTCACCTTGTGTTTCTGCATGTCGGCTCCCCAGCGGCTCTTTTCGGGCCCACCTGGCCCTCCGCGTACACCGAGCGGGTGCTCTGAACCGACGCTACGGCCGTGCCTGTGGATGCGCCACCCGTATGGGTGAAAGTCATGCAAAGCAGGCAAAGTCAACGAGGGCAGCGCCACCATGACCGCGTCGCGGTGCGGCTGATGCGGACGCGGGACGCCGCCGCCATCACGCCGTCCCAGGCGCGCAGCCGGCCTGCCGTCCTGCACGGCCTGGCCGAACGCATCCGCCCCGTCGTCGGCTCTCTCGGCGACCCGCGGGTCGGGCTCCGGCGGAAGGCCGGGACGGGTCCGGGCGCGGGAACTGCTGGGCGCGTCCGCCGACGTCCTTGACGCCGCGGCGCGTTCGATCCGTCGCGGCACCCCGGCCCTGGTGCCCCCTCACGCCACGGAAGTACTGCGGACCGGCGAGGAGGACGAGGTGCTGGAGGGACCTGCGCGGCAGGCAGCGGTCCAGGTGGCGAACCAGTGATCCCACGTGCGCGTGGCCCATGGCGGGCGTGTGCGGCCGACCGCCGCATCGCTTTGTTTGCCCACCCCAGTGCCTCGGATAGGGTGATTTGATAGGAAGGTATCCAAGATCGGAAGATCGCCCGGGAGGCCGGCGGAGCGCCCTACGCCCCGAGGTTAGGTCGTTGAGTTGGACACACACGAGTCGACGAGTGATGTGCCGCATCAGCCCCTGTCGGCGGTCGGATACGCGAGTGTGCTCCGCGACCTGCTTCCGGTCGCACTCTGGAGGCAGGATGCGCAAGGGCGCATCGTGGAGTGGTCGCTCGCCGCCCAGGACTTGCTCGGTTACCTGCCGGGGGAGGTGCTGGGGCGGGACGGCGTTCCGATCCTGGTCCCCGAGCACAACTGGGGGGCGGCCGAACAGCTGGCACAGAAGGTCCTGGCCGGTGAGGCGATAGTCGGGTCGCTTCCCGTGCGGCACCGTGACGGGCACGTCGTTCCGATGGAGATGTGGATCTGCCCGGCGGTGGACCAGCAGGGGGGAACGGGCATCCTGACCATCGCCGTGAAGGCTTCCGCCGTACTGGAGATGCGGGATTCGCTGGCCGCCCTGGAAGGTCTGTTCACCCAGTCCCCCATCGGTCTGGGCATGCTCGACCCGGATCTGCGTTTCCTGCGGGTCAACGACGCGCTGGCGAGGATGAACGGCGTATCCGCCGCCGACCACCTCGGCCGGCGGCCGGCCGAGGTGGCGCCGGGGATCAACGCCGCCGCGCTGGAGACCGTGATGCTGCAGGCTCTGGATCGCGGTGAGGCGGTGGTCGACGTGCGCGGCACCGGTCGCACTCCGGCCGACCCCCATCACGAGCGGACCTGGTCCTGCTCCTGTGCTCCGCTGCTCGACAGCGCCGGCCGGAAGCTGGGTCTGATCGCTTCGCTGATCGACATCACCGACGGACAGCGGGCGCACGCCGAGGCGGAACGGGCGCGGCAGCGCCTCGCCCTGCTGGCCGAGGCCGGTACGCGGATAGGGACCACCTTGGACCTGCGGCAGACCGCCGAGGAAGTGGTGCAGGTGCTGGTACCCCGGCTGGCCGACTCGGCCGACGTACAAGTGCTGGCAGAGGTGCTCGAGCCCGATGAGGCCGCCGCATCCACCCACGGGGTGGTGCGCCGTCTCGCGGCCGCCTTCCCGGACCCGTCCGCCCCCACCGCGACACTGGCGGTGGGCATGACCTTCCAGGTCCCGCTCGGTTCGGTGTACGAGCAGATCATGGCCGATGGGCGCCCCATGAACCTCTACCAGGCCGACATCCCGGCGTTGATCACCGATCCGCACGCCGAGCGACTGCGTACGTATCTCGGCACGCTGGGCGGAGCGCGACTCGTCCCGATGGTCGCACGTGGCAAGGTGCTCGGCGCCGTGGTGCTGACGCGTACCCGCAGCCGTGGCCGGTTCGACGAGCAGGACAGCGTGCTCATCGACGAGCTGGTCTCCCGAGCGGCCCTGAACATCGACAACGCGCGGATGTACACGAGTCAGCGGCGGGCGGCACTCACCCTGCAGCGCAGCCTGTCGAACAGCGCGCTGCCCGAAGTGCCCGGCCTGGAACTCACCGGGCGCTACCTCCCTGCCAGCGACCACGAGGTCGGCGGCGACTGGTTCGACGCCATCACCCTGTCCGGCGGCAGGACCGGACTGGTCATCGGAGACGTCATGGGGCACGGAATCCATGCGGCGGCCGTCATGGGACAACTGCGGACAGCGGTCCGAACGCTGGCACGGCACGACATTCCCCCGGCTCGAATGCTCCGCTCGCTGGACGCCGCCGTGGCCGACCTGGGTGAGAACGAAATGGCGACATGTGTCTACGCGGTCCACGACGCGGCTGCCGGCGACTGCCTGATCGCCCGGGCAGGCCATCCACCCCCGGCCGTGGCGGACGCCCGGGGGACGGTCAAGTTCCTCGACGGCCCTTCGGGTACGCCCCTGGGCGCGGGCGGGCAGGACTTCCGGAGCGAGCGGGTGGCGCTGCCCGCCGGCAGTCTGCTGGTGCTGTACACCGACGGCCTCATCGAGGCCCGCGACAGAGACCTCGACCAGGGCATGCAACAGCTCGCCCAGGCGCTGCTGCACCTCGACCACCCGTTGGAGGACATCTGCGACCGCATCCTCGGCCGACTGCTGCCCCCCGCACCCCGGGACGACGTAGCGGTGCTCCTCGCCAGAAGTCCGCGTCGTCACCGCTCGGTGAGGACCGACCCCGAGCGGCACCGCGCGAGTGGTCCGCATCGGAAGGCACAAGGGCAACGGTGGTAGCGATGGACACACCGATGACTACGTTCAGCGAGAGCCCGGACGACCCCTTCGCGGTGCGGCGCGCGGCCTCGGCGGTACTGGACGACCGGGGGACAGTGGTCGGCTGGAGCGAGCGGGCCGAGCAGTTGCTCGGCTACTCGCGTCAGGAGGCGCTCGGGCGCACGGCGCTCGCTCTCCTGGTCGATCCCGACGACCACGGCGTCGTGATGGACTCGGTGGCGGCATGTGTCCGCGACGGGGGATGGTTCGGGGTCGTGCCCGTCCGGCACCGCAGCGGCCGTCGTGTGCAGTTCGGGTGCCGTGCCCGGGTGATCGCGAGGGAAGACTCCCGCGCCGAGTGGTTCCTCGTCGCCGCCCCCGTCGAAGAGGTGGTCCAGTGGGAGACGGACCGTTCCGTCCTGGACGGGCTGTTCCGCCGCTCCCCGATCGGTCTGGCCGTCCACGCCCCCGACCTCAGCATCCTGCGGGTGAACCGAGCGATCGCGGGATTCAGCGGGATTCAGGTCGAACAGCTACGCGGGCTGCGGATCGGCGACTTCCTGGTCCAGCAGGACACCGACAAGGTGGAGCGGCAGCTGCGGGAGGTACTCGAGACGGGTCGGTCCTCGTACGACGCCGAGATCCCCTGCCGTCTGCTGCGCGACCCCGACCGCGAGCTGGTGGTGTCGATCTCGGCGTTCCGGATGCAGGACCCCTCCGGACGAATCCTCGGGGTCACGCAGACGGTCGAGGACGTGACCGACCGCCATCGGGCTCGGCGCAGGCTCGCTCTGCTCAGCGAGGCCGGCGCCCGAATCGGGACCACGCTGGACGTGGCGCAGACCGCTCAGGAGCTGGCCGGGGCGGCGGTCCCGGACCTCGCCGACTGCGTCTCCGTCGACCTGCTGGAGCCGGTGAGCCGCGGAAAGGAGCCTGTCCAGGGGATGTTCTCGACCATGCGCCGGGGGGCGGTCCGCAGCATCCTGAAGGACGCGGAAGACGTCATGTATCCCGAGGGCCACACGATTCACATTCCGCCGGACAGCGTCCAAGCACGGTGCCTGGCCCAGCGGCTTCCGGTCTTCGACGCGGATCAGAAAGGCGTGACGGGATGGCTTCCCACGGACCCGGAGCGTGCGGAACGTGCCCTCAAGCTGGGTGATCTCTCGCTGCTGGCCGTGCCGCTGGTCGCGCGGGGGCTCGTACTCGGACTGCTCAGTCTCTGGCGGTGGCGGCGGCTCGAGCCGTTCGAGGAGGACGACCTCCGGCTCGCCGAGGAGTTCGCCTCCCGCGCCGCCGTCTGCATCGACAACGCGCGCCGCTACACCGAGCAGCACGACACGGCGCTCACCCTGCAGCACAGCCTGCTCCCGCACGAGGTGCCGAGCCACCCCGCAGTCGAAGTCGCCCACCGCTACCTGCCCGCCGACGCCACGACCGGCGTCGGAGGTGACTGGTTCGACGTCATCCCGCTCTCGGGGGTTCGGGTCGCCCTCGTCGTCGGCGACGTCGTCGGCCACGGCATACACGCGGCGGCCACCATGGGCCGGCTGCGAACCGCCGTACACACTCTGGCCAACCTCGACCTCGCCCCGGACGAGGTCCTCTCCCACCTCGACGATCTCGTGGACCGCCTGGCCGCCGAGCAGGAGTCGACCGGGGACCTTCAAATCGTCGGCGCCACCTGTCTGTACGCGATCTACGACCCGGTTTCGCGCAGCTGCGCCTTTGCCCGCGCCGGCCACCCGCCGCCGGTGTCGGTGACTCCGGACGGACAGGCGAACCTCCTCGAGGTACCGGCGGGCCCGCCGCTGGGCCTCGGCGGGCTGCCGTTCGAGACCGCCGAGTTGCAGCTGGCCGAAGGCAGTCTCCTGGCCCTCTACACCGACGGTCTCATCCGGACACGCAAGCGGGACGTCGACGAGAGCCTGGCGGATCTGTGCAGGGCGCTGACCCTGCGCGCCGACTCGTTGGAACAGACGTGCCGGGCGGTGGAGACCGCCTTGCTCCAGGACCGGCCGACCGATGACGTCGCCGACGACGTGGCACTGCTCCTCGCCTGCACCCGCGTCCTGGCGGAGGAGTTGGTGGCCACCTGGGAGTTGCCGATGGAGCCCATGGCCGCTGCCCGGGCACGGGAGCTGACGGCGGCGAAGCTCACCGAGTGGGGACTGGAAGAGATGATCTTCACCACAGAGCTGATCGTCAGTGAGCTGGTCACCAACGCCTACCGGTACGGTGACGGGCCGATCAGCCTGCGGCTCATCCGTGACGACCACCTCATCTGCGAAGTGTCCGACACGGGCAGCACCTCGCCGCACCTCCGCCGGGCCCGCACCACCGACGAGGGTGGCCGCGGACTCTTCCTGGTGGCTCAGCTCACCGAGCGGTGGGGCACCCGCTACACCCGTGAGGGCAAGACCATCTGGGCCGAACAGCCGCTGCCTTCCGGGCCGGAGCGGCCGGCAGGCCGGTAGGGCCTGCGGCCCGCGGCGGGTGGGGACGGCGCCGGTCGGCATACTGACTCCCGGGCGCGATCACTTCTGCCGCGAGGAGTTGTTATGGCTGACCAGGTCGCCACCAAGAAGGCCGGCTTCAAGACCGTCTTCGAGGTAGGGCCGCACCACCGGGATCAGGCGCAGGGCATCGACGAGAAGTTCCAGCAGGCGATCGCCCCGGCGACCGTGAACTTCGACTTCGGCAACATCCGGGAGGCGGCGGGCACCATACCCGACAGCGCGATCGTCAAGATCGTCCGCGGCTGGGCCCTCCAGGAGACCGCCCCGGTCCACGTCATGGTGCTCTCGCTCAAGGAGGCCGTGCGCCAGGCCCTCCCGCAGCCGTTCGCCAGCCCCGCCTTCTGGGACAAGGCCGAACTCGCGCTGACCGGTGCCTTCCTCGGCCTCGCCGAGCAGGAGGGCGAGCCCGGTCTCTCCTTCTACCGGGAGGCCGCGGACAGCACGAGTTACTACCGCGACCTGCTGTTCGCGCTCCAGGACGAGGAAACGGAAGAGTTCATGTACGCCATCGCCTTCTGCGTCGATGTGACCGTCGGGCTGGCGAAGGCGGAACTCGCGTCCCTGACGGCCGAAGACGTCGCGCCGTTCACGATTCGCCTCAACGCGATCGCCGTACGGCAGGAGCTCCAGGCGGCGGCCTGACCCTCCGGCTAACACCGGGGGGCCGGCCCACGGCGAGGCCGCCGTGGGCCGGTCCGGTGCTTCGCGCTGTTCGCTCAACTCCGGGACCCGATGACGACGGGTGAGATGTCCGGCGATTCCTTCATCGGGCTCGGGGACGGGTGCAGCCGGCTGACGGCCGGCGACGTGATGGCTGTTGTGATCAGGGCCATCAGGACCAGCATGGTGAACAACTCCGGTCCGATGACTCCGAGTTCGAGACCGATGTTGAGGACCACCAGTTCGGTCAGTCCACGGCAGTTCATCAGCGCGCCGATCGACAGGGCCTCCCGCCAGGACCTGCCGCAGGAGCGGGCCGCCCCCGTCGCACCGCCCCATTTGCCGAGGACCGCGACGGTGAGGACCGCGCCCGCCCAGAGCCACTGCACCGGGTCGGCCGCCAGGACCTCGATGTCCGTGCGCAGGCCCGTGTGGACGAAGAACAGCGGCAGCAGTACGGGGACGGCTACGGCACGGAGCCGGGCGGCCGAGACTTCGACGCGCTGGGCGCCGCGCGGGGTGACAACGCCGAACAGGAAGGCCCCGAAAAGGGCGTGCACCCCGATCGCGTCGGTGGCCAGGGCCGACAGACTCAGTCCGCTGAACAGCGCCACCAGGACCACCGCGTCGTTGGCCCGGTCCGCCCGAGCAGCCCACCGCGCGAGCAGCGGCCGTACCGCGTACAACATGAAGGCGGCGAAGGCCACGGCGAGCCCGGCCGTGGTGGCGGCGTCCATCGTGGAGCCGGCCGAGGCGAGCGCGACCACCACGGCCAGCAGGCACCAGGCGGTGACGTCGTCCACGGCGGCGCAGGCCATCGCGAGCGCGCCCAGTGGAGTGCCGTACAGGCCGCGGTCGATGAGGATCCTGGCCAGCACGGGGAACGCCGTGATGCTCATCGCCACCGCGATGAAAAGGACGAACGGGAGGCGGCCGACCCCGTCGGGGGCGAGCTGTCCGTACATCCCGAGCGCCAGCACCGCGCCGAGCGCCATGGGCAGCAGCATGCCGGCCTGGCTCACGGCGACAGCGATCCGGGTGTGACCGCGCAGCGCACCCAGGTCCAGTTCCAGACCGACCAGGAACATGAAGGACAGCAGGCCGAGCTGGCCGAGTACCGAGGTGAACGGGAGGACGGCATCCGGGAAGAGCCAGTGCTGGGCCTCCGGCCACAGCCAGCCGAGCAGCGACGGCCCGAGCAGAATGCCGGTGGCGATCTCGCCGACCACGGGTGGCTGGCCGAACCGTCGGAACAGCGTCGCACCCGCCTGGCAGACGAGGATGACCACGGGTACGGCGACCAGCAGTGCGGGCAGCGGATCAGCGGCGGACACGGGCGACTCCTTCCGACGGCACCGGCTGCGCGCAGGGCTGCGGAGGGGCCGGCGCTGCCGCGGCCGGCTGCGGGACCGCCGCGGCGTCGGACCAGCGGGCGTAGCGACGGCGGCCGTAGAGCAGCGGCTGCGCCGTCTCACGTACGGTCACGCGGCTCACCTCGGCGAAGACCGCCGTGTGGTCCCCGAAGCCGACGGTCTTGACGACGGTGCAGTCCGCGATGGCATGCGCGTCGGCGGTCAGATGCGGGCCGCCGGCGCCCAGCGGCAGCCGCCACTCGGTACGTTCGAAGCGGTCTGGCGCCCCCGAGGCGAACAGGTCCGAGGTGGACCTGGCGCGCTCGTGCAGCAGGTTGAGAGCGAACTGACCTTGTGCGAGGAGGACGTCGAGAGTGGGGCTCGCCGTGCGTATGCACACCACCAGGATGGGTGGGCCGAGTGCCACGCTCGCCAGCGAACTGCAGGTCATGCCGCGCGGGGAGGCGTCGGCGTCGAGCGTGGTGACGACCGAGACCCCGGAGGGGAAGCCGGCCATGAAGGGGCGGAGATCGGCCGGTTGGACCTTGGCGGGTCCGGCAGTTGCGCTGGTCCCGCCGGTTCCGGCCGTTTCACTCGTTCCGCTCGTGCCGTTCGTCCCGGTGGTTCCGGTGGTTCCGGTGGTTCCGGTGGTTCCGGTGGTTCCGGTGGTTCCATTGGTTCCGGCGGTTCCGTTCGTCTCTGCGGCTCCGGAAGGCACCTGGTGCGGCGCGGAGTTGGGCATGTCTGACTCCTGTGGGTCGCTGGAGCAGTGCGGCCCGGCAGCCGGCGGGAGAGCCGTGCTGCCGGGCCGTGGATGTGGCGGCGGGGTCGTCGTGCCCGAAGGGACGGCGACGGTAGTTCGTCCTACGCGCCGCTGTGCAGCCGCCGCAGGTAGTCGTACGCACTGGGCAGCGTCTCCAGCAGGTTCTGCTGCTGGCGCTTGACCGCCTCGAAGAGCGGCTCGGCACCCGCCACCGACTCGGGCTTGTGGGCGAGCGCGGGCAGCGGCGCGTCCGGGACCAGGCCGAGGCCGGCGAAGATGCAGTAATAGCTGCCGTTCGTCCAGAAGTTGCGGAACTCGGCCTCGAAGTTCCCGTAGTACGTCGACTCGTCGGTGATCGGCGAGTTGATGGGCAGACCGGCCTTGTAGGCGGAAATCTTCTGCTGGATGTTGTCGGGGAGCGTCAGCTTCTTGTTGGCCTGCCAGAACGGTGTGTCGTTGCGCGGCGCGTAGAAGAAGTGCGCCTGGATGAAGTCGCGGGTGTCGTCGAACATCACCTCGATCTCGTTGTTGAAGCTGTTGATCAGGCCGTCGTTGAACGTCCTGTCCGGGAAGTGCTTGGCCAGCTGGTAGATCGCCGCGGTGATGAAGTAGATGCCGGTCGACTCCAGCGGCTCCAGGAAGCAGGAAGACAGACCGATACTGACGACGTTCTTCACCCAGGCCCGGCGGTTACGCCCGACCCGGAACCGGATGTGGTTGAACTTGGTCTCCTCCGGGTCGAGACCCCACATCTCGGCGAACTCGCGGGTCGCCTCGTCCTGGTCGGTGAACTTGCTGGAGTACACGTAGCCGGTGCCGAAGCGGCCCAGCATCGGGATCTTCCAGGCCCAGCCGGACGACATCGCGATCGCCGAGGTGTACGGCTCCACGCCGCCCGCCTCGTCGTCGTGCGGGACGGCGGTGGCGACCGCGCTGTCACACAGCAGGTGGTCGCTCATGTCGATGAACGGCTCCGCCATCGCCTGGTTGATCAGCAGACCGCGGAAGCCCGAGCAGTCCACGAACAAGTCGGCTTCCAGGATCTGCCCGCTCTTCGTGTGCAGGGCCGTGACATAGCCGCGGTCGTCCTGCTGGACCTGCGTCATCTCGTCCTGGACGTGGTTGACGCCCTGCTTCTCGGTGGCGAAGCGGCGCAGGAAGTCGGCGACGAGCTGGGCGTCGAAGTGCCAGGCGTAGCGCGTGGCCGACCGGCCGTCGAGCCAGCGCGGTGCCTTCATCGCGTCCATCACGGGGGGCTCGCGGAAGCAGGCGTAGTCGAACGGCTCGGTGGTGCGGCCCTCGTACTTGCGCTTGAACCAGTAGTGCGACAGCGGAGTCTGGTCGTAGTCCGGAAGCAGGCCGAACGGGTGGTAGAAGTGGTCCGGCCGGCCGTCGGACAGCACGCGTGCCTCGGCTTCGCCCTGGCCTTCGGTGCGCCAGTTCACGAACCGCACGGCCATCTTGAAGCTGGCGTTGCACTCCCGCATCCACTCGTCCTCGGCGATACCGAGGTAGTCGAAGAAGGCCCGCTGCAGGTTGGGCACCGTGGCCTCGCCGACGCCGATTCTCGGAATCGTCGGTGCCTCCAGCACGGTGATGTCGACGGTGCCCTGGAGTGCCTTGCCGAGATACGCGGCGGTCATCCAGCCGGCCGTGCCGCCTCCCAGGATGACGACCTTCTGGAGCCGGGTGTCGGTGCTGGTCATGTATCAGCCCTCATTTCGGAGAACGGCGCCGGTCGGGGTGGTCGAGGCATCAGTTTGGGAGGCCGCTCTATCACGGAGCTACACGCGTAAGTCGTGGCCGGTATAGGGCGTTTGTAGGGGCCGGGAACAGACTCGCCGCAGGCAGATCGGTACGTGCGGACAGCCAGACAGGCAGACAGGCAGATCGGTGTGCGACGGACCTCCGGGAGGAAGCGATGACCACCGCGGTGACCGAGGAAGCGCGGCGTTGGGGCATCCCCTGCTCATGGGGGTCCCCCCTGCTCGAGCGAAGCCGAGAGCACGGGGGAGGAGCCGAGAGCTTGGAGAAGGTTCGGATCCGTTTCCTGGGGGATTTCGAGCTGATCGTGAACGGCAGCCCCGTCGAGCGGTGGCGGGCCGGGAAGGCCCGCGGGCTCTTCCAGTACCTGGTGATCCACCGTGGCCAGACGCTCACCCGCGACCGGCTGTACGAGGCCCTGTGGCCCGGCTCGGACGGATCCTCCGGAGGCAGCTCCCTGAAGGTCGCGGCGCACGCGCTGCGCCGGGTCCTCGACGCCCACCCCGACCGCCCCGGCGCGTCCGGAATCCGGCTGCTCTACCGGGACTTCGGCTATGTCCTGGATGTGGCCGACCTGTGGTCCGACGTGGACCGGTTCCAGGAACTGGTGCACGCGGGCCTGCGGGCCTCGGCCGCACAGGACGTCACGCTCGCCCGCACCCGGCTGCGGGCGGCCATCGCGCTGTACGGCGGCGAGTTCCTCCGGGGCGACAGCGCCGACTGGGTCGCCGAGCAGCGCGAATACCTCCGGTCCCTGGCGCTGCGCGCCCTGGTCGTCCTGCGCACCGACGCCGAGGCGCGTGAGGACTTCGCAGAGCTGATCGAGATCTGCCGGCGCACGCTGGAGATCGACCGCCACCACGAGGAGACCTACCGCGCGCTGATGACGGCGCACGGAAGACGGGGCGAACTCGCGGGCGTACGGAGCTGGTACGAGTTGTGCGCGCGGCGCCTGCGCGACGACTTGGCAGTGGCACCCGCCCCGGAGACCGAGCTGCTGCTGCGCGCGATGGTTCCGGCCGCCCGGTCCGGCGCGCGTGGCGCCGCCGTTCGTACGGCCGGGTCCGAGGCCGTGCGGGCAACCGCAGCCGTCCCGGCGGGGGCCGACGCCCGTGCGACCGGCCGGCTCCGTCCGGTACGGCGCACCAGGCCGGACGCCCGTGCCGCCGCCCTGGCCCGGATGGCCGGTTGAGGCATCCCCAGGCATCCGGCCGGCCGCAGCGCCGGTCGCCCCGCCCGCACGCGATTCAGCGAGCCGGCAACTCAGAGATTCAGCGAGCCGGCGATTCAGCGATTCAGCGATTCAGCGATTCAGTGAGGAACCCACCGTGACCGTGCTGACCGTGCCGCAGGACTCCGGCGCACCAGAGGCCGAGCCGTACGCGGCCCCCTTGCCGCCCCGTTACGACGACCAGTGGATCGGCGGCCGCTGGACCGCCTCCGACGCCGACGGCCGCCTTGTGGTGACCGACCCGAGTACCGAGCAACCCCTGGCCACGGTGCCCGCCGGCACGGCCCGCGACGCCGACCTGGCCGCGCGCGCCGCCGCCGCGGCGTTCACCGGCTGGGCCGGCACACCCGTACGCGAACGGGCCGCCCTGCTCCGCCGGGTCGTCGAAGGCATGGAACAGCGGGCCGGCCGGTTCGCCGAAGTGATCACCGCCGAAGTAGGAGCGCCTGCCCGGATGGCGCGCCAGACCCATGTGGGGCTCTCCATCGGCATGGCGGCCCACTGCGTCGAGACCGCCGCCTTCTACGCCTTCGAGGAGCGTGTGGGCCACTCGCTTGTGGTCCGCGAACCCGCCGGGGTCGCCGCCTGCATCACCCCGTGGAACACCCCGCTGCTGCTCACCGTGCAGAAGATCCTTCCCGCGCTGGCCGCGGGCTGCACCGTGGTGCACAAGCCGAGCGAGATCACCCCGCTGCACGCCCGGCTGCTCACCGAGGTGATCGCCGAGGCCGATCTGCCGCCCGGTGTCTTCAACATGGTCGTCGGCACCGGCGGTACGGTCGGGGCGGCGCTCGTCACCCATCCACTGGTTGACGTGGTGTCGCTCACCGGTTCCACCCGGGCCGGCCGCGAGGTGTCCGCGCGCGGCGCGGACGGCGTCAAGCGCGTCCATCTGGAGCTGGGGGGCAAGAACGCCAGCCTGGTCCTGGACGACGCGGATCTGGACGCGGCGGTGCGCGCAACGGTGGACCAGATGCTCTTCAACTCCGGCCAGACCTGTCTGCAGTGGAGCCGTCTGCTGGTGCCGAGGGACCGCCAGGACGAGGCAGTACGGATCGCCGGCGACGCGATGGACGGCTACGTGACCGGCGACCCGCGCGACCCGGCGACCGATCTCGGCCCGCTGGTGTCCGCGGCCGCGCACGACCGGGTGACCGGATACATCCGGCGGGGCGCCGCCGAGGGCGGGGCCCGTCTGGTGCACGGCGGTCCCGAGCGCCCGGCCGGGCTGGTGACCGGGTACTACGTCCGGCCGACGATCTTCGCCGATGTGGACCCGCTGACCACGGTCGGGCAGGAGGAGATCTTCGGGCCGGTGCTGTGCGTCATGCCGTACGACGACGAGGACGAGGCGGTGCGGATCGTCAACGGCACCCGCTACGGGCTGCACGGTGCGGTCTGGTCGGGTGCCGACGACCGTGCCGTGCGGATCGCGCGCCGGTTCCGGACGGGTCTGGTCGATGTGAATGGCGGGCAGTTCAACCCGGCCGCTCCGTTCGGCGGGTTCAAGCAGTCCGGCATCGGCCGCGAGTGCGGAACCGCGGGACTGGAGGCGTTCCTGGAGACCAAGTCGATGCAGTTGCCGCAGGGTCCGGGCGGGCAGGTGGTGGGCCCCCGACTTCGGGCCACGGCGCCCGCCGGCCCCTCGGACCCGGAGAGGAACGACGGATGACCGCCCAGCATGCCGGGTTCGCGCCGGGGACGGACCCCGGCGAACCGGCCGACGGACCGGGCACGCTTCCGCCCCTGTTCGCCGTCCTGGAGAGGTGGACCCGCGAACGGCCGAACGAGACCGCTGTCAGTGCCGCCGACGGCACCCTGACCTACGCGGCGCTCGCCGCCAGGACAGCCAGGATCGCCGCGGCGCTCGCCGCCGCCGGCACCGGACCCGAGACCGCCGTCGGGCTGCTGCTGGGCCGGTCCCGGGAGAGCGTCCCGGCCCTCCTCGCCGTCTGGAGCCTCGGCGCCACGGCCGTACCCCTGGACGCCGGGCATCCGGTCGAGCGGCTCGGGCACGTGCTGCGGGACGCGGGAGCCGCCGTGCTGCTCGCCACGGACGTACCGGCGGGGCTCGACCTCACCGGCGTCCGCACCCTGGCCCCGGCCGACTGCCGGCGGTCCGCCGCCGGGTCGCTCGCGGTGACCGTCCCCCTCCCCGACACCTGCGCGTATCTGATCTACACCTCCGGAACCACCGGCCGCCCCAAGGGAGTCGAGGTCACCTACCGCGGCCTCGACACGTTCGTCGACGCGCTCGCCGGACTCGGTCTCACCCCCGGCGGGCTCGGGCTCAATGCCGTCTCACCCGCCTTCGACGGCTGGCTCTGGTGCACGCTGCTCTATCTCGTGCACGGCCAGGGCGTGGCGCTGGTGGACCTGTCCCTCGGCGGGCTGCGCCAGGCCGCCGCCGAGGGCCGGGAGGCGCTGCCCGCCGGGCTGCGCACCGTATCCCTCACGCCCTCGCTGCTGGCCGCGCACGGCGACGGGCTCGATTCCGCCGAGGTGGTCGTGGTCGCCGGGGAGGCCTGCCCGGCCGCGCTCGCCGAGCGGTTCGCGCGGGACCGCCGGCTGCTCAACGTGTACGGGCCGACGGAGGTGACGATCGCTGCGACCTGGGCCGACAGTGAGCGAGGTGACGACGTGAGCGCCATCGGACGACCGTTGCCCGGCTACCGGGCCTATGTGCTGGACGACGAACTGCGGCCGGTGGCCGGGGGATCGGAGGGAGAGCTGTACCTCGGCGGTCCCGCCGTCGCCCGGGGCTACCGCGGACGGCCCGGACTGACCGCCTCGCGCTTCGTGCCCGATCCGTTCCAGGGCGGCGGCTCCCGGATGTACCGCACCGGCGACCTGGTGGTGCGCCGGCCGAGCGGCGAACTCGAGTACCGGGGACGCCGCGACGACCAGGTGAAGATCCGCGGCCACCGCATCGAACTCGGGGAGGTGGAGAGGATCGCCGCCGAACTGCCGGAGGTGGTGGCCGCGGCGTGCTGCCCGCTCTCCTCCGGGCAGACCCTGGGCCTGGCCGTGGTGGCAGTACCCGGAACCGATCCGGGAGCGCTGGCCGCCCGGGTCGCGGACCGCTGCCGCAAGCTGCTCCCGGAGGCGGCGGTGCCCACCACCGTGCGGGTACTCGACCGGGTGCCCACCCTGACCACCGGCAAGGCCGACCGGGAGACGCTGGCCCTCGAACTGGCCGCTCCCGAGGGGGAGCCGGCGCCTTCGGGCGACGCCACCCCGCGTGAGCGCGTGGTGATGGCCGTATGGGCCGAGGTGCTGGGGCGCGAAGTGCCCGGCCCGCCGGCGGACTTCTTCGAGCTCGGCGGTCACTCCCTGGCGGCGGCCCGCGCGGTGGCGGAACTGCGCCGCCTCACCGGGCTCCGGCTGACTCTGGGCAAGCTGCTGGCCCGCCCGACGGTGGCGGATCTCGCCGCCGAACTCGACCGGCTCGCTACCGAGCCGGGGGAGGCGGGGCAGCCCGGGGAGGCGGGCGCGTTCAAGGAACCCACGGTCCGGGACAACTCCGCCGTTCCCACCGCCGAAGGGGCCTGAAGCCATGGGCAACTGGATCTCCACCTGGCCCGGCGGGCCCGAGGACACCGCCCTGCCCGCCCTGCTGTGCCTCCCTCCGGCCGGCGCCGGCTGCCAGCAGTTCCGTGCCTGGCAGCCGCCACTGGCGGGCACCGCGCAGGTGTACGGTGTACAGCTGCCCGGCCGGGAGAACCGCTGGCGCGAGCCCATGCCGGACACGTTCGGCGAGGCCGTCGAGGCCATCGCCGGCGAACTGGTCCGCATGGTCGGCACCGACCGGCCGCTCGTCGTCTTCGGCCACAGCTTCGGCGGTCTGCTCGGCTACGAACTCGCCCGCCGCGTGACGCCGCGGGCCCTGGTGGTCAGCGCCTGCCGGGCGCCCGGCCACTGGGACGGAGCCGGCCGGGGCATCGTCGACGACGAGGATGAACTGGACAAACTCTTCGACACGGCCGGACTCGATCCGGCATTCCTGGACCACGACACTCGCGCCCTGATGGTCGAGATGCTCCGCAAGGACGCCCGGCTGTCGCTGAGTTACGCCCATACCCCCGGCGCGCGCCTCGGCGTCCCCGTGCACGCCTGGGGCTCCGACGGCGACGAGACCGTCAGCTCCGCGGAGCTGGACGGCTGGGCCGCGGTCACCACGGCCGGCTTCCACCGGCACCGCACCACGGGTGGCCACCACGCCGTACTGCGCCGCCCCGAGCCCGTACTGGAGCATCTGGCCGGGCTGCTGCGGGGCGACGACACCCGGCTGCCGCGCACCGCCTGAACAGCCCGGCTGCCGCGCACCGCCCGAACTGCCCGGCCCGAACACCCCGCCCGAGCCCGGAGGACACCGTGCCCACCACCTACCAGGTCCTCGTCAACCACGAGGAGCAGTACGCGCTGTACCCCGCCGTGCGCGGTCTGCCCGACGGCTGGACGCCGGCCGGGTTCACCGGCACCGAGGACGAGTGCGCCGCCCACGTGGACGCGCACTGGACCGACACCCGCCCGTTGAGTCTGCGCCTCGCGGCGGGCGGAGGAGCCTGAGATGCGGATCGATCTGCTCGACCCGGCCCCGTTCGGCCGCAACGACTTCTGGTCCGCCTTCACCTGGCTGCGTGCCAACTCGCCGGTCCACTGGCACCCGGAACCCGGCGGTCACGGCTTCTGGGTGCTCAGCAAGCACCGTGACATCACCGCGGTCTACGCGGACAGTGACACCTTCAGTTCCGGGCAGGGCATGCGGCTGGGCAGCGATCCGGCCGCCGTCGCCGCCGTCACCCAGCGGATGCTGATCGTCTCCGACGCGCCCCACCACACCCGCCTCAAGCGGGCGCTCTACCAGGCGTTCGGACCGCAGCAGATGCCCCGGCTCGAGGCCCTGGTCGAGATGGTCGTGGGGGAGCTGGTGGCCGAGGCCGCCGAACGTGACGAGCTGGACTTCATCGACCTCGCCAAGCAGCTCCCCAACCGGGTGGTCTGCGCCATGATGGGCATTCCGCGCGCGGACTGGGCCTGGATCGGGGCCCTGACCACCGATGCCTTCGACTCCCCGGACGAGACGGTGCGCAGCAACGCGCACTCGGAGATCTTCCTCTACTTCATCGAACTGCTCGGCGAGCGCCGGGCCCGCCCGGGCGACGACCTGGTGAGCCAGATCGCCCACGACACCCTCGTCGACGAGGGCGACGGCACCGAACGCCCGCTCAGCGACGAGGAGATAGTCTTCAACTGCAACGGCGTCCTCTCCGGCGCCAACGAGACCACCCGCTACTCCGCCGCCGGCGCGGTGCACATGTTCGCCGAACACCCCGGCCAGTGGGAGCTGCTGCGCCGCCTCGGACCCGACGGCATCGCCCCCGCGGTCGAGGAGATCCTGCGCTGGACCACGCCCGGTGTGCACGCGCTGCGCACCGCGGTCCGCGACACCGAGATCGCCGGGGTCCCCGTCGCCGCGGGCGACCGGGTGACCCTGTGGAACGTCTCCGCCAACCGGGACGAGGACGTCTTCACCGATCCGCACAGCTTCCGGGTCGACCGCCGTCCCAACCGGCATGTCGCCTTCGGCCACGGACGCCATCTCTGCCTCGGCGCCCGGCTGGCCCGCTTCGAACTCGGTGCCCTGCTCACCGAGATGCTCGCCGTGCTGGACGGTTTCGAACTCACCGGTCCGGCCGTCTTCAACTCATCCAACTTCACCTGGGGGATCAAGAGTCTCCCGGTGCGGCTGCTGCGCAGCCGAGCCTTCGCAGAAGCAGAAAGGGCCGCGCTGTGACCACCGCACTCGTCGATTTCAACCGTACGGACACCTCGTTCCCCGCCACCGGATACCCGGAGCTGCTCGCACAGCAGGCCGCCCGCACCCCGCAGGCCCCCGCGCTGGTGCAGGGCGAACGCTCCTGGACGTACGCGGAACTCGAGGCCGCCACCAACCGCCTGGCGCACGCGCTGATCGCCCACGGCGCCGGCCCCGGCGAGCGTATCGGGTTGTGCTACCCGCGCGGTGCCGACTACGTGATCGGGTCCGTCGCGATACTCAAGACGGGCGCCGCGATCGTCGCCCTCGACCCGGTCAACCCCGACGACCGGCTCGCCGCGATGATCGGTGACGCCGGGCCGCTGCTGGTCCTCACTCCGGCCGAACTCGGCGCGCGGATACCCGAGGGTGTGGTGCGGGCCGAGGTCGCCACGGCCGGCCGCGGCCAGTCCGACGCGCCCACCGGCGTCCCTACCGGCCCCGACACCGTCAGCCACCTCATCTACACCTCCGGCTCCACCGGCACCCCCAAGGCCGTCCTGGAGCGGCACGGGGCCCTCACCAACCTGGTGCACTGGACCGAACGCGCGTACGGTGTCCGCCCCGGTGACCGGGCCTCGTGGATGTCCACGCCCGGCTTCGCCGTACAGATCATGGAGTGGCTGGCCTATCTGCCGACCGGCGCCGCGATCCACATCCCGGAGGCGGGACAGGCCCAGACGCCGGAGCAGATCCGCGACTGGCTCGTGAAGGAACGCATCACGCACACCATGCTGGTTGCCGCGCTCGCGGAACCCGTCTGGGGACTCGACTGGCCGGACAGCACCGCGCTGCGGATCCTGGTGACCACGGCCGAGCGGGTGCACAGCTGGCCGCTCACACACACCCCGTTCCGGGTGGTGATGACATACGGCACCACCGAGACCACCAACGTGCTGTCCTGCCTCGACCTCGGTGCCGGCATCGACTTCACCAGCCAGGCCACGCCCGAGGACATCCGCACGTCCCGGCAGGTGCCGGTCGGCGTCCCCATCGCCAACCTCCGGGTCCATCTGCTGGACGACGACGACCGCGAAGTGGCGGCGGGCGAGGTCGGCCGCCTCCATGTGTCCGGCGCCGGTGTCGCCGCCGGATACCACGGCCGGCCCGAGCTGACCGCGACGAAATTCCGTCCCAACGTGGTCGACGGCGACCCCCACCCGGTGCTCTACGACACCGGGGACCTGGCCCGCCGCCGCGAGGACGGCGCCGTGGAACTCCTCGGCCGTTCCGACTCGCAGGTGAAGATCCGAGGCTTCCGGGTCGAGCTGGGTGAGGTCGAGACCCACGTCGCGCGGCTGGACGGCATCGCCGAGGCAGTCGTCGTCACCCAGGAGCGCGGCCCCAACGACAAGCGGCTCATCGCCTATGTGTCGCCGGAAGCCGGCGCCCGGCCGGACTCCGGTGCGGTGCGCGCGGAGGTGGCCCGCACCCTGCCGTACTACATGGTGCCCGGCACGGTCGTCGTCCTGCCCGAACTGCCGCGGCTGCCCAACGGCAAGGTCGACCGGCGCAGACTGCCGGAGCCCCCGGAGACCCGGGAGGGCGTCAGCGCGGGTTACGAGGCACCGCGCAACGAGGTCGAGGACGGCCTCGTCCGCCTGTGGGCAGTGGCGTTCCGCACCGGCGGCGTCGGCATCCACGACAACTTCTTCGAACTGGGCGGACATTCGCTGCTGGCCTTCCAGCTGATCGACGAGATCCGCCGACGCTACACAGTCGAGCTCAGCCTCTCCGATCTGTCCACCTGCCCGACCGTCGCCGAGCTCGCCACCCTCATCACCACCGAACGTGCCACCGGCCGCGGCGAGTTCGGCGGACTTCCGGCCATCGTCCCCGACCCGGAACGGCGCTTCGAGCCGTTCCCTCTGACCGAGAGCCAGCAGGCGCTGTGGATCGGCCGCGGCGGACTCGTCGAGCTGGGCAACGTCGGCTGCCACGGCTACTTCGAGTGGGAGAGCGAGCGGCTCGACGTACCCCGGTTCGAAGCCGCCTGGCGACGGCTGGTCGAGCGGCACGACGCCCTGCGGACGCGCATTCTCTCCGACGGCACCCAGCAGGTGTACGCGGAAATCCCGGAGTACGAGATCCCCGTCAGCGACTTCGGCAGCCTGGACGACGTCGCGCGCGAGCGCGAACTGGCGGAACTGCGCGAGCGGTTGTCCCACCAGGTACTGAACGCCGACAGCTGGCCGCTGTTCGACGTACGGATCAGCCTGCTCGGCGGCGGCCGGGCCCGGATCCATCTGTCGCTGGACTTCCTGGTCGCCGACGCCTGGAGCTACTTCCAGGTCCTCATCCCGGACCTGGTCACGTTCTACACCGAGCCGGACGCCGACCCGGCGCCGCTGGAGCTGACCTTCCGCGACTACGTGCTCGCCGTCGGGAACTCGCTGCGCGACAGCGAGCTGTACCGCCGGTCCGAGTGGTACTGGCGCGACCGGCTCGCCACCCTGCCGCCCGCGCCCGAGCTGCCGGAGCGCCCGGCCGACGCGCCCGCACTGCCCGTACGGTTCGAGCGGCGCAGCCACGTCGTGGACCCGGACCTGTGGACGCGTATCCAGGAGCGGGCGCATGCCCGCGAGGTGACCCCCTCCGGGGTGCTGGCCGCCGCCTACGCCGAAATCCTCGGCCGGGCGTCCGGGCAGGCCCGCTTCACCGTCAACTTCCCGCTGTTCAACCGGTTGCCGCTGCACCCGCAGGTCAACGCGCTGCTCGCGGACACCACCACCACGCTGCTGCTCGCCGTGGAACAGCAGGACACCACCTTCGCCGGTCGGGCCCAGGCCATCCAGCGCCGGCTGTGGGCCGATCTGGAGCACCGCTACTTCAGCGGCGTACAGGTCCTGCGGGAACTGACCAAGCTGCGCGGTTCCCTCGCGCCCGCCATGCCCGTCGTCATGACGAGCCTCGCCGGACACCCGCCGCAGTACGAGGAGACCGAGCTGGGCGTACCCGTCTACGGCATCTCTCAGACTCCGCAGGTGTCCCTCGACTTCCAGGTGTTCGAGAAGGCCGGCGGCCTCACCTTCAACTGGGACTTCCTGCCGGCCGTCTACCCGGACGGCCTCATCGACTCCATGTTCGAGGAGTTCCTCGCGCTGCTCGAGGCGCTCGGCGAGGAGGAGATCTGGGAGCGCTTCTCGCCGCCGCCCGGCGACGAGTCCGCAACGACGGCGCAGAGCGCCGAGGAGCGTGACACGGGCGACGCGTGGGAGCGCTACTGGGCCGGCATCGAGCGGACCGGCCGCGGCGGCGACGTGATCTGGGACGCCGACAGCGGCGAGGAGTTCCACTGGCTGCTCGGCCAGGCGGAGCGGCACTTCACCCCCGGCCTGCCGGTCATCGACCTGGGCTGCGGCAACGGCCGCTACAGCCGGGAACTCGCCCCCCACTATCCGGGAGTTGTCGGTGTCGATGTCTCCGCCAGTGCGATCGAGCACGCCAGGCGGGAGGCGGAGGGAGTGCCGGCCCTCGACAACGTCGAGTACCTGGCAATCGACATGACCGACGCCGAGCAGGCCGTGGCGCTGGGCGACGGACCGTACAACATCTTCGTCCGCGGTGTCTTCCACGTGCTGGACGGCGCGGCCCGGGCCCGGCTCGCCACCGTGGCCGGCCGTCTGCTCGGCCCCGGCGGGGTGCTGATCGTGCACGAGCCCGACTACTCCAGCAACTCCTTCGGCTACCTCGGCTTCGTCGGCGGCAAGCGCGGCCGGGCGGAGGACCTGGTCGGCCCGCTCGAGGCGGCCGGTGTCCGGCACTCGCACCGCTTCACCCGGCCCGAGCTGACCGAAGCCTTCCCGGAGTCGGACTGGGAGGTCGTCGACGACGAGGCGATCGAACTGCACGCCATCGACCCGCAGTCGGACTCCGACGCACTGCGGCTGCCCGGCTACTACGCGGTGCTGCGTCGCAGGCACTGATGCGCGGGACAGGGGCGATGGGCGGGATGGCGCTGGCCGCGCGGACCGGGGAGGTGCTGGCCGCTGCCGGTGACGTACGGGCGCTGCTGACCCGTGCCGAAACGGACCGGGCCGACGCCCTCCGGTCGGCGGCCGACCGGGACGACTTCCTGGCTGCCCACGTCCTGGTGAGGCTCTGCGCCGGGCGGCTCCTCGGCCGCCCGGCGCAGAGCCTCACCGTCGTGCAGAGCTGCGGGAGATGCGACCGGCCGCACGGCAGGCCGCGGCTCGTCGAGGCGCCCGCCCTCGGAGTCAGCTTCGCGCACACCCGGGGCTGGGTCGCCGCCGCCGCGGCGGACGGTCCAGTGGGAGTGGACGTGGAGGCCTGTGACGGTGTGCCGCTGGATTGGCGCCTGGCGGAATCAGCGTGCAGTGAACGGGAGTTGGCGGCGCTCCGCAGGCATCCCAACCCCCGGCTTGCCTTCCTGCGGCAGTGGGTGCGCAAGGAATCCCTGGTCAAGGTCGGGGTGGCGTCGCTCGACGAGCTGGGCCGCCTCGACCTTCCGGTGTACGGGGACGATGCGCCCAGGTGGCGGGACTGGCAGCTGGCGGACTGGGGCGGTGGAGAGGTCGTCGGATGCGTGGCGGCCCGTGAACGTGTGCGGCTCCGGCTGCTGGACGACCCTTGAGCCACGCCCCGCGCGGCGTGGACCGGTGAAAGAGTGGACAAGTGGAACAACGAACGACGGACCGGCTGCTCAGGGCGCAGGCACAGGCGATCGGGGGCGGGGTCCGGGAAGTGACGGTCGCCTCCGTCCTCGACCGGGTCCTCGCCGTACAGGCACAAGACCTCACGGCGTCGGCCCTCGGGCTCCGGGTCCGCGCCCGCGGCCTGACCGCCGACGATGTGCACCGGGCCACCGACATCGAACGGACCGCCGTGCGCGGCTGGTTCATGCGCGGCACCCTCCAGCTCGTGCCGGCGGCCGACGCGCGCTGGCTGCTCGCCCTCTTCGGCCCCGTCTTCCTCGCGCTCGCCGCCCGGCGGTTCCGCGAGCTCGCCCTGGACGAAGCCCTGTGCGAGCGTGCGGAACAGCTGATCACCGAAGCCGTCGGCAAGGAAGGGCCGCTGACCCGTGCCCAGGTCACCGACCGGCTCACCACTCTCGGGGTGGAGCCCAAGGGCCAGTCCGCCTTCCACCTGATCCGCCGCGCCGCCCTGACCGGCCGGATCTGTCACGGACCGCAGCGCGACGGCGAAGCCACCTTCGTCCTGCTCGACGACTGGCTGTCCGCGACCGGCCCGCTTCCCTTCACCGGGGCGGCAGCCGAAACGGAACTCGCGCGCCGTTATCGGGCGGCACACGGTCCCGCCACCGTGCACGATTTCGCCCACTGGTCCGGGCTGAGAACCAGGACGTGCAAAAGCGCCTGGGCCGCAGCGCGGGACATCGCGCGCCCTGCCGTCGCGGCCGGCGAGCAGCCCGACGTCCGGCTGCTGCCGGCCTATGACAACTACCTGGTGGGCTATCGCGGCCGTGAACTGTCGGTTCCCGCGGAGCACGAACGCCGCGTATGGCCCGGCGGCGGGCAGATCAGGCCCACCGTGATGGTCGACGGCTGGGCCGTCGGCACGTGGTCGGGCGGCCGGCGCGGAACGGACGTGACGGTCGAACCGTTCCCCGGCAGCGCGCCCCTCGACCCCGTGGTGTCCGCCGCGGTCGACCGCGAGAGGGCGGACATCGCGCGCTTCTACAGCGGTTCTCCTACGGTGTCCACCACCGTCCTATAATCCCGCGCATTCATAACCGGCCGCTAACTCGCGCCTCATAGATTCAGTGCCGTCCGACAATTCCGTCCCCTATCAGAAAAGGGCGTCGACATGGCACTCGGTCGGCATTCCGATTTCAATCGCCTTTGGTTCGGGCAGACCGTCAGCAACTTCGGCGACAAGATCTCTCTGCTCGCGCTGCCCACACTCGCGGTCGTGGTTCTCGACGGGGGAGCATTCGAGGTCGGCGTGCTCGGCGCGCTGCGCTTCCTCCCCTTCCTGCTGCTGGCCCCGATCGCCGGGCTGGTGGCGGACCGGGTCTCGCGCCGTACGGTCATGATCGTGGCGGACCTGGGCCGCTTCCTGGCGCTGGGCACGATCCCGCTGGCGTTCGCCCTCGATTCCGTCAGCATGACGCACGTCTACGTCGTGGCCGGCGTCACCGGCTGCCTCACCACCTTCTTCGAGGTCTCTTACCAGTCGTGGCTGCCCCAGCTCATCGGCACCGAGAACCTCATCGAGGGCAACACCAAACTCCAGATCAGCCGCAGTGTCGCCGAAGCGGTAGGCGCCGGTGCCGGTGGTGCGCTGATCCAGGTGCTCGGTGCCGCGCGCGCCATCACGATGGACGCCTTCACCTTCCTGGTCTCGCTGGTCGCCCTGCTGGTCATCCGGCACCGTGACGTCCGCGAGCGCACGGAGGAGAAGAAGGCCTCGGCCAAGGCCGAGCTGAAGGAGGGCCTGCGGACCCTCTTCGGGACCCCGGTCCTGCGCGGCCTCTTCACCGCCAACGTCGTGGTCAACCTCGGCGCCGCGATGGGCGACGCGCTCCTGATCGTGTACGCGTACAAGACACTGCACCTGAGCCCCGGCCAGGTCGGCGCGGCCTTCGCCGTCATGTCGGTCTTCGTGATCGTCGGCGCGGTGCTGTCCGAGCAGGTCGCCAAGGTGCTCACCCTCGGCCGCACGCTGGTCCTGACCGCGGCGGTGCTGGGCGCCGGCTACATCCTGGTACCGACGGGCGGCGCGCTCGCCGGGTTCGTCGGCCTGATCGTCGTCCAGGCGGTCATCGGCTTCGTCTCCCCGATGTTCGACATCCACGTACTGAGTCTGGTGCAGGGTGTCACCCCGAACGAGCAGATGGGCCGCGTCAGCGGCAGCGCACTCTCCGCCGTGTACGGCGCCCTGTCCCTCGGCTACTTCGCCGGCGGCGCGCTGGGCGAGGCGATCGGTCTCACTGCAGGCCTGGCGGTGGCCGGAGCGGTCACCATCGTCGGTGGCCTGACGCTGCTGGCGAGTCCGGTGGCCGGAATCAAGGAGATGCCGGGCGGCGACGCACCCGGGGAGGGTGCCGCCGCCGCGGACGACCGCCCGGACGACGCCAAGGTCATCGCCTAGGGCGTGTCCCGGTGCGTGGGGGAGTGGGTGCCGGCGGACCGGCGCCCACTCCGACCCGTACACCCCCTCGCCGTATCCCTCTCCCGAAGACGCACGGAGGCTCAAGGTGAGCGAGTCCCTCGCCGAACGCATAGCCGCACTGCCGAAGTCCCGCCGGGCACTGTTCCAGGCCCTCGCGGGCCGCAACGGCGGGCGTGCCGCCGTGCGGGAGGACCCCGAGCCGGCCACACGGGACCCCGGCGACCCGGCGGTGCTCTCCTTCGCCCAGCGGCGGCTGTGGTTCATCGACCAGCTCCAGCCCGGCAGTCCCGCCTACAACGTCCCGGTCGCCACCCGGATCCGCGGTCCCCTTGACGTCCCCGCGCTGCACGCGGCCCTCCAGGAGGTCGTGGACCGGCACGAGGTGCTGCGCACCGTGTACACCGACCAGGAGGGCGCTGCCGAGGCGGTGCCCCGTGTGCTGGACGGCTTCCGGCTGCCGCTGCCCGTCACCGACCTGCCCGACGAGGCGGCCATCAGGCCCTTCTACGACGCGGACGCCGCCGCCCCCTTCGATCTCGCGGGCGCGGTACCGCTGCGAGCCTCCCTCGGGCGGCTCGGGGCGCAGGACCATGTCCTGGTCCTCAACCTCCACCACATCGTCACCGACGGCTGGTCGATGCGGCTTCTCTACACCGAGCTGGAGCGCGCCTATGCCGCCCGGGTCGGGGAAGCCGCCGAACCACTGCCCCGCCCGGCCCTCCAGTACGCCGACTTCGCGGCCTGGCAGCGCGATCGCATCAGCGGCGAGCGGCTGGCGAAACTCACCTCCTTCTGGCGTGAGGAACTGGACGGGACCGGCCCGGTGGACCTGCCCACCGACCGGCCGCGGCCGCCCGTCTTCGGCCACGCCGGAGCGTCTCGCTACATCGAGCTTCCACCGGAACTCATCGTCCGCCTGCGGGAGTTCGGCAAGTCGGAGGGCGCCACCCTCTACATGACGATGCTGGCCGGCTTCGCCGCCACCCTGCGCCGCTGGACCGGTCAGGAGGACATCGTCGTCGGCACGTCCGTCTCGGGCCGCGACCACCCGGCGTTCAGCGAACTCATCGGCTTCTTCGTCAACACCCTGCCCCTGCGCATCCGGACCGGCGGCGACCCCGGCTTCGCCGAGCTGGTCCGCGCCACCCGCCGGACCACCCTGCAGGCATACGCCCACCAGGAACTGCCCTTCGATCTGATCGTCGACACGCTGGGGCTGCCGCGTGACCCGAGCCGTCCGCCGCTCACCTCGGTCATGTTCCTGCTGGACGAGACCCCCGACACCGCTCCGGGCCTTGCCGGACTCGGCACGGAGCCCATCGACTTCTCCTCCCGGGCCACCAAGTACGACCTGATGATCAGCGTGCACGACACCGGCACCGCCGTCCGCGCCCTGGTGGAGTACCCGACGGATCTCTTCGACGCCTCCACCGTCGACCGGCTGCTCGGCCACTTCCTCACCACCCTCGAAGGCGCCGTCGCCCGCCCGGACGCCCCGCTGTCCGCCCTTCCGCTGCTCACCGACGCCGAACGCCGCGCCGCCCTGGACGACTGGAACGCCACCCGCGCCCCCTTCCCCGAGGACGCCTGCCTGCACCACCTCTTCGAACAGCACGCCGACCGCCGTCCCGACGCACCGGCCGTCGTCTGCGGCGGACTGGGCGGCTGGGCCGTCACCTACCGCGAGCTGGAGGAGCGCGCCAACCGGCTCGCCCACCGCCTCGTCGAGGCGGGCGCCGGCCGCGACCGCACCGTCGCCCTGTGCCTGCGCCGCGGCCCTGGGCTGGTCACCGCGATCCTCGCGGTGCTCAAGGCAGGCGGGGCGTACGTCCCGCTTGACCCGGACTACCCGGCCGAGCGCCTCGCCCTGCTGCTGCGCGACGCCGCTCCGCCGATCGTCGTCTCCGACTCGGAGCTGATCGGCAGGCTGCCCGTCACCTCCACCACCACCCGGGTGCTGCTGGACACCGACCGGCCGGCCGTCGCCGAGCTGCCCCCGACCCGGCCCGCGGTCCCGGTCACCTCACGCGACCTGGCGTACGTCATCTTCACCTCGGGTTCCACCGGCACTCCCAAGGGAATTGCCCTGGAGCACCGGGGCGTGGTCAACAACCTGCTCGACCTGAACCGTTCGTACGGCATCCGGCCCGGCGACGCGGTGCTGGCCCTGTCTTCGCCGAGCTTCGACATGAGCGTGTACGAGACGCTGGGCATGCTGGCGGCGGGCGGCACCCTGGTGCTCCCCGACCCGGCCGCCGCCAAGGATCCGGCGCACTGGGCCGACCTGATCCAGCGGCACGGCGTGACGGTGTGGAACTCCGCGCCCGCCCTGCTCGACCTTCTCGTCGACCAGCTCGAATACGCGCAAGGGCCCGAACTGCCGCGTCTGCGCACCGCTTTCCTCGGCGGCGACTGGATCCCGGTCGCCCAGCCGGACCGGATCCGCGCCTTCGCTCCGGAACTGGCGTTCGTGGCGCTCGGCGGGGCGACCGAGGCGTCCATCCACTCGGTGGAGTTCCAGGTCGGCAGGGTGGCTCCCGGCTGGACCAAGCTGCCGTACGGACGGCCGATGGCCAACCAGCTCACCTACATCCTCGACCCGCAGGACCGGCTGGTCCCGGTCGGCGTACCCGGCGAGCTGCACCTCGGCGGTGTCGGGCTGGCCCGCGGCTATCTCGGCAGGCCCGAGCTGACCGCGGAGAAGTTCGTCCCCGTCGAATTGGCGCCAGGCCGCACGGAACGGCTCTACCGCACCGGCGACCTGGCCCGTTACGGTCCGGACGGGACCATCGAACTCCTCGGCCGCACCGACTTCCGCATCAAGCTCAACGGGCTGCGTATCGAGCCGGGGGAGGTGGAGAGCGCACTGCGCGACCGGCCGGGGGTGCGCGAAGCCGTCGTCGTCGCCCGGCAGTCGGCCGGCTCGGCACGGCTCGTCGGGTACGTCGTACCGGAGGACGGCGCAGCCCTCGACCTCGCGGCGCTGCGCACCGCGCTCGGCGCCGTACTGCCCCCGCACTGCGTGCCCGCCGAACTCCTCGTACTGGAGCGGCTGCCGCTCAGCCCCAACGGCAAGGTGGACCGCAAGGCCCTGCCCACCCGGCGGGCCGACGCGCCCGCGGACGCACCGCGGCAGGCCGCCGCGATTGCGGGCGACGACACCGCCCACCGCATCGCCGCCGTCTGGGCCGAGGTGCTGGACCTCCCGGGCGTCGGTCCCGACGACGACTTCTTCGCGCTCGGCGGGGACTCCTTCGCGGCCGTCCGGGCCGTGCGGGCCGTCTCCGCCGCCCTCGCCAGGGACGGCGCGCCGGCCGACCTGAGGGTCGTCGACCTGTTCAGCAATCCGACCCCTGCCGGACTCGCCGCCCGTGCCGCCGAACTCGCCGGACACTCCGCCGACGGGACGGCCCCGCACCGGCTGCTGCACCGGCTGACCCCGGAGCGGCCCGCCGGCACCACCGCCCTCACCCTGGTGTGCTTCCCGCACGGCGGCGGCGACGCCATCGCCTATCAGCCGCTGGCCGCCCAACTGCCGGCGCACATCGAGCTGCTGGCGGTATCTCCGCCCGGCCACGACCCGCTGCGGCCCGGTCCCATGCTGCCGGTCGCCGAGTTCGCGGAGCTGGCGGCCGAGGAGATCGCCCGGACCGTGAACGGACCGTACGCCGTCTACGGGCACTGCGCCGGAGTCGTCACGGCGCTGGAGACCACGCACGCCCTCGAACGGCGCGGGCAACGGCCCCTCGCCCTCCACCTCGCGGCGGCGCTTCCCGAGGAGGACCCCGAGTACGCGCTCGAAATGGAACGCGTCTCCAGCGACGACGACCTCGTCGCCTATCTGACCACCATGGACGGCTTCGACGGTGTCCTCGACGACAGCGACCTCACCACCGTGCTCCGGATGGTCCGGCACGACATGACCGAGGCCGCCCGCTTCTTCGCCCGCACCCCCGACGGCTACCAGCAGCCGCTGGTCACCCCGCTCACCTGCGTCATCGGCGACGCCGACGACGCCACCGAAGGCTACGAGCAGGGGTACCGCGCCTGGGCCCGGTACGCCCCCGATCTGCGGCTTGCCGTGATCCCCGGTGGCCGGCACTACTTCGCCAAGCATCTGCCCGACCGGCTCGCCGCACTGCTGGCCGACCTGCACCGCAACGGAGGAACCCATGTCTGATCTCGCCGAACGGCTCGGCCGGCTGCCCCAGGGGCAGCGCTCCCGGCTGCTGGGCCGGATGCGCAACCAGATGACCGCCGGCGTCGGCCGCCGCATCGAGCTCAAGCGCACCGACCACGGCCAGCGTTCCCGCTCCTCGTTCCAGCAGGAGCAGATGTGGTTCGTTGACCGGCTGGGCGCGGGCAAGGCCCGCAACAACATAGCCCTGGCCATACGTCTGGGAGGGCCGCTCGACCGGGCGGCGCTGCACGAGGCGCTGAACGCCGTGGTCTCCCGGCACCAGGTGCTGCACAGCAAGCTCGTCGAAGTCGACGGAGTGCCCTGGCAGGAGCCCGTCCCCTCCTTCGTCCTCGGCATCCAGAGCACCGATCTCTCCGGGAGCGACGACGCCGACCGCGAGCTGAACGCCCTCACCGCCTCCTGCGCCTCCGCCCCCTTCGACCTGGCCGCCGCCCCGCCGGTACGGGCCCATCTGGTGCGCCTGGCCGCCGACCGGCACGTCCTGCTGTGGGTGGTGCACCATGTCGTCTGGGACCCGGGCTCCACGCGGATCTTCACCGAGGAGCTGACCTCCTGCTACGCGGCAGCCGCCGCGGGACGTCGTCCCGAATGCCCTGAACTCGCCGTGGAGTACGCCGACTTCGCCGCCTGGCAGCGCGCCAAGCTGGAGAGCGAGGAGCACGGCCGCGCGCTCGCCGACAAGTGGCGGCAGATCCTGGCCGGCGCGCAGGCCACCGAGGTAATGCCGGACCACCCGCGCACCCCCGAGACCCGGGGCGACGGCCGCGGTCTCAAAGTCAATCTGGACCGGGAGCTGCTGGACCGGCTGAACGAGGTCGCGGAGAGCAACAGCACCACGGTCTTCACCACCCTGCTGGCCGCCTTCAACGCACTGCTGCGGCACTGGACGCGCACCGAGGACGTCGTCGTCGGCACGGCCAGCGCTTCCCGCCCGCACCCCGACCTGGAACGGGTCATCGGCTGCTTCGTCCAGATGATCACCCTGCGCACCGAGGTCACCGACGGCCTCACCTTCCGCGAACTGGTCGCGCTCACCGCCGGCACGGTCATGGACGCCTTCACCAACAGCGAGCTGCCCTTCGAGCAGGTCGTGGAAGCCGTCCGCCCGGTCCGTGACCCGCTGCGGCACCCGCTCTTCCAGATCGAGTTCACCTCGCTCGGCCGCTGGGGCACCCACCGTGCGGAGGCCGCCGGAGTCGAGTTCGCCATGGACCAGCTGCACGACGGAGCCGCCAAGTTCGACATGAGCTTCCTCGTCGGCGAGAACGACGGGCTCGAACTGTCCCTGGAGTACAACACCTCCCTCTACCGGCACGGCACGGCCGCCGCCCTCCTCGCCGCCTTCCGGCGTGTCCTGGAACAGGTCGCCGAGAACCCGGACCTCCCGGTCGGCGAACTGAGCCTCGTCGAGGAGCCCGCCGCGTCCCGGCACGCCCGCGAACTGTCCCGCGGCGGCCCCGTCGACGAGACCGCCTGGACCACCACCGTGGACCGCGCCTTCCGCGAGCGCGCCACCATTCACCCGGACGCCGTCGCCGTCCGGCACGGCAGCACGCGGCTCGACTACGCCGCACTCGACCGCTGGTCCGAGGCCATCGCCCACCGGCTGCGCGACCGCGGGGTCAGGCACGGCGACCCGGTGGCCGTCTGCCTCGGGCGCGGCCCTGCGGCAGTCGCCGGCCTCCTCGGCATACTCAAGGCGGGGGCCCACTACGTCCCGGTCGACCCGGCCGCGCCCGCCGAGCGTACGAAGACGGTGCTGGCCGACGCCAAGGTCCGGCACGCCCTCGTCGACGACGCGGCGGAGCTGCCCGTACCGCTGGAACTGGTGCAGGCCGGCTCGACCGCGCCGGTCCGCGAAGTGCCGTCCCTCGCCCCCACCGCCACCCCCGGCGACCTGGCCTACGTCCTGTACACCTCCGGCAGCAGCGGCACCCCCAAGGGGGTGATGATCGAGCACCGGTCGGTGACCCACTTCTCCCGCACCATCGCCAAGTCTTACGAAATCGGGGCGGGCGACCGTGTGCTCCAGTTCGCCCCGCTCACCTTCGACGTCTCCGTCTTCGAGGTCTTCACCACACTGCTGGCGGGCGGTGAACTCGTCATCGCCAACGACGACGAGCGCCGCGACCCTGCGCTGTTGCAGACCCGGCTCCGCGAGGACGCGGTGACGGTCGCGGAACTCCCGCCCGCCCTGCTCCCGCTGCTGGACCAGGCCCAACTCCCCGCCCTGCGACTGGTGTCCGTCGGCGGCGAGGCGTTCCCCGGCAAGCTCGTCGCCGAATGGACGGCCGGGGAGCGGCGGTTCGTCAACGGCTACGGCCCGACCGAGGCCACCGTCGCCGTCACCCTGATGGACTGCACCGGCAGCTACGACCGCAACCCGCCCATCGGCCGCCCCATGCCCGGCCACCAGGCTTTCGTCCTCGACGAGCGGCTGCGTCCGGTGCCGCCCGGCGTACCAGGTGAGCTGTGCGTCGCCGGGCCGGGGGTGGCGCGCGGCTATCTGGGCCGGCCAGAACTCACCGCCGAACGCTTCACCGGCAACCCGTACGCCGACGGCCCGGAGACCGAACGCCTCTACCGCACCGGTGACCTTGTCCGCTGGCTGCCCGGAGGCAATCTGGACTTCCTCGGCCGCACGGACCGCCAGCTGAAACTGCGCGGCCACCGCATAGAACCGGGCGAGGTCGAGGCCGTCCTCACCGGCCACCCCTCCGTGCAGCAGGCCGTAGCCGTCGCCCAGCCCGCCGCGGGCGGCGACAGGATGCTCGCCGCCTACGTCACGGTCGAGCAGGTCGGTGCGTACGCCTCCGAGGTCGCCGACGCCGAGGGGCTGCGCTCCTACGCCGCGGCCCGGCTCCCCGGCTACATGGTGCCGGTGGTCGTCGTCCTCCCCGAACTGCCCCTCACCCCGCACGGCAAGGTCGATGTCGCGGCGCTGCCGCTGCCGGTGGACCAGGCCGCCGAAGGGGGCACCGCCCCGCGCGACGCGATCGAGGAGCAGATCTGCCGGGACATCCTCACACCCCTGCTGGAATGGTCCAGCCCGGACGTCGAGGGCGACTTCTTCGCCCTGGGCGGCAGCTCCCTCCAGGCCACCATCGTGGTGTCACGGGTCCGCGCCCTTTTCGGCATCGACATCGCCCTCGCCGACTTCTTCAGCAGGCCGACCGTCTCCGGGCTCGCCGAACTGGTGCGCAGCGCGAAGGCGGAGGCCGCCGGCGAGCAGGACCGGCTGTTGGCGGTCTTCGAGCAGATCGAGAACATGAGCGACGAGGAGGCCGCCGAACTGCTCGGCTCCATACAGACGCCGGACGGCCCGTGATGACCGCCCCGGCGGAGTCCGCACCGGCAGCGGCAGTTGCCGCGCAGTCCGGCACGGCCCGGCTCGAGGGGGCGCTCGCCGCGCTGCCCGAGTCGAAACGCGAACTGGCCCGGTTGCTGCTCGCGGCCCGGCAGACCGTACCCGCCCGCCCGGCCCCGCGCTCCGGTGCCGGGCCGGTGCCGGCCACCGCCCTGCAGACGCGGGTGTGGCGCCGCGAGTACGCCCACCCGGGCACGGGCACCGGCTCGCACGCGGTACGGCTGACGGGCCGTCTCGACCCGGCACGGCTGCGGGACGCGCTCACCGGCGTACTGCGCCAGCACGAGGCGCTGCGCACCCGGCTGGTGGCCGGCACCGGAGAACCGGCGGGCGCCCGGCTGGTCGTGGACGACGAACCCTGCCTGCGGCTGACGCAGACCGACCTCTCCGCGTACGAACCGCAGGGCCGGGCCGACCGGGTCGCGCGGCAGATCACCGAGAGCGCCGGCACGGTCCTCGACCTGGAGTCCGGGCGCACCAGCTGGTTCCGGCTGCTTCGGCTCGCCCCCGAGGAACACGTACTGATCCTCACCTCGCACCTCGCGGTCTTCGACGGCTGGTCCTCCGGGGTGTTCCTCACCGACCTCGCGGCCGCCTACCGGGACGGCGGGGACAGCCTCGCCCCGCCCGATCTGCAGTTCCCCGACTACGCGGACTGGCAGCGCCGCTGGCTGGCAGGGCCGGACGGTGCCGCCGACCTGGCCCGCCGCCGGGCGGTGTTCGCCGGTTCCCCGCCGGCGCCGCGGGCCCCTGGGGGCTTCGAGCGGGGGCATCTTCCGGTCCGGCTGGCCCGCAGGCCCGTCGAAGCCGGGCTGGCGCTCGGCGCCGCCGAGGGGGCGACCCCGTTCATGACGCTGCTCACCGCGCTGGCCGTGGTACTGGCGAGGCGGGAGGGGCGTACCGACGTGGTGATCGGCACTCCGGCCGCCGGCCGGTTCGCCGGTCCGCTGGAAGGGGCCGTCGGGCAGTTCACCACCGTCGTACCGATCCGGCTCGACCTCTCCGGAGAGCCGCCCTTCCGGGAGCTGCTGCACCGCGCCCGCACGGCGGTCGCCGAGGCGCTCAGCCACCAACGGCTCCCGCTGGACGCCCTGTTCGGCGAGGGCGACCCGCCGCCGTACAGCGTCCTGTTCGCCCTTCACAACTACCCGGCCGTCCCCTTCGACCTGCCGGGAATCGAGGTGAGCCAGCTGCCCGGCCCGCCCGCGCGTCATCTGGAGCTCTACAGCCCCGACCCCGCCGCCACGCTCGCCTGTGTCGGCCTGGTCGAACGCGACGGCGAAATCGGCGGCACCGCCGAGTACAACCGCCGGGCGGCCGCGCCCGAGGACGTGCGCGGACTGCTCACCGGAATCGAAGAAGTGCTGGACCGGGCGGTTGCCGCGCCCGCATCCCCGACCATCACCCGGACCTGAGGGGGCAGCCGTGCTCACCACCGAGTTCTACCGCGCACCGGCGGACTGCGGGCTCGTCCGGAGCGGCGCCGGCGTGCCCCGTACGCCCATGCGCGCCCTCCGCGAGGAGGTCCACGACATCCTCGTCTCCGCGCCGGTTGCCGAAGCCCGGCGCACCCGGGACCCGAGGCCGATTCACCGGGCGCTGGGCGAGGCCGGTCTCCTCGCGCCCCAGTGGCCCGAGGAGTACGGAGGGAGGGGTATCAGCCAGGTCGCGGCCGCCGTGTTGGTCGAGGAACTGGCCATGCACGACGTACCGGACCTGCTGCACACCCTCACCGTGCAGATCGTCGGCTCCACCCTGCTCAACGTCGCGAGCGCCGAGATGAAGGCCAGGCATCTGCCGGGCTTCGCGGCCGGGACGGCGTTCGGCTGTGTGCTCTTCAGCGAGCCGCAGGCCGGCTCCGACCTGAACATCCTCTCCACCCGCGCGGTCTCCGACGGCAACGGCGGCTACAAGCTGTACGGCACCAAGGTCCACTCCCTGTTCGCCCGGCTCGCGGACTACGGCCTGTGCCTGGCACGCGGCGAGAACGACGCGTTCAGTCTGTTCCTGGTGCCGCTCGCCCAGAAGGGCGTCACCATCCGGCCGATCCCCGGCATCGGCGACGACGCCTTCCACGAAGTCACCCTGGACGGGGTGGCCGTCACCGCGGACGACGTGGTCGGTGAACTCGGCCAGGGCTGGGCCATTGTGGTCAAGACCCTCGCCTTCGAACGCACCGGACTCGACTACTACGTCAAGGCCCTGCGCTGGTACCGGGCCGCCGTGGAGCGGCTCGAGGTCCACACCGACCGGCTGGAGGCCGGCCAGCACGACCAGATCGGCCTGGCCAAGCTCAACGCCCGGCTCCTGGCCGCGGGCACGCTGGTCCGCCGCGTCCTCACCCGGCTGGACCGGGGTGAACTCAACGAGGACGAGGCCGCCGCCGCCAAGTGGTACACGACCGAACTCGCCGCAGAGGTCGCCTGGTGGGCCGCCGAACTCGACGGCGACCGGAGCATGACCCTCGACGACCCAGAGGTCGACGGGGTGGCACACCCACTTGATTCGGCGATGCGTGAAGCCCCCGGGATGCGGATATCCGGCGGCACCGCCGAAATGATGCTGGAGACGCTGGCCCGGCTGCGTCTCGACTCAGGGGCGGAGGTTCGGCCGTGACACATGGTGCTGGAACACACAGTGCTTCGACACACACTGCTGGGACGCAGAGGGCGGGAACACAGGGAGAAGCGGGCGGCAGGACGGCCGAGCGGTGGCGCGAGCGGGAGGACGAGGACTCCCTCTTCCGGCAGTTGCGCCTCACGGTGCGCCAGGGCCTGGAGGTCGACGGGGACACGCCCGCCGGTTCCTGGGAAGCGCTGACGCAGGTCGGCGCCTGGGAGTTCGCACTGCCCATCGACAAGGACGGGCTCGACCTGGGCCAGGCCGTGCTCGCCATGGTGTGCGAAGAGGCGGGCAACGCCATGCAGCCCGTACCGCTGCCCGACACCCTCCTTGCCCTGGACCTGCTGTCCGGCCTCGGCCCCGCCGCGCCCGAGGCGGTCGACGAGCTGCTCGACCGGGTACGGGCCGGCGAGCATCCGATCGCCGTGCCGGGCCGGCTGCCGGACCCGAGAGGTGTCGTTCCGCCGGGCCTCACCTGGAAACCGGACCCTGCCACCGGCGACATCCTGCTGACCGGTACCGGCGGCCCGTTCGCCGCCGGGGTCGGCGCCGGCGCGCTGCTGGTTCCGGCGAGCGGGCCGGACGGGCCGTGTGTCGCGCTGGTCGCCCTGCCCACCGCGGGGCTCCAGGTGCGGCCGCTGCGCGACCACGGCGGGGGAGCGGTGGCCGGCGCCGTCTTCGACGAGGCGCGTGTGCCGGCCGAGGCCGTCGTACTGCGCGGGATCGCCGCGGAACAGGCGCTCGCCCGGGCGGGACTGCGGGCCGCGGTCCACCAGGCCTCGTTGCTGGCCGGCATCACGGCGGCCGCCCTGACCGCGGTGGTGTCGCGGATCCGGGGCCGCCAGCAGTTCGGGCAGGCTCTGGTCAAGCACCAGGGGCCACGGCTGCGGGTGGCCGGACTGCTGGCCAGGCTGGACGCGGTGCGCTGGGCCGTGGGCGACGCCGCGCGGGACCTCGACGAAGGCCGCCTCACCCCGGGCGAGGCGGCCGGGCTGATCGCGCTCACGGCGGAGACCACACTCGACGTCACGCGCGACGCCGTCCACCTGCACGGCGCGTCGGGACTGGTACGGGACGGACTGGTCGCCGGATGCTACCGGCGCGCGGCCTGGGAGGCACTGCGCTGCGGCCGTCCCGCCCAGCTGTGGGACACCGCGGCGCACACCCCCTGAGACGGCGGGAAGGGGCTCCCGCCGGTGCGGAAGCCCCTTCCCCGGTGCGGGGCGATCAGGCCAGATCGCGCCGCATCACCCACCGGTGCCGCTTGTCGCTCTTGGCCTCGGTCATCTTCACGCGCCGGAAGCCGGCCCGCTCGAACATCTCCATCGTCCCGACGTAGGCCAGAGTCGGGTTCACCCGGCCGCCCTCCGGGTCCACCGGATACCCCTCGACCGCCGGCGCGCCGTGCGCGCGGGCGTGCTCGACCGCGCCCTCCAGCAGGCCCGACGCGACACCCTTGCCGCGGAAGTCCTTGCGTACGACGAAGCAGGTCACCGACCACACGGGCTGGTCGTCCACCGGGGTGATCGTCTTCGAGGCGGTGAGACGGTCGAGTTGCTTCCGCGGCGCCACGTTGCACCAGCCGGCCACCTCCCCGTCCACATAGCCCAGCACTCCTGGCGGCGGGTCCGCGGACTCGACAAGGGAGCGCATGTGCTTGCCCCGCTCGTCGGCCGTCATCCGGCCGTAGTCACCGGTGGACAGCCGCCACGCCATGCACCAGCAGGTGTGGGCACTCTTCTTCGGCTGAAGAACGGCCTGCAGATCGTCCCAGCGCTCCGCCGTTGCGGGTCGCACTTCTAAACTCATGCTGCCTCTTCGCTCTCTTCCGCTTTCTCCATGTGCCCCGTACACGCGCTGCGCTGCATCCCGGGGCCCGCTTCACTCATAGCCGCCACAAGCACCTGCACGGCACGTTGACACGCATTTCGTCCGACATCCAGATGGGTGACCATCCGGACCACCGACGGTCCGGGCGCGGTCACCAGCACCCCCTTGCGAGCTGCCCTCCTCACTACGTCCTCGGCGCCGGGCGTCTCGACGAGGACGATGTTGGTCTCCGGCGGACGCACCGGGTACCCCGCGTCCCGCAACCCCGCCGCCAGCAGGGCGGCGTTGCGGTGGTCTTCGCCGATCCGCTCCTGGTGGTGGTCCACGGCGTACAGGCCGGCAGCCGCCAGGATGCCGGCCTGCCGCATACCGCCGCCCAGTCCGTGCCGCAACTTCCGTGCGTGCGCCAGGCTTTCGGCGGCCAGCAGAAGCACGCTGCCGACCGGCGCCCCGAGCCCCTTCGACAGGCAGACGGAGAGCGAGTCGGCCACCTGCGCCCCGTACTCCTGCGGCGGTGTCCCGGTCGCGGCCAGAGCGTTCCAGACCCGGGCGCCGTCCACATGGACGGCGACACCCGCCTCCGCGGTCAGCCTGCGCACCGCGCGAAGCGTCGCCGGCGGGTGGACCGTGCCTCCCGCGCGGGTGTGGGTCTGCTCGACCTCCACCGCACGGGTGCCGACGGTGTACGCGTTCCCGGGCCGCAGGACCTCGGCGAGCGCCTCCGGGGTGACCAGACCGCGCCCCCCCGACACGGTCCGCGTCTGGATCCCTCCGTACCGCGCGGGCGAGGCCTCCTCGTGCGCCAGGATGTGCGCCTCGGCGTCGCAGACCAGCTCCTCGCCCGGTCCGGCCAGGAGACGCAGGCCTATCTGGTTGGCCATCACCCCGGACGGTACGAACAGCGCGCCGGAGAATCCGAACATGCCGGCCAGCCGTTCCTCCAGCGCGCGCACCGTAGGGTCCTCGCCGAACAGGTCGTCGCCGACCTCCGCGGACGCCATCGCGGCGCGCATTCCCGGAGTCGGCCGGGTCACCGTGTCGCTGCGCAGATCGACGGTCTCGGGTGTCATGACGGGTTGTCAACTCCTCTTGGGCAGGGCTCCGGAGTGAGCTTGCGGGCGGCCACCCAGTCCAGCAGCGGCAGGACCGTCCGCCAGGTCTCGCGGACCAGATCCCCGGCACGGGCGGTGTGGACGTCCGGTCCCGGCCCGTACCGGCGGCCGGCGTCGATCTTGCGGTGCCGCAGCAGGTCCAGCCGCGGATGGTCCGCCGGGACACCACGCGGCCGGGACTTGAGGCGGTCGCCGGCGATCGTGAATCCCCGGCCCGTCAACCGCTCGGTGATCAGGACGAGTTCCGCGCCGCCGTCCTCGTCCTCGACGGCGGCGCGGTACCGGGCGATCTGGTCGCCGGCGTACGGGTAGTACCGCCCGGAGACGTACAGCCCCCGCTGGTCCAGATGCAGCCAGAAGCCCAGACAGGGCAGCAGGTCCAGGTAGGCGCCCTGGTAGGTCTTGTACGGGGATTTGTCGTGGGACATCCGGGTGTCGCGGACGGGGCCGAGTACCCGCACCCCGTCCGGTCCCGCGTACTCAGGGAAGGCGTCGCTCAGTTCGGCGGCCAGCTCGTCCATCGGCGCGCGTACCTCGCGCTCGTACACCTCTCGGTGGCGCAGCCGCCATGCCTCCTTGGTGTTGTCGGCCGCGAGGTCCGCGTACAGGCGCAGCGCCGAGGGCGGGAAGCCGCTGAAGGTCATGACAGATAGCCCGGCAGGGGGTGGCGGACGCACAGCTGCGAGACCCGGGCGCGGACCCGGTCGCGTACCGGGTCCGGCAGGACCCCGCCGCCGGCGCGCAGCGCGTCGAGGACGTCTCCGACCAGGTCGGCGCACTCGGCGGTGGCGGCCCGGTCCATTCCGCGGGCGGCCAGCGTGTTGCTCCCCAGTCTCAGCCCGCCCGTCACCCGGACGGGAGTGGTGTCGCCCGGTACACGGTTGCGGTTGACCACGATCCCGCAGGATTCCAGGGCCTGTTCGGCGATGTCGCCGGTCAGTCCGGTGCCGCGCAGGTCCAGCAGCACCATGTGGGTGTCGGTGCCGCCGGTGACCAGACGCAGTCCGCGCTCGGACATGCGCTCCGCGATGGTCTGCGCGCCGTCCGCCAGGCGTTTGGCCAGTTCGGCGAAGTCGGGGCTCGCCACGAAGTCCAGTGCCCGTGCCTTGGCAGCGATCGACGCCAGGTCGGGCGTGCCCTGGGTGAACGGAAACACGGCGCGGCGCAGAGTCGCGGCGAGGGTGCCGCGTTCCGGGCCGGCCTTGCGCGCGTCGCGGCCCAGCAGGATCAGTCCGCCGCGCGGACCGTACAGCTGCTTGTAGGTGCTGGTGGTGGTGACATGGGCGTGGTCGACCGGGCTGGGGTGCAGTCCGGCCGCGACGAGCCCGGCGATGTGCGAGATGTCGGCGAGCAGGTAGGCGTTGGCCTCGTCCGCGATCTCCCGGAACCGGGCGAAGTCGATGCTCCGCGGGTAGGCGCTGGCGCCGCACACGATCAGCTTGGGCCGGTGGGCGAGGGCCGTCGTGCGGATCTGGTCGTAGTCGAGGAGGCCTTCGGGGGTCACCCGGTAGCCCTTGGCCCGGTAGTAGCGGCCGGTCACCGAGGCGGGAGAGCCGTGCGTGAGGTGCCCGCCGCAGTCGAGGTCCAGACCGAGCAGGGTGTCACCGGGGCTCAGCAGTGCGGTGATGACGGCGAGGTTCGCAGAGGACCCGGAGTGCGGCTGCACGATCGCGTCCTGGGCGCCGAAGGCCGCACGGGCCCGGTCGATGGCGAGCTTCTCGATCTCGTCGGCGACCCCGCAGCCGGCGTGGTAGCGGCCGCCGGGGTACCCCTCGGCGGTGAGATTGCCGAGCGCGCTGCCCCCGCAGGCGAGTACGGAGGGGTCGGCGACGCTGGAGGCCGCGACCATCATCAGGGTGTCGTTCTGGCGCGCGGACTCCCGGGTCAGCAGGGCGTACAGCGACGCGTCGGCGTCCCGTAGCCGGGCCGCGGCGTGACCGGCGAACGTGACCAGATCGGGTCCCGCCGCCGGGCCGGCGACGAGCGGCCCGCCGTCCTCGGACGGCTCGGTGACGGGCGCGGGCAGGGTGAGACTCATGACTGTCCCCTCTCGGACTTGTGCGTCGTGTCCGTGCTGTCCGTGCTGTGCTGCGCGTCCGGGGCGTCCGCCTCCATCTCGCTGAGTGCCTCCGCGGCGGCGACGGCGCCCGCGCCGTGCTGCTCGTCCGCGGCGATCTTCTCGGCCAGATCGGCGACCAGGGGGTTCTGGAACACGGTCTTGACGGGTACGGGTACACCCAGCAGCTCCTGGAGGAGACCGGCCAGCCGGGTGCCGCTGAGTGAATCTCCGCCCAGCTTGAAGAAGTTGTCGCCGGGCGCCACCCGGTCCAGGCCCAGGATGTCCGCGACGGCCGCGCACAGCACCAGCTCCAGGGCACTGCCCGGTTCCTCGCCGCCGTCCCCGGGAGTTTCGTCCTCGGCGGAGTGCTGCTGCCCGGCGGTGGCGGCCAGCAGCAGCCGGTCGACCTTGCCATTGCGCGTGAGTGGCAGTTCGTCGAGCACGGTGACCGCGGACGGCACCATGTAGGAGGGCAGTTGCTCGGTGAGCCGGGCCAGGACCGGCCCGGCCGCGCCGCCCGGCTCGGTCACCACGAAGGCGTGCAGCCGGCGGACGCCGTGCGCGCTGGCCGGAGCCACCACCACGGCCGCCGCCACCGTTTCGTCCTGACGCAGCGCCGCCTCGATCTCGCCCAGCTCGATTCGGTGGCCCTGTACCTTCACCTGGAAGTCGTCCCGGCCCAGGATCTCGATGCTGCCGTCCGGCAGATAGCGACCCAGATCGCCCGTCAGGTAGGCCCGTTCACCGGTCTCGGGGAGGTTGACGAACCTGCTGCGGGTGCGCTCCTCGTCGTTCCAGTAGCCGAGCGCCAGCCCCACGTCGCTGGCCACCGCCATCTCGCCGACGACTCCGAGGGGGCGCTCGTACGCCGTGGCGTCGACGATGTAGTAGTGCTGGTTGGTGATGGGCTTGCCGTACGGGATGCTCGTCCAGGACGGGTCCACCTCGCCGATCGGCTGGAAGAGCGACCAGCAGATCGTCTCCGTCGGCCCGCCGGAGCCCACCACCTGGATACGGGGGCTCTGCGCGCGCAGCCGGTCGGGCAGGGTCAGCGGAATCCAGTCGCCGGACAGGACGGACAGCCGCAGCGACTCCAGCGGCCGGCTGTCGCCGCGCCTCTGTCGTACCTCGGCCTCGCCGACGAGCAGTTCCATCAGTACCGGTACGGAGTTCCACAGGGTGACCTGCTCGGCGGCCACCAGATCGGCCCAGACATCCGGCTCCGCATGCTCGAACGGCGGCGGGATCACCACCGTGCCGCCCTGAGTCAGCACTCCGAAGACGTCGTAGATCGAGGCGTCGAAGTGGAGCCCGGAGATGGCCAGCAGCCGGTCCGCCGCGTCGACTTCGAAACGCGCCGCGACATCGCGGACCAGGTTGACCACGCCGATGTGGTCGACCATCACGCCCTTGGGCTCGCCCGTCGAACCGGAGGTGAAGATCGTGTAGGCCAGGTCCGCGGGGGTCTGGGCCGTGTCGGGACGGGTGGCGTTGCCGACCTCGAAGTCCCGGTCCACCCGGTAGCGGCGGGCGGCGGGCGGCCAGCTGATCCGGGCGTCCAGGCCGGACTGGGTGAGGATCTTGTCGACGCCGGCCTCGGCGAGCAGCCGGCGCAGCCGCTCCGGCGGTACGGACGGGTCCAGCGGCAGATAGGCGGCGCCGGCGGCGAGGATGCCGTACACAGCCGCGTACTGCTCCCAGCCCTTCTCCATGACGACGGCGATCAGCTCGCCGGGGGCCGCGCCGTGCGCGCGCAGGATGCGTCCGATGCGCCAAGAGTACGTCGCCAGTTCGGCGTAGGTCAGCCTGCGCTTCGCGTCGACGACGGCCTCGGCGTCGGGAGTGCGGGCGGCCTGCTCGGCGAACAGCTCGTGCAAGGTGATGTACGGTATTTGCCCGGCCGTGTCGTTAACCTGCCGGCGCAACTCGCGTTCGGCCGGCGGGATCAGGTCGAAGCGCTTGGCGTGCAGGCTGTCCGGGTCGTCGCTGAGCCGGTGCAGCAGGGTCACGTACACGCCGAAGGCGGCGTCGATGAATCCGGGCGCGAACGCGCCCTCGACGTAGTCCCAGATGACGCGGAGCTCGCCGTCGAGCTCGCGGAGCTGGACGTCCAGGGAGACCTGCGGCGTCTGCGAGATCGAGTAGACCTCCCGGCCGAGGTCGGTCACCGGGCGGCGGGCCGGGTAGTCGAGCAGGCTGGTGACGACCACGGGCATACCGGCCTGTGCGCCCACGCCGTGCAGCCGGGTCAGCTCGCGCAGCACCCGTACGCCGTTGAAATCGCCGTGTTCGAGGTCGCGGCCGAGCTGGTCGCGCAGGGCGTGTGCACGGTTCAGAAAGGTCTCGCCGGAGCTGTCGGTGGCCAGCAGGACGGCGTTGGTGAAGTCGCCGAGCACTCCGCCGATGCCCTCGTGCACCGAAGGCCGCTGGAAGACCGGATAGTTGAGGGTGAAGTCGGCTTCCTCGGCCCAGCACCGGATCACCTCGGCGAAGGCGGCGGTGAGCAGCACCGAGGGCCTCAGGCCGGCCTCGTGCGCCCTCGCGGCGAACCGCTTCCACTCGGCGGGCGACAGCCGGTGCTCGCGCCGGTCGAAGCGGACGTCGCCGTCACGCGGGCCGCCTGTCGTCGGCAGGGACGGGGCGGGCGGCAGGGAGGGCACACGCTCCAGCCAGTAGTCGCGGGCGGCGCGGAACGTCTCGGTGTGGGGCAGCGCGTCGGCACGCCAGTGCGCGTACTCGGCGAACGTGATCCCGGGGTCGCGGAGTTCGGCGTCCGGGTTCTCGTACAGGTCGATCAGGTCCGGGAAGAGCACCTGGAAGGCGCTGGAGGCGTCCAGCACCTGGAGGTCGATACCGAGATGGACCCGGACGGGATTCCCTTCCCCGGGCAGCCGGATGATTCGCAGGTCGAACAGCGGCCAGCTGCCCACCGGGAAGACCACATGGCTCATCTCGGCACGCAGTTCCGCGAGTTGCTTCGCCGCGTCCTCCTCGGGGAGACCGCGAAGGTCCAGGACCGGTATGTCGTACGGGGGCGGATCGGCCGGCACATGCTGGGTACCGTCCGGGCGGCCGACCGCGCGGAGCATGTCGTGGCGGTCGACCACCCGGCGCCAGGCCGTCTCGAACCGCTCCGGATCGAGGTCGGCGCGCTCCCACTCGAAATAGCCGTAGCAGCCGATACTGCCCAGTTCGACGGCTTCGCCACGCCCGATCATCAGTGCCTGCTGCGTCTCGGTCATCGGGAAGGACGCGTCTTGGCTCGCGCGGGTGTGCAAGAGGTCGGTCATGGGTCCAACTCCACTCGCGGGGTATGGGAACAGGGGCCGGGGCGGGCGGGGGCGGGGGGACGTCGCGCTGCCGGGCAGGGCGAGGCTAGGGGCGGCTGGTTAGCCGGCGGTTACGTTCCGGGGCACGGTGTCCGTGGCGGGAATCCCCTGTCCGCCGGGCAGGGAGAGGGCGAACAACCGCACCAGCGGATGGAACAGATAGCAGGGCTGTCCCCACTCGTCCGCGCCGCTGACCTCCAGCAGTGCCGTGTCGGCGAGCGCCTCCAGCAGCCGCTCGGCGTCCGCCTCCCGTACATCCAGCAGCACGGCGGCCTTCACCGCCGGAAACGGCTCGGACCCCAGTCCGGCCAGCGCGGCGAACGCGTCCCGCGCCTCGGGGTCCAGTGCCCGCCAGGACGGCAGCAGTGCGGTGTGCACATCGAGGTCGCCCGAGTGCAGCTCGCTCAGCCGGGTGGCCGGATCCGCCAGCCGCCGGGCGAGCCTGTCCGGCGCGTAGTGCGGCCGGGCGGCGATCCGGGTGCCTACGATCCGCAGGGCCAGGGGCAGCCCGGCACAGTGCTCCACGATCGCGGACGCCGCGCCGGGGGCCGCCGTCACCCGGTCGGGTCCGGCCGCCGCCGCGAGCAGTTCGAGCGAGGCCCGGGAGCCGAACGGTTCCAGGGCGACCGTGTGCGCGCCGGCCACCGTGGGCAGCGCGGTGCGGCCCGTGACCAGGACGGCGGGTTCCGGTGTGTTGGGCAGCAGCGGGCCGAGCTGGGCGGCGCCGGCCGCGTTGTCCAGCAGGATCAGCAGCCTCTTGCCACCGGTCAGTTCGCGGTAGAGGCGGACTAGTTCGTCCAGGTCGTCGGAGGTGCTCCCGTCGGCCGGCCGGCCGAGCGCGCGCAGCAGATGGCGCAGTACCCGGCAGGGATGCTGCGGGGTGCCGTCGGGCGCCCGGAGGTCGGCGTACAGCTGTCCGTCGGGGAAGTGGCGCTGACAGCGGTGCGCCGCGTGCACGGCGAGGGCGGTCTTGCCGAGCCCAGCCATCCCGGTGACCAGGACACGACGTGGCCGGTCGGCGGCTCCGTCCACCGGGGTGAGAGCCCGGCACACCAGCTCGAGCTCCCGCTCCCGGCCGGTGAAGTCGACCGTGTCCGGGGGCAGCATCGACGGCACGGCGGAGGGCCGGCCGGAGGTATGGGCCGGGCGGACGGCGGCCCGCACCACGGTCCTGGCCTCCGGCTGCCGGCCGAGGCTGCCGTCGAGCAGTGCCTGATACGTGGCCCGCAGCTCCTCGCCGGGGTCCACGCCCAGTTCCTCGGCCAGCACCTCGCGGCCGTGATGGTAGAGATGAATGGCGTCGGCCTGCCGCCCGGAGCGGCACAGGGCGGTCATCAGCTGGCTGCGGATGCGCTCGCGCAGCGGGAACTGTGCGACCAGACCGGTGAGTTCGACGGTGATCTGCTCATGCCGGCCGAGCGCGAGATCCGCGGCGATCCGGTGCTCCAGGGTCACTGCCCGGGCCTCGTTGAGGCGGGGGGACTCGGCATCGGCGAGGTGGTCGGTGGTGTTCGCGAAGGGGAACCCGTTCCACCGCGCCAGGGCGTCACGCAGAAGATCTCCCGCCCTTTCGAAGTCGCCTTCGAGCAGGGCTTCCCGGCCGTCGCGGTCGAGCCGCTCGAATTCGATCAGATCCAGTGTGGAGTCGCCTATGGCCATGGCATATCCGGGTGGCCTGCGGTCGATCAGGACTTCTTCGCCGAGTAATTTCCGCAACCTGGAAACGTACGTGTAGAGCTGGGCGCTGACGGTGGCCGGCGGTGTCCAGCCCCACAGCAGGCGGCTGAGCCGTTCATCGGACACGACCTCTTCGCGGGCCAGCAGGAGGGCCGCGAGCACGGTGTGCAGCTTCGCCCCGGAGAGCGAGGCCCTGCGCCCGTCCTGACGTACCTCGACTGGACCGAGCACTCGGAATTCCATGTGCAGCCCCGTTCGTGATTCATAGGAAGAATCTCCGAACGACGCTAGAGGAGTGCGTTGTTCTCTCGATATCGTGGCGATTTCACGGGGCTCCCGGCGCATGAAATCGGAGGGACAAAGAATCAAAAGGAGGCATCCCTACTGTTCCGTTCGTACCGCAGCAGCGGCAATGACGGTCCACCGAAGAGGGGATTCCAGATGCGCAGCACTCGTACGGCGAAGAGAGCGACAACCGCCTGCCTGGTCGTACTCGCAGGTCTGTTCGTGGGGGCAGCCGACGGACTGGGAACCTCCGCATACTCGGCGACGGTCACGAGCGCGGACGACATGCCGTGGGGCGTGGTCAAGTCGGCGGGTCCGCCGCCGGGCGGTCAGCACGGCGACATGCCGTGGGGCTGACCTCCACACCCACGTAGGACAAGAGTCAGCTGGGTCGGTCCACCAGCAGTAGCGTCAACTCCTCCGCGGTGAAGGAACGTTGCGGCACTTCGCCGGCGTCACTCCCGCTCTCGCTGCAGTCGCCGCCCACCGCGGCGAGCAGCCGCGCCACGCGCGCCCGCCAGGGCTGAGCCCCCACCTCGCCGAACGAGGCATGGGCCCGCCTGAATCTCTCCGCCGCCGCCGCGCTCCGGCCGCCGATCGCCTCCACACAACCGAGATCGGTCTCCACCCGGGCGTTCAGAAAGCAGTCGGCCAGCTCCTCCGTGATCTCCAGGGCCTGCTGCAGCGTGCCCCCCGCCGCTGACAGCAGGCCCTGGCTCCACTGTGTCTGGCCCAGTCCGCGCAGCGCGTGGGCCTCGCCGACCCGGTCGCCCTCCTTGCGTGTGAGCTGCAGGACCTCGCGGAACGACTCCGCCGCCTCATCCAGCTCCCCGGCCCGTAACCGCGCCTCGGCCAGCCGGTAGGTGCCCTGTGCCTCGGCGCGTACGGATCCGGTTCGGCGACTCAGCGCCACGGCCTCGACCGCCAGCGGCAGAGCCCGCTCGACCTGGCCCCGGTCCAGCTCGATCTCGGCGAGGAAACCGAGGAGATGGGCCTCGTTCCCGGTGTCACCGCACTCGTGGAACCCGTCCAGTGCCGCCCGGCAGTACTCCAGCGCCCGGTCCCAGTCCCCCTGGAAGCGGGCGCACATGGCCAGATTGCGCTGCGCGAGCGCCGCGCCGTGTACGTCCCCCGTCTCCCGGAGCAGCCGCAGGGCGGCGATGTTCCAGCCCTCGGCCTGCTCGTAACGCCGCTGGTAGATGGCGAGTGACCCCAGCAGCCGCAACATGATGGCCTCGCCCGGCCGGTCGCCGGTGCGCCGTGCCGACGACAGGGCCAGTTCGGCGCAGCGCTGCCAGTCCTCCAGGTAGTTCCTGGTCTCGAAGTGCGGTACGGCGCTCTCGGTCAGAGTCCACGCGTAGTGGGCCCGGCCGGTCTCCGCCGCGTGCGCGACGACGTCCGTGATGGTCGCGCGCTCGGAGTCGAACCAGTCCAGTGGCGCGGTCAGGAGCTCGTCTGCGTGTTCCGGCAGGAAGCGCGGAGCCGACGCGGGTACGCGGCCGACGGGAAACTCACGCCCGTCCATCCGTCGGTGCGCCTCCTCGGCGAGCCAGAGCCAGGCGGCGAAGGTGCGCTCCAGCGCCGCGTCGCACTCCGCTTCCGGCTCGTCGGCCTCCGCACGCTCCCTGGCGAACAGCCGCAGCAGATCCTGGAAGCGATAGCGGGCCGCCCGGCCAGGTTCGGTGTCGGCGACCTCGAGCAGCTGCGCGTCGACGAGCTGATCGATGAGCTCCTCCGCGTGCCACACATCGGTGTCGAGGACCGCCGCCCCTGCCCACGCCGCGAAGTCGGCGGTGCGCAGCAGCCCCAGTCGGCGGTACATCCGGGCCGTCTCGGGCGGGAGGTCGCGGTACGTGAGCCGGAAGCCCGCGCGTACGCCGCCCTCGCTCGGGCTCAGTTCGTCCAGCCGCCGCCGCTGGTCCCGCAGGCGTTCCACCAGACTCCGCACGCTCAGGTTCGGCTTGGCGGCCAGCCGCGCGCCGGCGATCCGCAGCGCGAGCGGAAGGCAGTCGCAGAGCGCGCTCAGCTGTTCCACGGCCACCGGATCACTGCCGAACCGGTCGGCTCCGGCGATCTTCGTCAGCAGGGTGGTCGCCTCGGTGGGAGCCAGTACCCGCAGTCTGATCCGCAGCGTGGTGTAGTCGCCGGTCAGATCGTCGAGAGCCTCCCGGCTGGTGGCGAGCACTGCGCTGCGGCCGCCTCCCGGCAGGAGGGGTCTCAGCTGGGTGAAGGAACGCACGTTGTCCAGGACGATCAGCGTTCTCCGGGTGCTGAGAAGACTGCGGAACAGCGCCGCCCGCTCGTCCGGCTCCGCCGGGATCTGCGGAGCGGGCGTCCCGAGGGCGCGCAGAAAGCGGTCGAGTACGGCGGCCGGGGAGACCGGCGCGTACTCCTCGTCGTATCCGCGGAGGTCGGCGAAGAGCTGGCCGTCCGGGAACCGGTCCGCGGCCTGACTCGCCCAGTGCACGGCCAGGGCAGTCTTTCCCACTCCGCCCACGCCGACGATGGTCGCCACCGCCGGCGCGTGGGGGTTGTAGGGCTCCTTCAACAGCCGGTCGAGGGCCGCCAGTTCGTACTGGCGTCCGGTGAATCCCATGACGTCGGCGGGCAGCTGCGCCGGGACGGTCTGCGGCGCGACCGGTCTTGCCGGTCCGGCGGTGGGGGGACGCGTCAGCTCGGGTGAGTCCTGGAGGATCAGGTCGTGCAGCTGCTGCAGGGCGGGGCCCGGCTCGATGCCGAGTTCCTCGATGAGCAGGCGCCGGCCCTGCCGGAAGACCTCCAGGGCCTCGGCGCGCTGCCCCGAGCGGTAAAGCGCCAGCATCAGATGTTCACGTGAGTGTTCGCGCAGCGGGTGCTGCTGGACCAGTTCGGTGAGCTCCCCGGTCAGCGCGCGGTGACGGCCGAGCTCGAGCATCAGCCCGGCCCGTTCCTCGATCAGGTCCAGCCGCAGCTGCTCCAGGCGGGTGGCCTCCGCCTCGATCCGCTCTCCGGCCAGTTCGTCGAGTGCCGCCCCCCGCCACTTGTTCAGCGCCTCCTCCAGCAGGGCACAGGCGTCCTCGGCCCGGCCGTGCCGTGCGACGTCCCGGCCCCGTTCCGCCTCCTCCATGAACTCCATTACGTCGATGCGGTGTTCACCACGCGCCAGTACATAGCCCGGGGGAGAAGTGAGCAGCAGATCGGTCACCCCGGCCTGCTTGAAGCTCTTGCGCAGCGTGGCGACACAGATCGCGATCTGGTTGCGAGCGGTCGCGGGAGGGGATTCCGGCCAAACGGCGTCGACGAGGGCGTCGACGGACACGATCCGGTCCGCGGAGAGCAACAGCATCGCGAGAACCGTGGACTGACGCCTGCCGTGGATGCGGAGCGGTCCCTCCGCGGTCTGGACCAGTAGTGGACCCAGCATTCTGAAGACGAACTGATTCAACAGACCCCCCGGCCCCCGGACCACCTGCGTGAGGGCGGTAACGGTACCGCAAAGAAGTGAAGTTGATGAGGGCATAACACCCCCGGGGGTAGGGGCGAATTCAAGCCGGTTCGGCGGGTGTGCGGGGGCTGGGAACATCCGTCGCCGAGGCGGCGGAGCGCAGTGCGAGGGAGAGCTCCCGCAGCAGCTCGACGGCCTTTCGGAACTCCGTTTCCCCGCCGAGTTCCTCGCAGAGATGCTGGGCGAGACCGGCGTGGCCGGCGTCGATCTCGCGCATTGCCGCCACGCCGTCCGCCGTGGCTGTGAGCAGCTTGGACCGCCGGTGGGAAGGGTTTTCCCGGTAGACCGCCAACCCCTGCTCCACCAGCAGGTCCGCGATGCGCTGCACGCTCTGCCGAGTGATTCCGAGACAGCGGCCGATACCCGAGACGGACATCGGCTCGGCGGTCACCACGCCGAGAATCTGCCACCGTGCCGCGCTGAGTCCGGAAGGGAATGTCAACTGGTCCAGTACGGAGGTAAACCTGCCGTTCAGCCGGAAGACGGCCACGGCGGCGCGGCTGAATGCCTCTACATCACGCAGGCCGCCCCGGGCGTCTTCGTCGGACTTTGCGCTACGCACCGCAGCCCCTTCCGTCGGACTTGGCAGCCATACTGGCGACTGGCGTTCGAGGCCGTTCGAGGCCAAGCGGTTGATCGTAGGATTCTGCATGCCCCCGAGCAACAGGGGACCCCGGCGTTTCCTGCACTTTCGGCGTGTCCTGCAGTCAGGAGAGCAGTGTTGAACACCTCATCCGGAACATCGCACCGCATGGACACGGGCGGCGGCTGCCCGCACGCGGACAACGCCCGGCTGCTAGCCCAGGGTGCCGTGGCGCCCGTCCTGCTCCCCGGTGGCGTCGAGGGCATGGCGGTGCTCGGGCATGACGCGCTCAAGGAGTTCCTCGCCCACCCGGACGTCGCCAAGGGAGCGCGGCACTTCACCGCGCTGCGGGAAGGGCGGATTGCCGACGGCTGGCCGCTGAGGACCTTCGCCACCGTACAGGGCATGACCACCGCCGACGACGCCGACCACCGGAGGCTGCGGTCCCTGGTGAGCAAGGCGTTCACCGTACGGAGGGTGGAGGAACTGCGGCCGCGGATCGCGACGATGAGCGCCGAACTGCTGGACGGCCTCGGCCGGGCGGCCGCGGCGGGCGGCGGTACCGCCGATCTGCGCCGGCACTTCGCGCTGCCGCTGCCGATGGGTGTCATCTGTGAACTCCTCGGCGTGGACGCCGAGTACCAGGACCGGCTGCACGAACTGTCCAACCAGGTGGTCAGTACGGACATCGGTCCTGACGAGGCGATGGCGGCCAACCGGGAGATGGTGGCGGTCCTCGGGGCGGTCGTCCTCGCCCGGACGGAGAATCCGGGCGAGGACCTCACGAGCGCGCTGATCGCCGCCCGTGAGGCGGACGGCGACCGGCTGGGCCCGCACGAGCTGATCGGCACGCTGATGCTGATGATCATTGCCGGCCACGAGACCACGCTGAACCTGATCACCAACGCCGTCCGCGCGCTGTGCGCCCACCGGGACCAGCTGGTCCTGGTCCAGTCCGGGAAGGCCACCTGGTCGGACGTGGTCGAGGAGACCCTGCGCTGGGACAGCCCGGTCAGCTACTTCCCGTTCCGCTACCCCACCCGGGACCTGACCCTCGACGGAACCGTGATCCCCAAAGGCACCCCGGTACTGGCCGGTTACTCGGCCGCCGGCCGCGACAAGGCCGCGTACGGCCCCGATGCCGACCGGTTCGACGTCACGAGGTCCGTCGCCGTGCGGCACCTCTCCCTCGGCCACGGACCGCACTACTGCCTGGGCTCGCCCCTGGCCCGAATGGAGGCCACCATCGCCCTGGAGCAGTTGTTCACCCGGTTCCCGGACCTGGATCTCGCGGTTCCGGCGGCTGAACTGCCCCGGCACGCGAGCTTTGTGGGCAACAGTGTGCGGAGACTGCCGGTGCGGCTCCGGCTCGGATTCGCCGCCGGGAGACCCTAGCGGCCGGCGGCGATCGCCGCCACGACAGCGCGGGTGAGGCGGGCGATGTAGGCGTCGTCGGTCGGGCCGCCGGCAGCCAGCATGCGGAAGTACAGCGGGGCGCCGAAGAGGTCGATGGCGAGGCTCGTGTCGATGTCGGGCGGCAGTTCGCCCCGGTCCGCCGCCCGGCGCAGGACCGTCGCGACCGCCGCGCGGCGGGGCGCCAGTACCGCGTCGTGGAGCGCCTCGCGCAGCGTGCCGCTGCGCGCCGACTCGGCCAGCAGGTCCGGAATGATCCTGCCCACCAGCGGATGCCGCAGAGCGCCCAGGGTCTCCCTGATGAACCTCTCGACATCGCCCGGCAGCGAGCCCGAGTCCGTGGTCGTGGGGATGTGTTCACCGGCCGCCTCGGAGATCAGTTCGACCACCATGGCCTCCTTCGAGGGCCAGCGACGGTACAGCGCGGCCTTGCCCACACCCGCGCGGCGGGTCACGGCCTCCATGGACATGCGGGCGTATCCGGCCTCCGCCAGTTCTTCGAACATGGCTTGCCGGATGGTCTCGGTCACGGACTCCCGGAGGAGGGCGGCTCCGGTGGGCGGGCGGCCGGTGTCGGTGTCGGGGCGCGTGTCCATGATCGGAGATTAACACGGAACGGAACGGTTGCGTTCCGCATCCTTCCGTTGTACGTTCCCTGAACGAGCCGGAACGGTGCCGTTCCGTTCCGGGGGAGAGGGGGTCGTGATGAAGCTCGAGACCGACGCGCCACCGGCGACGACCCCGTGCAGCCGGCGGCGGGCCAGGACCGTTCTGGCCGTCCTGGCCCTCTTCATCGTGATCAATGCCGCGGACAAGGCCGTACTCGGTCTCACCGCCGGCCCCATCAAGGACGATCTGCGGCTCACCGCCACCGAGTTCGGAGTGATCGCCAGCAGTTTCTACCTGCTGTTCAGTGTCTCGGCCGTCGCGGTCGGCTTTCTCGGCGACCGGGTCCGCGCCCGCCCGCTGCTCGCCGCGCTCGCGCTGGTCTGGGCCGCCGCACAGCTGCCGATCCTGCTCCCGGCGGCGGGCTTCGGCATCCTCGTCGCCACCCGCGTGGTACTCGGCGCGGGTGAGGGGCCGGGGTACCCGCTGGCCAACTACACGGCGTTCACCTGGTTTCCCGAGAAGGAGCGGTCGCTGCCCTCGGCCGTGGTGGTCGCCGGAGGGGCGGGCGGCACCGTGGTGGCTGCTCCGCTGGTCATCCTGGTGAGCAACACCCTCGGATGGCGCGCGGCTTTCGGCCTGCTCGGCGGTATCGGGATCCTGTGGGTGATCGTCTGGCTGCGGCTCGGCGGAAGCGGGCCGTACACGGCGGGGTTCGACGGCGCGCGGCCGGAGAGCGAACGTCCGGTCGGCACACCGCAGGACACGGCACTGCCGACGGCAGCCGCACTTCTGGATACCGCAGTATCGGCCCCCGCGCTGCCGGCCGTTGCCCCGGTCGCCGACGCCGTCTCCGTCGCCGCACGGAGGGGGGCCGCACGGCGCGGAACCGGACGCAGCGGGGCCACCCGGAGCAGGACCGACCACGAGATCCCCTTCCGGCGCATCGTCACCACCGGCACCTGGGTGGGGTCCACGTTCTCCGCCTTCACGGTGATGTGGACCCTGGCGCTCGGCTTCGCCTGGCTGCCGCTGTTCCTGGAGGAGCAGGCGGGCTTCAGCGACGCGGAGATCAGCGGGATCGTCGGACTGCCCGCAGTCTCGATGGCCCTGCTGGTCCTCACGGCCGGAGCCGTCGCGCAGCGGCTGCTGCGCCGGGGTACCTCGGCCCGGGTCGCCCAAGGCCTGCTCGGCGGATCCCTGCCGCTGCTCGCCGGGGTCTGCCTGCTGATGACCACCCGCGTGGGCCCCGCCGTTCTCCTGCTGCCCCTGCTGGTCGTCGCGTTCTCCGCCGGCAACGGGCAGACACCGCTCACCAGTTCCGCCATCGCGGACATCTGCCCGCCCGGCCGGCGCAGCGCCGCCCTGGGCCTGTCGTACGCCCTCGCCGCCCTCTCCAGCCTGCTCGCGCCGTATGTGACCGGCCGGATCATCGATGCCGCCCCGAGCGAAGCGACGGGGTACGCCCAGGCGTTCGACCTCGCAGGCTGGCTGCTGATCGCCGGAGGCGTCATCTCGATGCTCCTGATACGGCCCGACCGGGACGCCCTCCTCATCCGTGCCACTGCGAAGGAGTGACCTCTGATGCTGCCCGACATCGCCGTCGTCCAAGGGGCCCGTACGCCCGTCGGGCGGTTCAGAGGCGCGCTGGGCTCGGTCCCCGCGTACCGGCTGGGTGCGTTGGTGATCCAGGAAGCGGTCGTACGCGCCGGCCTCGAGCGGGACGCGGTCGACGAAGTGGTCCTGGGCTGCGTGGGCCAAGTCGGGCCGGAGGCGTTCAACGCGCGGCGCGCCGCCCTGGCCGCCGGGCTGCCGGTCCATGTCCGCGCGTACAACGTCAACCGGCTGTGCGGCTCGGGTCTTCAGGCCGTCTGGTCCGCAGCGCAGACACTCGCCCTCGGCGAGGCCGACGTCATGGTGGCCGGCGGCAACGAGTCGATGACCCGCCAGCCGCTGCTCGACTACAGCGAGCGGGCGGCCGACGAACTCCCCGGGCAGCCCCGGACGGACGGCACCGTCTCACTGGTCACCGACCCCTTCGCGCAGGGTCCGATGGGCCTGACCGGCGAACGCGTGGCGGAGAGGTTCGGCATCTCCCGCGACCGGCAGGACCGCTGGGCCGCCGAGAGCCAGCGCCGGACCGCCGTGGCGCTCACGGAGGGGCGGTTCGCCGACCAGATCATTCCTGTGATCACTCGGGCCGGCAAGTGCGGACAGGACGAACACCCCCGCCCCGGCACGACGGTGGAGAAGCTGGCCACGCTCGCTCCCGCGTTCACGGAGGGCGGCACGGTGACCGCCGGGAACTCGGCAGGGCTCAACGACGGCGCCGCCGCGGTGGTGCTGACGCGTGGCGCCGGTCCGGGTGCCGAAGCTCCCTCCCTGTGCCTGCTCCGCGACGTGGTCGTCACCGCACTCGAACCGGAGATCATGGGATTCGCGCCCGTCGGGGCCATCGGGAAACTCCTGCAACGCGCCGGCCTCACCCCCGACGACATCGCGGTGATCGAACTCAATGAGGCTTTCGCCGCCCAGGTGCTCGCCGTGATGGACGACCTGGGGCTGGACCCCGGACGGGTCAATCCGAACGGAGGGGCGATCGCGCTCGGTCATCCCATCGGCGCCACGGGCACGATCCTGCTGCTCAAGGCGGCTCACGAACTGCGGCGGACGGGAGGGCGGTTCGCCGTGATCGCCCTGTGCATCGGCGGCGGACAGGGCATCGCGGCCCTGATCGAGAACCCGGGCGGTGTCTGATGGGTGAGTACGCCTGGTACCCGAGCCGCGAGTTGACCGAGCAGAGCAACGTCGCGGCCTTCTGCCGGGCCCAGGGCATCGACGACTACCGCGAACTGCAACGCCGGTCCGCCGCCGATCCGGAGTGGTTCTGGACCCACGCAGCCCGTGACATCGGCGTCGTCTGGCGCGAAGCGCCGCTGCGCGTCTTCGACGACCGCGGCGGCATCGCCGCCACCCGCTGGTTCCCGGGCGGCCGCACCAACCTCGTCGACTCCTGCCTCGAGCGGCATGTGCAGCAGGGACGCGCCGACGCCGTCGCGTTGCGCTGGGAACGGGAGGACGGGACCGGCGGCCTGCTCCGTTACGGCGAGGTGGCGCAGCTCAGCGCCCGGATCGCCACCGGACTCCGTGGCCTCGGGGTGGGGGAGGGGGACCGGGTGGCGGCCTGCCTGCCACCCGGTCCCGAAGCCTTCGTACTGCTCTTCGCCTGCGCCCGCGTCGGAGCCGTACTCGTGCCGCTGTTCTCCGGCTTCGGTTCCGAGGCGCTCGCCGTACGGCTGGCCGACGCCGAAGCGGGGGTCCTGGTCACGGCTGCCGCCACGACACGGCGCGGCACGCGGCACGACATCGAGGCGACTGCCCGTACGGCGGCGGACCAGGTGCCGGCGGTACGCCATCTGGTGGTCGTGGGTGCCGAGTTGAGCGACGAGCCCGACGGCACCCCCGCGCCGCGGCCGGCGACCGTTTCCTGGAGTCGCCTGACCGCGGCCGAACCCGCCGAGACAGTCCCGCTGCCGGGCGACGCCCCGTTCCTCCTCATGCACACCTCCGGCACCACCGGCCGGCCCAAGGGCGCGGTCCACACCCACGGGGGCTTTCCGCTCCAGGTCGGCTCGGAAGTCCGCTACAACCTCGACGTCCGCCCGGACGATGTGGCCTTCTGGGTCACCGACCCCGGCTGGATCATGTTCCCGCTCATCGCGGTCGGCTGCACCCTCGCGGGCGCCTGTGTCCTGGCTTACGAGGGTGCGATCGACCATCCGGGGCCGGACAGGCTCTGGCAGCTGCTCGGCGGCCACGGGGTGACGGTGTTCGGCAGCTCGCCCAGCCTGTCCCGGGCGATGATGACGCGGGACTCGCTCCCCGCAGCCCCGTCCCGGCTGCGGATCCTCGGCTCCACCGGGGAACCCTGGACCGAGGACGCCTGGCACTGGTACTTCGCCGAACTCGGCGGCAGGCGCTGCCCCGTGATCAACATCAGCGGAGGCACGGAGGTCGGCGGGTCCCTGCTGGCTTCCGCGCCCACCGTGCCGCAGTCGCCGTGCAGCTTCACCGGTCCCTGCCTCGGCATCGACGCCGTCGTCGTCGACGCGGCCGACCGGGAGGCCGCGGAAGGAGTGCCGGGGGAACTGGTGGTGCGGCGCTCCTGGCCGGGGATGACCCGTGGACTCTGGCGGGCGCCGGAGCGCTTCGCTGATGCGTACTTCAGCCGGCGGCCGGGCCGTTGGTCCCACGGCGATCTTGCCTCGCGCGTCGGCGAGGAGTGGTTCCTGCACGGGCGGCTGGACGACGTGATCAAGGTGGCGGGCAAGCGGCTGGGGCCTGCCGAGGTCGAAGACGCCGTTCTCGGGGATCCCGCCGTGGCCGAGGCGGCGGCGGTCGGGGTGCCGCACCGCATCAAGGGGGAAGCGCTCTGGTGCTTCGTGGTGCCTGCCGGCGGAGTACTGACGGCACCCGACGCCGACCGGATCGGCGGGCGGGTGGCCGCCGCGCTCGGGCACGCCTTCCGGCCCGGCCGCGTACTCGCCGTACCCGAACTGCCCAGGACCCGCACCGGAAAGGTGATGCGCAGGCTGATCCGCGACTGCGTCACCGGCGATCCGGCCGGTGACCTGTCCACACTCACGAATCCACGGAGCCTCGAAGGGCTCCGCGCCGCCATCCGCGCGACGGCGGACCGCTGATGCCGGGGCCGGGGCCTCGGCCCGCGGCCGCGGTACACCTGCCAACAGCCACCGACGAGGGAGTCCCATGCCGACGATCGACATCCTCCTGCCCGGTTACGCCATCGACACCGACCAGGGTTATCCCGCCTTCTGCGGAGTGTTCCTGGTCCGCGGCACCGACACCGCCGGACACCCCCGGAACATCCTCGTCGACGCCGCGCACGTCGGCCGGCGCCCCCATCTGTGGGACGCGCTCGCCGCCCGCGGCCTCACGGCGGCCGACATCGACACCGTGGTCCTCACGCACGCCCATTGGGATCACGTACAGAACATCGACCTCTTCCCGCACGCCACCCTGCTGATCCACCCCGACGAGCGGCGGTACGCCCACACCCCGCACGCCAGCGACTGGGCCACTCCCGCCTGGACGGGGCTCCTGCTGGAGCAGCTCCCGGTGCGGGAGGTCGTCGACGGGCAGGACATCATCCCCGGCGTCACTGTCGTCGGCCTGCCCGGCCACTCGCCCGGCAGCATCGGAGTACTGGTGGACACCGAGGCCGGGCGGGCCGCCATCACCGGAGACGCGCTGCACTTCGCCTACGTCGCACAGACACGGCGCAACCCGCTCGTCTTCTGGGATGCCGACCAGGCCGCGCTCAGCATCGAACGGGTCGTCGGCCTGGCCGATGTCATCTACCCCGGCCACGACCGCCCCTTCCGCCTCACCTCCGGGAACGACATCGACTACCTCGAACCGTTCGCCCTCACCCTGACGGGGCTGCGGCCCGACACCGGCGGTCTCGCCTTCGCCGACGGCGCGTCGCGACCGCTGTGGGTCATGCCCGGCATCGGGGACCAGCGCACGCTGTACGAGAAGAACACCGAGGAGATCGCGCGCCGGATCACCCGCGTTCCCCGCGTCGTCCGCCCGGCCCGCGGATAAGTCCGGTCAGTGAGCGGTTGAGTACGTCGAAGAACGCGTCGGGCGCCTCGCGCGGAAAGAAGTGGCCCCCCGGCACGGTCGTCATCTCGAAGCGCCGGGCGTACCGCTCCCACGCCCGCACGCCGTCCGCAGCAACCAGTTGATCGTCCGCACCGGCGAACGCCTGGACGTCGAGCGGCAGCCGGACCTCCGGGTCGGCCGGATCCGGCAGCCCCGCCCGGTCATGACTGGCACAGATCCGCAGGTCGTCCCGAACGACCGGCAGCATGGCCCGCAGCCAGTCGGGCCGGCCGAGGAACTGCGGGCTCAGCCCCCCGATGTCCACCAGGAAGCGGGCGAGTTCGTCGTCCGCGTACCCGTCGGCCGACGGCAGCGCCGGAGTGAGGTGGGGTGCCGCATAGGCGCCGACGAACAGCGTGTGCGGCGCCCGGCCACCGGCCCGTATCCGGGCTGTCACCAGCGTGAAGGCCACCAGGGCGCCCATGCTGTGCCCATAGACGGCGTACGGACGGTCCAGCCAGGGGGCGAGCTCGCGGTCGAGTGCCTCGGCCAGCGTCCGGACGTCGTGGAAGCGACGTTCGCGGAAGCGGGATTCGCGGCCGGGCAACTGCACCGGCACCACGTCGACTTCCGGCACCACCCGTCCATGCCACGGCGCGAAGAACGACGCCCCGCCGCCCGCGTGGTGGAAGCAGAACAGCCGCAGCGGGGCGTCCTCGCGGGGGGTCCGGACCAGGCAGGCCGTCGGCGTCGCGCTGGGCGCGGTCACGGTCACGGTCATGTGCGTACCACCACCTCGTACATCTGCCGCAAGGTGGAGGCCTCCAGCAGGCCGGCCACCGGGAGGCGCCGTCCCGTACGGCTCTCCACGACCGTGACCAGGCGCAGCAGGTGCACCGAGTCCCATTCCGGCAGGTCGTCCAGGGGGCGGTCGAGGTCCTGGGGCGTGAGGTGGAAGCCGAGTTCCTCCTCCAGCAGCGTGCAGAATTCCGCCGCGTCGGCGATGGCGGTGGTCATGTCGTGTCTCCCTCGAAGTCGGCGTGCAGCCGCAGATGGGCGGGGGCGGGGGCGATGTCGCTCAGGTCGTGCCGGAAGAAGAGGGCATCGGGATCGTCCGGGTCCGGCCCGCCGGGGGCGAAGCCGTGGTCGGTGTAGAAGGAGGCGAAGGCGGTGTTGCGGGGCGTGGGCAGGTAGCGGCCGGTCGCACTGCGGGCGCCCGTGGCGCCGGCGTGGGCGAGTACCGCGCCCAGGCAGGCGCTCTCGATGCCCCGGGAGAAGACCCTGCAGCTGAGCACGAAGTTGTCGATGCGCAGCTCCTCTCCCACGCGGCGCAGGAACACCACCCCGACCAGCCCTTGATCGCCGAACCGGTCGCGGGAACGGACCACCAGCACGCTGTGGCCGGGACGTTCCGACCAGGCGTGCACCTGCGTCACCTGCATGCGCTCGGTGGCCAGATGGAACTGGTTCGTGCGCAGGGTGAGCTGGGAGACCCGCGCCGTCTCCGCCGGAGCGGGTGGCCGCAGGGTGACCTCGATCCCGAGACCGTCGAGGTAGTCCTGGTACGAGCCGACGTCCTCGCGGAACTCCTGCCGGCGGACCTCGGTGCGGTAGCGGCCTGCCCGTTCGCGGTCCTCATCGGTGAGCTCGGCGAGGTCGAACCAGCCGTCGGCGAGCAGCGCCGCCGGGTGCAGGGCGGGCTCCTCGTCGACGTGGACCACGGCAACCTCGGGCAACTGCTCCCGGACCAGGCCGCACTCGAAGAGGCTGTCGTCCACGAAGACGAAACTGTCCAGGCCCAGGCCTAGCCGCTCGGCGATGTCGCGCAGATTGTCGTGCTTGGCCGACCAGTTGGCGTTGACGCACACGAAATCGTCTTCGCGCAGCAGCATCGAGGGGTGTTCACGCAGCGTCTCACGTACCGCCTCCGCGTCGTTCTTGCTGCTCACGGCGAGGAGTACGCCCTGGGAGCCCAGCTGGGCGAGCACCCGCTGGAACTCGGCGAAGGCCTCCCCGCGGAACCCCGAACCGAGCTCGATGCCGCCCGGCCCCTCCTCGCCGAGCACCCCGCCCCACAGTGTTCCGTCCAGGTCCAGCACCAGGCACTTGCGGGTCCTGCCCAGCCGGCCGAGCACGAGGTGGCCGATCTCCCGGGCGTACCCGGCGAGCAGCCCCTCGGCCAGCCGGGCCTTGGCATACAGGCCGGTGCGCGGCTCGTAGGCCGGAGTCCCCCCACTCACCAGCGGGTCGAGGTCGACGACGACGAGGCCCGGATGCTCCTGGGCGAGAGCGAGCAGCCCGCTGTTGAACTCACGCCACACGACGCCGAGCCGGGCCCGGGAACGGCGGTCCACCAGCTGGTGGGTGTGCCGGTGCAACAGCGGCACGGTGTTGAGCACCAAAGGTCCGCGGCCGCTGTCCTGGTGGGAGCGGACGGCCTTGCCGATGAGGGCGAGTCTGGCCCGTGCGGCGGACTCGACGTCCTCGACGCGCCAGGGCACGGGCACCTCCTCGAAGACCGTGTGCGTGTCGAGAAGGCACAGGGTCAGCTGGGGGCCCGGGCCCGTCACGCCGGGGCTGCCGGGCCCCAGCAGGTCGTGCAGGTACGAGCCGTAGGGCGAGAGCACCGGCTCCAGCAGCACGCCGTGCCGGGCCAGTTCGGCGGTCAGCGGACCGACGAGCGGGGCGACCGTGGACTGGCCGGTGACGGCGACCGTGACGACGGGTACATCCGGGTGATGCCGGCGGACCGCCTCCCGGTCGAGGCGGGCCAGCAGCTGGCCCGAGGCCGGCAGATCGTTGTCCGGTACCCGGGTGAGCAGGGCCCGGACGGCTCCGTACTCCTCTTCCAGCCGGCCGTCCGCGTACAGGCCGCGCAGGGTGCGCAGCGCCCCGGGGTCCTGCCAGGCACCGCTCGCGCCGGCGACGGTGTCGGCTCGGGTGTGTTCCGTCGTGGTCATGTGCGCTCCAGGGCGATACCGGATTTGATCCACTTGCTGGACTCCACGGCGACCGTGACGGCTCGACCGGGACCTTGCCACTGTTCGAGCAGTTCGGCGAGCTGGAGGAACGGCAGGGCGTTGCCGTTGTTGCCGACGGTGCGTACGACGTTGATGCGCCGTGCCCGGGGAGCGGGCATCGATGCGGAGATGCGGTCACTCATCCGGCCGGAGAGCTGGGGCGGGAGCAGGTAGTCCACCTGTTCGGCCGACCACCCCAGGCCGTCGAGGAGTTCCCAGAACATCTGCGACGCCATGACCGGCACCGCCGCTTCGATGGCTTTGTAGTCCTCGGAGACCACCGTCCGGTCGCTGTGCCGGTCGGCGAGGCCGAACCAGTCGATGACCTGCCCGGGCTCCCTGCCCAGGCCGACCAGCCGGTTCAGTACCTGGGGGACTGCGATGCCCTGGCCGAGCGGCTCGGCGCTGAGTACGGCGGCACCGGCCCCGTCGCCGAAGAGCACGTAGTTGACGAGCTCGGCGGAGGTACGGGAGCCGGGGTCGAAGTCCGTCTCCAGGTGCTTGGCGCAGACGTCGCCACCGATCACCAGCACCGTCGCGCAGCGCCCGGCGAGGAGCATCGTACGGGCCACGTCCATGGCCTGAATGGCCCCGGCGCACCCGGACTGGAGCTGGTAGGTGGGCACGTTGTCGATGCCGAGACGGTCCGCCACCAGGTTCACGGTCGCGGGCATCAGCTGGTCGGGGGTGGCCGTGCCCATGACGATGCAGTCGATGTCGCCCGCTTCGAGGCCCGCCTGCGCCAGGGCGCGGTCCGCCGCGGTCGCGGCGAGGTCGGCCAGGGTGTGCCGCAGCTGACCGGTCGCCAGGTCCACCGCGAAGTAGCGGCTGGTGTTGCCGATGAACATGTCGGCCCACTGCTCGTCGACGCCGACCAGTTTGGCCAGTGTCGCGTTGTCCACCGGCTCGCCCGGCAGGCAGGTGCCGACCGAGGCCAGGTACGCGGCAGTCACGGTCATGAGTGCGTTCCTTCCGGGCTTGCCGGTACGGGGAGGGGCGGTGCGGAAGCTGCCGGAGCCATCAGGCGGTCGCTCAGGAAGCCGGTGAGGTCGCCCACGGTCTCCAGGCTCGCGAGCAGCTCCTCGACGGGGAGGCTGCCGAGCTGCGGCAGCTCGTCCTCGATCCGTGTCTTGAGCTCCATCACCTGGATCGAGTCGAAGCCGAGGTCTTCGTGCAGGCGCGAGTTGACGTGCACCGCGGACGGTGCGTGTCCGCCGACCCGGCACACCAGACGGTGCGTCACCTCGCGGACGTGCCGCGGGAAGACACGGGCTCCGACCGCCGGCGAGGCCTCCGCACGGTCCGCCACCGGCGGGACGGCGTCTGCCGCGTCCGTCGTGAGGGGTGCGAGGGGGCCGGACGCGGGCAGCGCCGAGGGGGCGCCGGCGCGCCAGGCGCGGAAGGTGTCGTCGAAGAGGTACGGCGGCAACCGACGCGGCACCCGGTCGGCGTTCTGGTACAGCGCGTCCCAGTCGGGGGTGAGCCCGGCGCACCACAGCTCCCCGAGCAGCTGGTGCAGCCGGTGCCGGGGCGCATGGTCTCCCCGGTGCGCGGCGTGGCAGCTCACCGGGGGTCCGGAGTCCGGCTTCAGGCGGGCCAGCAGCGGGGTGAGGGTGGCGCGCGGACCGATCTCGACGACATGGGTCGCCCCGGCGGCGAACAGCGCGGCCGCGGCGTCGGCGAACCGTACCGGCGCGGTGATCTGCTCCGCCCAGTAGTCCGCGCCCATCCGCTCGTCGTCCGCCAGCCGGCGCCCGTGCAGGGTGGAGAAGACGGGCACGGCGGGCCGCCGCACCGGCACGTCCGCGACCTCGTGGCGGAACTCCTCCACGACGGGCGCCATCAGCGGCGAGTGGAACGCGTGCGAGACCGTCAGTGGCCGTGCCGCGACGCCTCGATCGGCCAGCACGGCGAGCAGCGCGGCCACTTCGGTGATGTCACCGGAGACCACCGTGCTGTCCGGGCCGTTGACCGCGGCGACACACAGCCCTGGGTGCTCGCTCAGAAGTACGCCCACGTCGGCGGCGGAGAGGGGGACCGCGAGCATCCCGCCCCCCTCGGGGAGCGCCTCCATGAGGGCACCCCGGCGCGCGACCAGCCGGGCGGCATCCCCGGCGTCGAGCGCCCCGGCCGTGCAGGCGGCGGCGAACTCGCCGATGCTGTGCCCGATGACGAACGAAGGCTGGATACCGGCCTCGACGAGCGTGCCCGCCATCGCGTACTCCACCGCGAACAGCGCGGGCTGGGCCAGGCCCGTACGGTCGATGCCGGGGTCGCCGTCGAGGACCGCGTCGCGCACCGACAGCCCGAGGTGGCCGGCGAGCGCTTTGTCGATCTCGTCGAAAAGCCGCGCGTACACGGGGGAGGAGTCGTACCAGGAGGCGGCCATCCGCGGGTGCTGCGCGCCCTGCCCGGTGAAGGCGAACGCCACCGCCGGTGCCGGCCGCCGCGCGCCGCGGCCCGGCCCGCCGCCGGAGTGCTCGGCCGCCTCACGCAGCCCCGCCACCAGCTCGGACAGGCCCGATGCGGCGACGGCCGCGCGGTGCGGCAGCCGGGACTTGACCCGGTTGCTGGTCCAGCACAGCTGCGCGAGCCGGTCCTCGGGCAGACGGGCCAGCGCCTGGGCCTGGGCGAGCAGGTTGGGACGCAGCTGCTGCGCGGAACGGGCGGAGACGGTGAACACGCCCGGGGCTCGGCCACCGGGCCGGTGTACCGCTCGGGGCGCGGAGGACAGGACCGCGTGCGCGTTGGTGCCGCCCATGCCGAAGCTGCTGACGGCGGCGTGCACACTGCCCGCCGGGAGCCGCAGCGGGGATCTGAGCAGCGACAGCCGCCGATCGGCCAGCTGGAGCTTGGGGTTCTCGTCCTCGGCGAACCGGCTGGGCGGCACGGTCCGGTGGTGGAGGGCGAGTACGGCCTTGACGACCCCGGCGATTCCGGCCGCGCCCTCGGCGTGCCCGAAGTTGCTCTTGACCGACCCCAGCGCGATGGTCCCGTCGCTGCGGCTGCTGGTCAGATGGCCGAGTGCCTGCGCCTCCATCATGTCGCCGAGGAGCGTTCCGGTACCGTGCGCCTCGATGAAGCGGATGTCGTCCGCGGTGACGCCGGCGGACCGCCACACGCCCTCGATGAGCTGCTGCTGTGCCCAGCGGTTGGGCGCGGTGATCCCGTTGCTCCGGCCGTCCTGGTTGACGCCGCTGTCTTTCAGCACGGCGTACACCGGCTGGCGGTCTGCCAGGGCGTCGCCGAGCCGGCGCAGCACCAGTACGGCCACCCCCTCGGCCCGTCCGATGCCGTCCGCCGACGCGCTGAACGGTTTGCATCGCCCGTCGGGCGCCGAGAGGCCCGCCTGGGAGTAGAAGATGTTGATGACGGGTGTCATCACCAGGTTGGTGCCTCCCGCCAGGGCGTAGTCGCAGTCGCCCGCGCGCAGCGCACGGACCGCGAGATGGACGGCCACGAGCGATGAGGAGCAGGCCGTGTCGACCGCCAGACTGGGGCCCTTGAGGTCGAGGTGGTACGAGACCCGGTTGGCGCCCATGAAGTAGCCGTTGCCGGAACCGTGGCGTGCGGTGATCCGGTCGTACTCCGCCAGTTGCAGAAACGCCCACTCGTTGGCCATCACTCCGACGAACACCCCCGTGGCGGTGCCGGCCAGGTCCTCGGGGGCGATCGCCGCGTCCTCGATGGCGCGCCAGGAGGACTGCAGCAGCAATCGCTGCTGCGGGTCCATGGCGGCGGCCTCCCGCGGCGATATTCCGAAGAAAGCGGGGTCGAAGGCGTCCGGGTCGTCGATGAAGCCGCCGCGCACCGTGTTGCTCCGGCCGGGTGTCGGAGCCTCCGGGGCACCGCCGGGAGTGGCCTGGGACGGCGCGTGGTAGCGGTCCGCGTCCCAGCGCTGGTCCGGCACGCGCCGGGTCGCGTCCCGGCCTTCCATCAGGAGCTCCCAGAACTCCTTGGCGTCGCGGGCACCGGGGAAGCGGCAGTCGAGGCCGACGACCGCGACCGGCTCGCGCTCGGTCATGACGACCCTCCGGCGCCACCGTCGGCGATGCGTTCGGCGAGGTGCGCGACTATCGCGCGGACGGTCGGGAAGTCGTAGGCGATCGTCGGGGAGACCGGCAGCCGATAGCGCTCCTCTATCTCGCCGCAGATACCGATCGCCGCGACCGAGTCGATTCCGTAGTCGGCGAGCGGCGTGGTCGGATCGATGTCCTCGGCGGACCGGTGCAGGTGGAAGGCCACACGGTCGGTGAGCCACTCCTCCAGGCCGGCGGCCGTCCGGTCGTACCACGCGAAGTCGAAGTTCTCGGGGCGGGCTTCGGTGCGGGTTTCGGGGACGATGGGCATGGCGTACCTCTTCTCGGTGTCCGGGCCCGTTGAGGGGCCGGGGTGGTCAGCGGCCGGGAGTGGCCATCGACGTGGATCCGGCGGTGCTTTCGGCTGCGCTTCCGGCGACCAGGGCGGCGACCGGGCGTTCCAGGCGTTGGTGCAGAACGGGCAGGGCGCCGTCGAGGAACAGCTGTCGCATGAGGGTGCGCTGCGTCTTGCCGCTGGTGGTCTTGCGGATCACACCGGGGCGAACCAGCACCACGCTCGCGGCGGGCAGCTGGAACTGGCGGCTCAGCAGTACCTGTACCGACGCGCCGAGTGCCGGCAGTTCCGGCTCGCTGTGGTACTGCGCGCGCAGCTCCTGCACCACGACGACGTGAGCGCGGTCGGCTCCGGCGTCGAAGACGGTGAACACGGCGCCGCCGCCGCGCCGGAAGGCGGGCCCCGAGTCCTGGACGGCCTGCTCGATGTCCTGCGGGTAGAGGTTGCGGCCGTGGTGGATGAGCATCTCCTTGATCCGCCCGGTGACGTACAGCTCCCCGTTCAGCAGGGCGCCGAGGTCGCCGGTACGGAAGTACCCCGCGCGTCCGTCCGCCGTCGTCGCCCGGAAGGCGGCGGTGGTGTCCTCGGGGCGGTTCCAGTAGCCGGCCGCCACCGAGGGGCCGTGGAGCCACAGTTCGCCGACCCGGCCGTCCGGCAACACCTCCCGGGTCATCGGGTCCACGACGAGGACGTCGGTGCCCTCCGGGCAGCCGCAGCCGACCAGCGTCCTGGCCGCCCGGCCCTCCTGCGCGGGCCGGAGCTCGTCCTGTTCCAGCCCCTGGGCGTCCACGGGCAGTTCGACGGGCGGCCGGTCGGTGTCGCCGCCGGAGACCAGCAGCGTGTTCTCGGCCAGCCCGTAGCTGGGAAGCATGGCCTGGGGACGCAGTCCGTGGGCGGCGAAGCGTGCCGTGAAGGCGCGGATCGTGTCGGCACGCACCGGCTCGGCACCGTTGAGGGCGACTCGCAGACTGGACAGGTCGAGCCCCGCGGACTGGTCCTCGGTTACCCGGCGGGTGCAGAGTTCGTAACCGAAGTTGGGCGAGGCGGTTCCCTCGACGCGGTAGTCGTTGATCATGCGCAGCCAGCGGTGCGGCTGTTTGATGAACGAGATGGGTGACATCTGCACGCTCGTGCCGCCCATCCACAAGGGGTGCAGCGTCATCCCGATGAGACCCATGTCGTGGTACAGCGGCAGCCAGCTGCCGGTGACGACGCCGTGCGGGGTGTCCATGGCCCGCTGGATGGCGAGCTGGTTGGCCGCGAGGTTGGCGTGCGTGACCATGACGCCCTTGGGCTCACTGGTGGAGCCCGAGCTGTACTGCAGGAAGGCCACGTCCTTGTTCCGGACGTCGGGCGGGAACCACAGGCCGGGATCCCCGCTGTCCGAGCCGCTCACCCCCAGGCACACGACATCCTGCTCGCCGGAGGCGGCCAGCCAGGCGGCGAGGTCCTGCTGGTGCTGAGGCAGCGTCAGCACCGCCCCCACCGAGGCGTCCCGAAGAATGCCGCTGACCCGGGCGAGCCGCTCTCCGGGCTCGTCGGGGAGCGGGGCGGGGATGGCCGTGCGCCCGGCGTAGAAGCAGCCCAGGAACGCGGTCACGAAGTCGAGCGTGGGCGGATAGAGCAGAAGTACGGGGCGGGCGGGGTCGCCCTTGGACGCCCGGTGCAGCCGGGTGGCCACCAGCCGGGCCCGGCGGTCCAGCTCCGCGTACGTGAGCCGTTCGGGCCTCATGACCGGCCCATCCTCGTGGAGATACACGAACGCGTCACGCTCGGGGTGCTGTTCCACGCCGGCGCGTACGGCGTCCGTCAGTGTCCGGTGCATTTCTTCCCCTGTCGCCGACCTTGCAAGGCACCAAGTGCCATCTGTTCCTTCATCGTTGGAGGGCAGTGAAAAGGACGTGTAAAGGCGTGCTTGAAGCGCACGTCGCAGGTCCGGCGTTCCTCGGACGGAGTCCGACGGAGGCGATACAACGGTGGGTGTGTGCCCGCGCACCCACCGTGTTGGCACGCGGTGCCGCCTTCTGGCGGCGCGACGAAGGCAGAAATCAGGCCTTGACGGCAGGAGAGCGCGATGGACCGATCGGCCGCGGCGGGCCTTTCCGTCGGCCCTCTGCTCCCGGAGTCCGGGCGGCTCCCGGCATCCGGGCGCTGGGGCGCCGTCCGGGAGAACGCGCGGCGCCACGGGTACGCCCTGTGCCACGGCCGGCTGGCGGACTGGGCGTCAGCCCCGTGCCCGCCCGCACGTGAACTGCTCGGGGCGGACTGGTCCAGGTATCAGTCCACACGTGAACCCACCGTACGGGCCAGGCTGTTCGGCTCCAGACTGCTGCTGCGTCAGGCCGTCGCCGCCGCCGGGGACGCGGATCCGGCGGGCGTGGTGCTGGGCCGGGGCACGCACGGGCGCCCTCTCGTGCGTGCCCCGGCGGGCTTCGACGGCGGAATCAGCCACACCGCCGGCCTCCTGCTCGTCGGGGTCGCCAGGGGGCGCCGGATAGGAGTGGACGTGGAGGCACAGGACCGGCCGCTGCTCACGCCCGGACTGCCCGAGCGCGTCTGCCACCCCGACGAGCTGGCGGCGCTGGCGACACTGCCGTACGCGGAGCGCAATCGCATGCTCGTACGTCTGTGGACGCTCAAGGAGGCGTATGCGAAGGCCCTGGGTATCGGGCTCGGACTGGACTTCTCGGGTGTCCGCTTCGAGCCCGGCCAGGCGAGCCGGGACGGCGGTCTCTGGCACTGTCCTGCTGCGCCGGACTGGCGGTTCACCAGCGGCACCGTCGCAGGTCACTTCCTCGTCGCGTGTGCGGTGGGGCCGTGTTCGGCGTCCTGAGGGCGAGATACGAGTCAAGCTTGTATCGATACACCATTGACTCGGTACGAACCCGGGCTTAACTTCGAACTGCACGGCAAGAAAAGGCAGTTCGGGCACCACCTCTTCCCCGCGAGTCCAGGCCCCCGGAGGTCTGCATGCCGGCACACACCCAGCCGGAGGCCGAGGGCGGCATGCCCAGGGGCGGTCGGCGACGCGATCCCGCCGCCGACCGCGCGATCCTGGAGAGCACCCTCGGCCTCCTGGGCGAAGGCCGCAGTTTCAGCGCCCTTTCCATGGACCTGGTGGCGCAGCGCGCCGGGGTGGCCCGGGCCACCGTCTACCGCCGCTGGCGCAACAAGGAAGAACTGGTACTCGCCGCCCTGGGCTGCCTCGATCTGCCCGCCCCGCCGCTGGACGGACTCCCGTTGCGGGACAAGCTGGTGAGTCTGACCGACCAGATCCGGCATCGCGGCCAGGACACCAACCTGCACCGCCTGCTCGCCGGACTCCTCGGCGAGGCCGTGCGCCGCCCGCAGCTGGTGGAGCGCTTCGAGGACACGGTGACCGCCGCCCGGCGCGACGCTCTGCGACAGGCGCTGCGGGAAGGCATGGACAGCGGAGAACTGCGCCCCGGCCTGGATGTGGACCAGGCCATCGAGCTGCTCACCGGGCCGATGCTCTCCCGGCTCATTCTCCGTCAGAAGACCGTGGAGTCCGCAGCGTTCGCCGAATCGATCGTGGACACCTTCCTCAACGGCACGAGGACTCACCCCGAACTCCCGTCCGGCTGAGCAGCTTGCGCGTACGGGACGGCCGTGCACGGACCCTGTACCACTCCCTCCCCCCAGGAGCCGCAGCCATGAAATTCCTCTTCGACGATCCGGCCTTCGACTACGAGGCGCTGCGCGCCGCCGGTTACGCGGACTTCGGCGGCGCACAGCTCGGCGAGATCATCGCCGTCGCCTCGCGCATCCCCGACGGCGACACCGACGCCTGGCGGCGGGAGTGGACCGCACTGGCCGAGCGCGTACACCGGCTCGGAACGGCCGCACTCGGCGAGCAGCGGCCCGTCGACGCGCGTGCCGCGCTGCTGCGCGCGCACAACTACTACCGCACGGCCGAGTTCTTCCTGCGCGACGATCCCACCCGTGACCCCGAGGCCATCCGGCTGATGCGGCTCTCCAGGGACACATTCGCCCAGGCCGCCCAACTGATGGAGAACGCACCGGACTTCGTCAGGATCCCGTACGAGGGTGGTTGGCTGCCCGGCCACTTCTACCGGGCGGACGACTCCGCAGGGCCCCGGCCGACCATCATCCACCACGGCGGGATCGACTCCACGCTCGAAGAGGGGTACTTCTTCGTTGCGGCCGCCGCTCTCGCCCGCGGTTACCACTGTCTCTGTCTGGAGGGCCCGGGGCAGGGCTCGGTGCTGCGCGAACAGGAGCTCACCTTCCGGCCCGACTGGGAGAAGGTGGTGACGGCGGCCGTGGACTTCGCGCTCGACCGGCCGGGGGTGGACCCCGAGCGCCTGGTTCTGATGGGCACCAGTCTCGGCGGCCTGCTGGCCGTACGGGCCGCGGCGTTCGAGCACCGGCTGGCCGGATGTGTGGCGCACGACGCGGTCTGGCAGCTCGGTGACGTGGTGGCGTTGCCGCCGTTCGTGCTGGAGTGGGTCGAGCAGGGCTGTGACGACTTCGCCAACCCGGTGATGTACGGGATCGCGGTTCAGCAGACGTTCACCCGCTGGCTGCTGCGGCAGGCCATGTGGACGTTCGGCGCCGGAACACCGGCCGAACTGCTGCGCCTCATGCCCGCTTTCAACCTCTCCGAGGTCGTCGGACGGGTGCGCTGCCCCGTGCTGGTGCTCGATGCCGAGGAGGACATGTTCTTCGCCGGCCTAGAACACGCGAAGAAGGTGTACACGGGGCTGAACAACGCCAAGACGCTGCACGTCTTCACGGCGGACGAAGGCGGGGGCGCGCACTGCCACTCGGGTGCCATGGGGCTGTTCCACGACCGCTTGTTCTCCTGGCTGGCCGGGACACTCGCAGCTGAGCAGGTGCCCGCGGCCTGATCTGCGGCAAGGTCCGGACCCGAGGCGGTCGGCAGAGGTGATTCCTCGAGCCGGCCGCCTCGCGCCGTCCCACGGCTCGTCGCGGGGGGCGTTTCAATAATTGAATTTCGGCTCTTTCTGGGGCTGGAATGAGACATTCGGGCCCCGTCTCGGCTGTTATCTTCCTTTTAATGACCACGTAACGACCACTGGGCTAGCCTAATTTCGGGGACGGGGGATTCGACTAGTTGAATGCGTGACACGCATTCAGGGGGTAATTAGGTGTCCCTGCACTCTGCACAGTCCGACCATCCGCTGCGCTACGAGGTACTGGGCCGACTGCGCGTGATCCGCGGCGACGTCGATCTGACACCGGCACCACCGAAGATTGCCAAACTGCTCGCCCTCCTGACCGTCCGGGCGGGGGAGACCGTACCGGGGGACAAGCTGGTAGCAGAATTGTGGGAGCGGCATCCCCCGCGCTGCGCGGCCGCCAGCCTGCGTGTCTACGTGTCGCAATTACGGAAGCTCCTGAGCAGTCCGGGAAGACCGTCGCCGATCGCGACGGTCTCACCCGGTTACATACTCGATCTGAGCCAGGCTCATCTCGACGTCCGTGTGTTCGAGGAGCGTTACGAAAGCGGCCGAGCCCGTTACCTCGCGGCCGACTACCTGGCTGCCTGGGAGCATCTCGGGAAAGCCCTTACTGTCTGGCGGGGCCCGGTTCTGGACGGAATTCCCGGCTCGTTGGAGATCAACTCGTTCGCTGCGGTCGCTGAAGAAAAGCGGCTCAACTGCGTCGAGCTGCATATCGAATCCGCCCTGGCTCTCGGCCGCCACCATGCGGTGATCGAGGAACTCAAGGGCCTTGTGGTGCAGCACCCGCTGCGGGAGCCGTTCTACCGGCAGTTGATGGTCGCCCTGTACCGGGTGGGCCGCCAGGGCGACGCGCTGGGCGTGTACCGCGGGGCACGCCGGGTCATCAGGGAGGAACTCGGCATCGAGCCGGGGCCCCCGCTCCGCCTCGCGCAGGAGGCCATACTACGGGCGGACCCGGCCAGGCTCACCAACTTCTAGTTACCCATAATGCTGTGCATGTGTGGCCATTTCTTCTACTAGATGGGCAGGGCCATGTGACCTCAAGGGGCGTGGCTGATCGGCCAAGTTGGCGACAACTGACGACGCTGCGCCCCTGAATGTGCTGGCGTATCGGTCTGCCCTTGATGGATCAAGCGTCGCGCCTGGATGAGTGACCCACAATTAGACCTTCGGCATAGGCGGATCAGCAGCTGTCTTGCGAGGCAAGCTGGATCGGTTCCTCCATCTGCCCGGGACAGCCCCGCCACCGGCGTGGAGGTGCGAGACCGCGGCGATGGCTGCGGCAGTACGGCTATCCACCGCCACGTCGGTGACCGGGAGGGCGGCCGCGACGGCGACCGGAGCGAGCTGGGCCGATAGCAGCTCGGCCACTGCATCGTGGCTGCCGGCACCGGTGATGCACTGGCAGACCTGGCCGCCATAACGCGGGTCATGCAGCGGTAGTCGGCGACCTCATGGCCTTGCCGCAGGGGGTATCCGACGGTCATGAGCCGGCCGCAGCAGCCGGAGGACACCAGGCCTTGCAGCAGCGCGCGCTGCCCTCCCATGGTCGCCCTGCCCGGCGGTCCTCGCTGCGAGAGGCAGTCGGACACGTCAGGCCCCGCGCCGCAGATGCTCGGCCGTCACCTTTCCCGTCCGGTCCGCACTCACCGCTCCCGCTGCCGTCATCAACTGCGGCAGCCACGGGGCACCATCGGCCAGGATCTGCGCCAACTCTGCGGCCAGCGCGCTGGCTCCGGCACGGCGCACGGTCCGGGGCCGGTCCACGTCCCAGCCTTCGCGCACCGCAATACGGGCGACCATCGGGAGCCAGGGGGCCAAGCCCGCGCGGGTCAGCCCCGCCCAACCGTGTCGCAACCCGCCATCGTGCCCGCCGCGCGTCGCGGCCCCCAGATTTTCACATCGGCGAGACACACCTCCTCGACCGGCCCTTGCGGTCGCGGATTGCAGGGCGATTTCAAAGTCGGGTGATCTTGTAGGTATGCAGGTCGCGGTGGTGTGACGATGTCCGGTGGGTGCGCGACGTACGCAACGAAGCTCCG